>JBJXGR010000102.1:0-24744 GCA_046160045.1 Bryobacteraceae bacterium
CGGGAGTTTTGCTCCAGGGTGTTGTGTTGCCGGAGCGCCACTGCTTGCGCGATCTGATTCCAGTGGCCCGGAGGCGTCGCCGTGGCCGGTCCATAGCCCCAAAACCTGGCGATCTGGGTTTGTTCGGCGGTTCGTATTGAGCCGATTGCCGCCCCCAGTGCTTTCACCTGGTTTACCTCGGCTGCATAATGAACGCTATTCAGCGGGGGCGGCGCCGGCGGCCGGAACCGGGAAGCCCTGGTCAATCCAAAAGGCTGTACCGAACCCCATTGAGGCAACAAGGCGGGCCGGACTATGCCTCCAAAAGAAACAGTTGGCCTCCACTCCCCGGGATTGGTTCCCGGCGTGTACGGAACGTTGTTTGCCCAACCATCCGTGCTTCGCGATTGCAGTATGGCGCTTGCCACGTCTTCGCCCCACTCTACTCCGTGTTGTTTCCGGGGACCATCGTGGACGGCGCTCAGAGATTGGACATACAGGCTGTCGAACTGTGGGTGCAACGCGGGATAGAGTGCAGCCAGTACTTTGTGTGCGGCCGCGGCGGCGGCAGCCTGAGTGGAGGAACTGTCCGGAACGTTGCCCGTCGCGAAATAATGCTCGTAGGTGCGGTCGATGCCATTGACCGCATCGAAAATTGAAGCATGCAGAATGGCAAGATTGCGGGATGCGGTGGGCGGCGGAGTGTTGGCCGCTCGAATGGCATTCAGAGCCGCCGTGTTCCAATCCGTGACGACATCCGCATGAAGCGTCGGATCAACAAACATCAATGGTACTAATAAGACCACTGGTCGCAGTTTCACGATGCGCTCCTTGATGGGTTCTTTTTTGGCCGGCGTAGCGATTCGAAAGTGCTGACGCCCTGGCGCGTTGACGACCGTAGTCGTGCCGTGATTCGTTCCGCCCGCACGACCGCGACAAGTGAGCCCGCGATCCGTCGAATTCGGGTCGCCCGTGCCCTTCGGGAGGGCCCGCCGCCTCCCCTGTACCGCCCTGTTGGCGAAATCTTCGTCGCCTGCAAGGCACCGCTCGATGGCGGCCTCCCGGCCAGAGCGAGAGCCGCCATCCTGAGCGGGAATCACGCCGCCAACCAGCAGGAGTAAAACAACAACTCGAGTCTTTTTAGTGCACGGAGCCAGGGCGGATCCTAAATTTGGCGCGGAAGTTCGGACATTCGGTGGCATTCGTTCCGAATGGGCCTTCTACGACGTCACCGCCGGCGCCACTGAAGCCGCCGATGCCACCCGTCACCGACAGCCGTTCTCCTGTTGGAATCGCATAGCCTTCGACGGTTAATGCCCGGCCGTCGTTCAGGATGAAGTACTGGGTGTTAAAGGCAAAGGGTGTGGCGCCGTACGCGGCAGCGACGGCAGGCGGAAAGGGGAAAGCGCTCTGGCCTCGGCAGGTCCAGTCGCCGATAGGGGCGACACCGTTGACGGGCAGGGTCGGATCGTTGGTAGCCGTTCCGGCTGGGAGGGTCCCGGCAGGAAAGATCTTTCCGCTGACAATCCACGCGTCGCCCCGGTTCCCACTGAAGAATGCCGGTGAGCCCGTGCGGCAGTCGCAGGCTACATCGAAGGTGAGGATGTTTTCATTGGCGGCCTGCACTACACCTTTCAGGTCAAACACTGGTCCGAATCTGGGCACGCTACCGGCCAAGCCGATCAGGACAGCCAAGCCTCCGGCAAACACCGTGATTCTGGCAACGCGATTCATAGGATGCTCCTTTTTTCTCAGGGCTGCTGAGGTATCGAGGGTACCGGAGGAGCACTTGCAAAGTATTGATGACGCGATGATAAACTGGTGACGAATTCATCACCGTTCGATGATGTGCCGCAACCGGAGCGACGGTGCGTCATTTCGTGCAAGGAGACTGGCTTGAGAAGCGCCGAGCCATCCGCCGGAGTAGGAGGGGCCCGCCGTCAATACAGTTTTGCGGAATTCACGTTGGACCTGGACGGCGGTTTTCTGCGGCGCGGCGGCGAAGAGGTCACGCTGAGTCCGAAGGCGTTTGGGGTCCTGGCCTATCTGGTGGAGCATCATGGCCGGCTGGTGACCAAGACTACCCTGATCGAGGCGGTCTGGCCGGACACGGCCATCACGGACAATTCGCTGGCCCAGCGCTTGCTGGAGATCCGGCGCGCCCTGGCCGACGATTCGCAGCAGTTGATCCGGACCGTGGCGCGGCGCGGCTACGTGTTCGCGGCGCCGGTAACGTCGCCGGTAGTGGGGTTTCCGCGGCAGCCGGCAGTTGGTCCGGCCGAGCCTGGTCCTTTGGCGGTACCGCCGGCGCCAGCGGTCCGGCGCGCACTGAATCGCAAGATCCTGGCAGGCGTGCTCATCGCACTGGCGGTGGTTGCCGCCGGACTGCTTCTGGTGCGCCTGACCCCTCCGGCCAGGCAGGAACTTACCTACACGCAGATCACGAACTTCACGGACTCCGCAGTGGCGCCTGCGTTGTCGCCGGACGGCCGCATGCTCGCGTTCTACCGGAGTAGCCAGTGGTTCCTCACAACCGATCCGATTTACGTAAAGATGCTTCCCGATGGAGAGCCGGTTCAGATCACTCGCGATCCCCGGCCCAAGTACGGTCTCGCGTTTTCACCGGACGGCTCGCGGGTCGCCTACACGGTGGCAGGTTGGAATACGTATACGGTGCCCGTGCTGGGCGGCGAAGCGAGGCTGCTTCTGTCCAATGCCTCGGGTCTCAGCTGGCTGGACAAGCGGAGGATCCTGTTCTCGGAGATCAGAACCGGTGCTCACATGGGGATTGTCACGGCGACGGAAAACCGTTCGGAATACCGCAAGATCTATTTCCCCCAAGACGAACGCCGCATGGCGCACTATTCCTATCCATCGCCCGATCACAAGTGGGTTCTGGTCGTGGAAATGGATCCGGTGTGGCAGCCCTGCCGCGTGGTCCCGATGGACGGCAGCTCGCTGGGCCGCCAGGTTGGTCCGCAAGGTAAATGTACTTCCGCGGCGTGGTCGCCGGATGGCAAATGGATGTACTTCGGCGTCGAGGTCCAGGGGAATCACCACTTGTGGCGCCAGCGTTTTCCTTCCGGCGAGCCGGAGCAGATCACCTCCGGTCCCACCGACGAGGAAGGGATCGCCATGGCGCCGGATGGGCGCTCGCTGATCACTTCCATCGGGATGCGCCTCGGCGCGGTCTGGATTCGCGACACGCGAGGCGAGAGGTCCCTTTCATCGGAGGGGTACGTGCCGTCGGTGGAAGCATCCGGTCTGTTTGGAACGCGGCCGGTATTTTCGCGGGACGGCAAGCTGCTCTTCTACCTGAACCGCGAATCGCCGGGAGGCCCGATCGAACTCTGGCGGACGGATCTGGAATCAGGAAAGAGCGATCGTCTGGCGCCCGGGCTGTCGATGCTGGAGTACGATATTTCGAGCGATGGAAAAGAAGTGGTTTTCTCGACGCAACCCTCCGGCAAGCCCTCCCAGATCTGGCTGGCCACTGTGGATCGAAGCGCGCCTCCCCAGTTGATCGCTTCTTCCGGTGAGACTTCGCCGCTCTTTGGTCCTGACGGTCGGATTCTGTTTCGGCTGACGGAAGGGAATACCCACTATCTCGCCCGGATGAGCAGGGACGGTTCGGGCCGGTCGAAGGTGGTTCCGTATCCGATCGGCAATGTGCAGTCGATCTCTCCTGACCGGCTTTGGGTTGTGGCGTTTGCGCCCCTGCCGGACGGCAGCGGCCCAGCGATCGCGGTGCCAGCCGGAGGAGGCGATCCCCGCCGCCTCTGTCACTGTTATGTCGCGTGGGCCCCCGATGGGATGTTTCTATACCTTGCGCTGCAACGGTCGTCACGAACCAGCTCGGGCAAGACTCTAGCGATTCCCATTCCGCCGGGTGAGACACTCCCCGATCTGCCGGCTTCGGGAATCCGCGGGCTAAGCGACGCAGCCTTGTTTCCCGGCTCTCGTGTTGTTGAAGGATGGGCAATCTCTCCCGGACCCGATCCTTCCGTGTTCGCGTATGTGAAGACGACGGTGCATCGGAACCTCTTTCGGATCCCGCTGCGCCGGGAGTGAGTACGACCGCGAGTCGACGGCGGATCGTGCAGCCGCTTCCGATAGCACTATCGTCTGTTCGACGCGCGTCGCCTGACTTCGTTACTCCGACAAACCACGAATCTCGCGTGTATCCGGCGGGAGGACGGCCGGCGGCTTCAGAAACTTGATTGACGAATCCTGCCCGTAGGCGACAAAAAATCAGTGACCCTTCTGCGCATTCTGTCAGAGGGCCTGGACGATCTGGCGGCGCTCTTTGATCGTGCGCCCAGGCATCCCCACGCTGAGACTGAGAGCGTGTGCGGAAATCGAGGGGGCCCCAGTCCATCCTGTGGGTTTGAAGAAATCGGGAACGGAGAGCCACCGGTCCCTGACGGTCGCGGAAGAAGAAACGCAACCCCCTCGCTGACGCTCGGGGCTGCGGGCGCCTTTTCATTGTTCGAGTAGGCCGCAGGCCCGTACCCGGATCTTCGATCCGAAAGGCCGGTCTTTGGCCGATGAGGGGAACTACGAGGAAAATGCATTGTGCGGCTCCGCAAAGCCAGCCTGCGGCCGGCGGGCCGCATGTATGCGGCCCCTACGTCGACAACGCGGGCGACCTCCAGAAAAATCCCAGAAAAATCAGTGACAGTAGCCCTGCTGCGCATTCTGTCAGAGGGCCTGGACGATCTGGCGGCGGCCAACAACGCCGGCGCGCCGCGGCCGAACCTCGTGCTACGTCCTCGCGCGCCGGCCTATCCGGCGTGGGCGTCCCTCAGTATCCGGCCAAGCCGCCACCCGACGATGCGCTCTTCGCCGGGGAACAGATTGTAGGACGCCAGCGACAGTCCCTCCTGATCGCTGGCATTCACCTCGATCGAAGGCTCGCCTTCCCGCAGCCGCTTCGCGCACTCGGCGTAGCTCAGTTTGCCCGTCTCCCATTGGACCCGGAGATACGGAATCGGGTGTCCTCCGGGGCCGGGAACATAGACCTCGGTGCGGACCGCCGGGATGTTGCGCAGGTCGCGGCTGATGCTCTCCATGAATCCCCGCCACAATTTCTGGTCGGCGTCATGGTCGCGCTTGACGTACAACTCGACCGCCGCCACCAAGCCCATGATCTCTTCCTTGCCGACTTTGCACGGCCGCGCGATGGTGTCCCCGTGCGGGTTGTTGTTGAGGTGCGCCGCCTCGATCAGGTCCTTGCGGCCCATCAGAATCCCCGAGGCTTGCGGTCCGCGAAGCCCTTTGCCGCCGCTGAACGCAACCAGGTCGAAACCCTCCTTGACGATCGCCCACAGGTTATCGACGGGCGGCAACTCCGCCGCGGCGTCATTAAATACCGGCACCCCCGCCTTTTTGCCGATCTCGAGAAACTCGGCGCGGGCGATCTTCCCCTTGGATTCGTAGAGATGCGTCCAATGGAGCATCGCCGTGTTGCTGTTGATCGCCGACCTCGCCTGAGACGCGGTCTCGACCTCCACGAGGCGGACGCCCACGTTGCGCGCAGCGTGATCGAAGCCGTTCCGGTGCGCCTTGGGAATCACCACCTCGCTCTTCATCCCCGCGATGTCGGGGATCCGCCGGATCCTGTCGGGGTCCTTCCCGGTGACGCAGGCGGCCGTGGCCAGCATGATGGAGCCCGCTGCGCCGGAGGTGACCATCGCGGCTTCGACGCCCGCTATCTTCGCGATCCGCGCCCCCGCCTTCTGCTGCAGTTCCAGCAGCGGGACAAAAGAGCGGGAGGCCTCGTCCATGGCCTGCCGTACCTCTGGAGGGATGACGGAGCCGGTCAACGTCGTGTAGGTGCCGGCGGCATTAATCAAGGGCCGGACGCCGAGTTGGCGGTAGATTTCGCCGTGAGCCGCAGCAAGCTGGGCGGCGACATAGTTGCGGGGCATCAGCGCCGCCAGACCTCCGCCAAGCAGAAGACGACGCCGGTTGGTGGACAGCAGCCAGGATGTCATATAGAGACGGATTATACAGGAGCCGCCACCCGGAGGGACAGTTCAATCCGCCTTCTTCGGCCGCGGCCTGGCATCTCCCTCGCTCAGCCCCATAGCCCAGCGGACGCCCTCGGTCCACATCCGTTGGATATCCGGCCGGTCCCACACGGACTCGCGATGGCCCAGCGACGAATAGAACACGCGTCCTTTGCCGTACTGCCGTGCCCATGTCACGGCGAAATCCTTGTCCGTGCGGTTGACGTTTTTCTTCGTCAGGTCCACGGATGACGCATCCAGGCTCATCAGCACTCGCACGCGGTCGCGCGAGTAGTTCTTGAACTGGTAAATCTCGTCGGTCACCTCGATGCGCCCCGGGAAATGCCGCATTGCCGGAAAGTCGGAGCCTTCCACCACGATCCCGACCTGTTGATGCCAGGGGTGGTGGTCGAAGTAGCCTCCGATGATCTCGCCGTATTCCGGCCAATCGTAGTAGGTGTCGGTGGCGCTGTGAGCGCCGAGGAATCCCTTCCCCTGGTCGCGGATGAACGACACGAACGCGGCCTTTTGCTCTTCGTCCAGTTTGAGATCGCCCGTTGTGTAAAAGAAGATCGCGTCAAAATACGACAGATTTTTGGCGTTGCCCTCGAGTTTCTTATTGGTGATCAGTTGCGTGTCCGTGCGGATGAACGTGTCCCACTGGCCGGACTCCTGGCCGAGTTTCCAGAGGGTGGCCATGGCGTGCGACACCGAATCATGCTGGTAGCCGTTCGACATGCCAATGGCAAGCAGTTTCTTGCGGGGAACTTGAGCCATGGCGGCCATGGCGAAAAGGACGAACAGGAGGGAAAGGCGGAACATCGACAGACTCCTATTTTCTGAATCGGGGTTGCGAACCGGTGACGCGGCGGAGGGTGAGTGTGTCCTCGCTCATGTCGGACCGCTCGAGCTTGCGCCAGTCGTCGCTGACGTGGACAAACTTGCCGCTGATGTGGTTGGAGCGGTCGGAAGCCAGAAACAAAGCCAGGCCGATCTGTTCTTCCACGTCGACGCCCCCGGTGAGGCGCACCTTCTCGGCTTCTTCCATTTCCTGCTGCCCGGCGCGGCGTCCGGCATGAAGAATCTCATCGGTCATGTGGGTATAGGCGCCCCCGGGACTCATGCAGTTGGCCTGCACGTTGTGTTCGCGCACCTCCGCGGCCACGGTTTCAACAAAGCGCGCAAGGCCGGCTTTCGAAGCCGCGTACGCGGAAAAGTTCGGCCGCGGGAAGGCTGCTCCTCCTCCGGTGACGGCGATGATCTTGCCGGAGCGGCGCTCGATCATCTCCGGCAGCACCGCAAGGCAGGCGTGCATGACGCCGACCAGGTTCACTTCCAGCGTTTCTGCCCATGCCTTCGGCTTGGTTTCCGCCAGCGGACCGATCGGCCCCTGCGTCGCGGCCGCCGCGACCAGGATGTGCACGCCGCCGAAGCGCACGCGCATCCGGTCCACGCCCGCGCACAGATGCTCAAAGTCGCGCACGTCGGCCTTGATGGTCATCGCCGATCCGCCCGAATGCTCGATCTCGAGTTTGGTGAGGTCGATCTCGGCTTTGCTCCGGGCCAGCAATCCGACGCGGGCTCCGGCGCGGGCGAAGCCCATGGCCAGCCTCTTGCCGACGCCGCGCCCTCCCCCCGTGATGAGAACGCTCTTGTCCTTAATGCTGTCCACGCACTACCTCTTTGTCACACACGAACAGCGTTCGCACAACTCAGCCCCCTGAATGTGAGGAAACGGAGTTCAGTGTCCTCCGTTCGATTATTATCCCACGAGGGCCGCGGCGATCCGCCGGCCGATCTCGGTCAACAGCGCAGTCTCTTCCACGCTAAACGCCCGCTCGTGGCGGTTGGCGATGCCGAGCGCTCCCACGGCCCGTTCCCCGGCAAGGACGGGTACGACGATCGCGCCTTGCATCCCGGTGGCCTTCGCGCCCGGACGCACGTCGCCGGTCGTATCAGTTTGAAGGTTACACGCTGTCACCGGTTCGGCCCGCTCCACAGCGAGGCCAGCCATGCCCTTGCCAACCGGGATCCGCTGGATGATTTCGAGCAGAGGTGGCGGTATCCCTTTCGACGCAGCCTTCAGGTGCAGCAATCCGTCTTCTCCCAGCAAGTGCAGGGTCCCGCTGTCGGCTGAAAAATGGCTGATGGTCAACCCGAGCACCTGTTCGCATGCATCCGGCAGGGCCAGCGCCCGATCGATCGAATCGAGAAGCATGCTATCTCTTTCGGGTCTGATTCTCGAACAGGAACAGCCCGCTCTTGCCGCCGACGGCAAAGTCCAGGTCGCCATCGGCGTCGATATCAGCCGCCGGAATCTGCATGCCGGTCCCGGTTCGCGAGGCGTAGTCGACCACGTGTTTCACCCACTCGACAGGCCGGTCCGGCGGCCGAAGCATCTCATACCAGTAGATGCCCAGCGCTTCGCGCTCCCCGGGATCGCGGCCATTGTGCGCCATGAACCGCTTCCCGGTGATCAGGTCCAACTGCCCATCGCCGTTCAGATCCACGAGCGTGGTAGCGTGCGGTTGCGACCAACTGTCGTCGATCATACGCTTGGTCCATGTGCCCCCGCTTCCCTGCTCCAACCAGAAGATGCCATAGTCGTGAGCTGCCGACGTGAGGACATCCGCCTTGCCGTCGCGGTTGACATCGAGGGTGTAGAGGAACCCGAGAGCCTGAGGCGCGTCCCATTCGGCGTGATGTTTCCAGTCGCCGGTCCGCGGAACCGGGGGAGCTTCGAACCAGCCTTTCGGTGTCAGAATGTCCGTGCGGCCGTCGCCATTGACGTCGCCGGCGCCGATACCGTGCCCATAGCTTTTGGGGCTGACCACGTGGCGGACCCAACCGCCGTTGTTCAACTCGTACCAGGCCAGCGGCGCCGCCGTCTGGCCGAACTGCGGCAGCAATTCCAGTTTCTTGCCATCGTTGTCGAGGTCGACCAGGAACGTGAACTCGACCGAGAAGCCCGTTTCGATAGGGTGCTCCTTCCATTCGCCCGAGCCGCGGCCCGGGTTCTGAAACCATGCCAGGCGCTTGCTGAAGTACGAGCAACTGACGAGATCGATGCTCCCGTCACCATTGACGTCCACCGGAAGGTCGCTGAAATTGTCGATGTAATTATTCTGAAAATTCAGGGTTCGGAATTTGTGTTTGGTCCAAGCGGGGCCGGCATACCAGTTCTCGCCGGAGACGATATCGAGCTTGCCGTCGCGGTTCACATCGGCAAAGGCGCAGGTTTCGTTTGCGCCGAGATCGAGGGTGTGCTTACGGAAAGGAATCTCGTCGGGCCGGCCGATGGTCCACGCCACGGCCGCCGCGAGGACAAGCACTACGATACAATTCCGCATCATGCGCACGATTGTACTATTGCTGGTAGCCGTGGCAACCCCTGCCGCTGAACTCGATTGGCCAAAGCACGTAGTCGCGACAGGCTACGGCAACCAGACCGCCATCGCCGCCGACTTCACCGGCGATGGCCGGCCCGACGTCATCGCCAACGATGCCGACAAGAAGCAGACCTGGCTCTACGTGGCCCCGGACTGGAAACCGGTCCTCCTGCTCGACAACGTCTGGGCGATCCACAGCGAAACAATAGACGTCGATCGCGACGGGGACATCGACTACATCGGCGCTCGTTATACGCCTGGTTTGATCTTCTGGCTCGAACGGCCGAACGATCCACTGCGCCAGAAGTGGACGTTTCACGTCATCGACGACGTCGCCATTGGAGGCGTCAACGGCATCCACGGCCTGATGCAGGGCGACGTCGACAAGGACGGTGTCCCCGATTTGATCGGAAACAGCGCCCAGCCGGACGGCAAGTTCCCGAATTCGCTCGCCTGGTTCAAGATTCCCCACAATCCGCGCACGGCCAAGCGGTGGGAGCGCTACATCTTCGCGAACAAAGACGCGCCTGGCCTCAGTCACTATCTGGGGTATGGCGACGTCAACGGCGACGGCCGTCCCGACCTGGCCAGCGCCGCCAAGGTTCCCGAGGGCGGCAACTGGTTCGCCTGGTGGGAAGCGCCCAAGGACCCGAAGACCACCGGTTGGAAGAAGCACCTGATCGCCGAGAAGCAGGAGGGGGCCACCAACATCCTGATCGCGGACCTCAATCGCGACGGAAAGGCGGACTTCCTCGCCACGCGCGGGCACGGCCAGGGCGTCGTGTGGTACGAAGCGCCCAACTGGAAGCCGCATGAAATCAATCCTGCGCTCAAGGGTCCGCATTCGCTGGCAATCGGCGATATCGACCGCGATGGCGACATCGACGCGGTGACGTGCGCCAAGGACGACTTCGTCGCCGCGTGGTTCGAGAACGACGGCAAAGGCAACTTCCGCACGCACCGCATTGCCGAGAAGCAGGCGGCCTACGACATCCGCCTGGTCGATATGGACGGCGATGGAGACCTGGACGTGCTCATTGCGGGACAGGAAAGCAAGAACGTGGTGTGGTACGAGAACCACCTGAAGCGATAAACCCAGTGGCGCCGGGCGACGTTTTTTGTCGCCCGGCGCTGATGCGGTCGCTCGTCCCCAAGAAATATCGGCGCTCGGAATATTAGAATGAAAGAACTTCGCGCGCGTTTGCATCTAACGGGAAGGAGCCAACCATGCTGATCCGTGTGCCCAAGGGCTGGGAAATCCCCGAGCGGGAAGCGACCCCGGAGACCGTTTACCTCAATCGCCGCAACCTGTTGAAGGCCGCCGGATTCCTCGGAATGGAGGGGCTGCTTCAGGCCGCGACGGAGTTGAAGTCGCCCTACCCCGCCAAGCGGAATCCGGAATTCGAGAAGGTCGAACGGCCGATTACGGAAGAATGGGCGGCCACGGGGTACAACAACTTCTACGAGTTCGACGCGCAGAACAAGGAGGCGGTGAAGGACAAAGTCGGCGCCTTCGTCACGCGGCCCTGGACCATCGAAGTCTCGGGCCTGGTGAACAAGCCGCAAACCCTGGACGTCGATCAACTCGAACGGACCATGCCGCTCGAAGAACGGGTCTATCGTTTCCGGTGCGTGGAAGCGTGGGCGATGACGGTTCCCTGGACCGGGTTTCCCATCAGCGAACTGCTGAAGAAGGTCGAGCCCAAGCCCGAAGCCAGGTACATCCGCTTCGTGACGGCGAAGCGGCCCGAGCAGATGCCGGGCATCAAGCAGGCCAACTGGTATCCGTGGCCGTATTTTGAGGCCTTGCGAATGGACGAAGCGAACAACCCGCTGGCCCTCTTTGTCACCGGACTCTACGGCAAGCCTCTGCCCAAACAGAATGGCGCGCCATTTCGCGTCATCACTCCGTGGAAGTACGGCTACAAGAGCATCAAATCGATCGTGAAGATCGAATTCACGGCGAAACAGCCGCCGACGTTCTGGAACAAATTGCAGCCGCTCGAGTACGGCTTCTTTTCAAACGTCAATCCGAAGAAGCCGCACCCGAGGTGGTCGCAGGCAAGCGAGAAAGTGATCCCGCGCATGGAGAGGGTGGCGACGATGCCGTACAACGGGTACGAGAAGTGGGTCGGCTCGATGTACAAGGGCAACGAGGACTGAGTGCCAGATGGCACATTGATCTTGCCATTGTGGCAGTGCTATTATCTGAAGCGTGAAGGTTGCACCCCGCGGTGAGAATGGTTCCCCTGCGCGCGGCCGCGCGCTAGGCCGGTCGACCACGGCTGAAACGATACGGACCATTCAGCGTGGCGTCCGCTACCAGGCGCTTAGTTCTATCGCATCGGCCAGCGGGCTTTCTGGCGCCGAGTTGGCTGGCATGCTCGGCATCCCGCCGCGCACGCTGGCTCGCCGCAAATCGGCGGGACGATTCTCCAGTGATGAGTCGGAGCGAATTATCCGTTTGGGCCGCGTGTTCGATCTCGCCGTGGATCTGTTTGAAGGAGACACGGCGGCCGCGGTGAACTGGCTGAAGACTCCCAAGAGGGCTTTGGCCGGAAACACGCCTTTGTCCTACGCCCGGACAGACATCGGGGGCCGGGAAGTCGAGCGGCTGATCGGACAACTGGAATACGGGGTCTTCGTTTGAATGGCGCCGCCTGGCGCCTTGTCAAGCGTAGGCACGCCATCACGGCGTTCTCGGGTGAGGGTGCGAGGAAATATGGCGGACGGTGGAATCTTCCAGGCACCCCGGTCGTCTATGCGGCTGGTTCGATGTCGCTCGCTGTTTTGGAAACACTCGTGCATCTCGATTCACCCGACCTGTTGACCGCGTTTGTCGTGTTTCAGGTCGAGATTCCAGGGGCTGATATTGAAGATCTCGACCAGGCACTGCTACCTCGTGACTGGCGTGCGTTCCCGCCTTCGGAACGGACGCAGAAAGTCGGTGATCTTTGGTGCCGAGGCGGCCGTACCGTTGCGCTACGGGTACCCAGTGTGATCGTCCCTTCGGAATTCAACTTTCTGCTGAATCCCAGTCACGAAGGATTTGTCCGGTTGAACATCGGCAAGCCTTCGAACTTCACTTTCGATACCCGCCTCGCCTAACGGTTGGCCTGACGGCGCCGCCGTCACGGCTTGACGAAGTAGCCCTTGCGCGCCCGAACCCGCGCGTCCGGATTCCGTTTCAGCGCTTCCGCTGTCAACTCCACCTGAATCCTGCGAAACGACCCGGGAGTCCCTTGCGGAGCCGCGTACTGCAGGCTGTACCGCGTCCGCATCCGTTCCAGCATTGGCCCGAACGTCTCGCCCGCCTTGGCCGCCACGGCTTCTCCGCCGGTCGCCTCCGCGATGCCGAAGACGTTGGGCGGCGTAAAGTCCGGATTGACGATCCGCCGTGGCTCAGCCGGCTTTTTGTTGCGCACCACCAGAGCGTTTAACACCGTATCCGCGGCGAAGAACTTCGCGATCACTGCATCGTCGGGGCTTTGGTACTGCAGTCCTTCGTTGTCAGTCAGGATCAGCACGGCCCGCCGCCCGCGCACCGGCTGTTTCTCCATGAGCTCAGCGGCGGCGAGGAGCGCCGGGTTGATCAGAGAACCGGCGCCCAACTTCTGCTCGTCCATCGCCTGGCGGATCCCGGTCTGAATGGCGCTAAACTGCGACGTCAGCTCCTGCCGCAGCTCCGTGCGCCGGGCAAACAGTATCACGCCGGCCTGGTCCTTGGGCAGCAGCGCCTTCAGCGCGCTCGCCGCCGATGCCGCCATCTCTTCGAGTGACCTCCGCATGCTGCCGCTGACGTCGAGCAGCAGCAGGACGTCGAGCGGATCGGACTCCCGCCCGAAATACGCGATTGGCTGCGGTGTGCCCTCGTCCAGCACCCGGAAATCGGCCTTTGCAAAGCCGGAGAGCACCCTTCCGTTCTTCCCCAACACCTGTACGTCCACCCGCACCAGAGCGACATCGGAGCGGAAGACCGGCGTTTCCCCTTCCTGCGGCTGTTGAGCAGGCGACGCGCCCGCGAGTAGTAGCATGAGGACGGAGAGCATGAAACACATTATCGCCGGGACCGCCGGGCATATCGACCATGGCAAGAGCGCGCTGGTGCGCGCTTTAACCGGCATCGATCCGGACCGGCTGGAGGAAGAGAAGCGCCGCGGCATCACCATCGACATCGGTTTCGCTCACCTGGAACTGACGCCGGAGATCCGCATCGGTTTCGTCGATGTTCCCGGCCATGAACGATTCGTCAAAAACATGCTTGCCGGTGTGGGCGGCATCGATCTGGTGCTGTTCGTCATTGCCGCCGACGAGTCGATCAAGCCGCAGACGCGGGAACACTTCGACATCTGCCGCCTGTTGGGTATTCGCCGCGGGATTGTCGTGCTTACCAAAGCCGACCTGGTGGACCCGGACATTCTGGGCCTGGTTCGCCTGGAGGTGGAGGAGTTTGTGGCCGGTTCCTTTCTTGAAAGCGCGCCCATCGTGCCGGTCAGCGCCAAGACCGGAGAGGGCCTCGACCGCCTGAAGCAGGAACTCACGCGCGCGGCGGCAGAGGAAACCGAAAAGGACGCCACTCGCTGGTTCCGGCTGCCGATCGACCGGGCTTTCACCATGCGCGGATTTGGCACGGTCGTCACAGGCACCCTTATTTCCGGCGCTGTCGCCAAAGACGACGAGGTGGAATTGCATCCGTTGGGACGACGGTTGCGCGTCCGCGGCGTGCAGGTCCACGGCAAGGCGGCGGCGCGCGCCGTGGCGGGCCAACGAACGGCTCTGAATCTCACCGACATCGATACCAGTGAGGTCGCTCGCGGGATGACCCTCACCCATCCAGGCTTGTTCACGGATATCCGCCAGTTCGACGCGGCGGTCGATCTGCTGGATTCCTCCAAGCCCTTGAGGCACCGCGCGCCCGTTCACTTCCATGCCGGCGCGGCGGAGATCGAAGGGGAGATCCGGCTGTTTCGCGGGCAGGCCCAGATTCAGCCCGGAGCGAGCGCGTGGGCTCGGGTGGTCTTGCGGGACCCGGCGGAACTGCTGCCGGGCGACCGGTTCATTCTCCGCCGCTTTTCGCCGGTCATCACGATCGGCGGGGGCGTGGTCGTCGACACGTCGCCTCGGCGCTATCGCGCCGGGGAAGAAATCGCGCAGCGGCTGGCCCTCCTGCGCGACGGCTCGATCGACAGCCGGTTGGCGCTGATTGTCAAGGAGTCACGATTTGGCTGCTCTCGATCGGAATTGATCGCCCGCACGGGACTGACTCAGGCCGAAGTCGATCATGCCTCTTCGGCGCCGTCCTTTGTGTGTCTGCGCCAGCCCGAATTCTGGCTCATGGATGCGGGCTGGTTTCGCGGCAGGGCGGCCCGCCTGGCCGAAATCGTCACTGCCTTTCACAAAGCCAACCCGCTCGTGCCGGGGATGCCGAAGCAGGACCTGCGGGCCCGGGAACTCGCCGGCGCGCCGCTGTTTGTCCTGGATGCGATCCTGGCCGCGGCCACGCACGTGGCCGTAACCGGAGACACCGTTCATCTCGCCACTCATCGGTTGGTGCTCAAGGAAGACGAGCAAAAGGCCCGCGAAGCCATCGAGAGCGCGTTTGCGCAGGCGGGGCTGACAACGCCGCCGGTTCAGGAGGTGCTGGCCAAGTCCGGCGTCGAGGCGGGGCGGGCGCGTTCTCTGCTGCAGATCCTGATCCGCGAGAAGCGGCTATACAAGATCAGTGACGACCTGGTGTTTCATGAGAGCGCGATCGGCGCACTGCGAGCGCTGTTGGCTCCCAGGAAAGGCCAGCGCTTTGGTGTCCCCGAGTTCAAGGACTGGACCGGGATTTCGCGCAAGTACGCGATCCCGTTGCTCGAGTTCCTGGACCGGGAGCGTCTGACAAGGCGCGACGGCGTCGATCGGGTGGTGATCTGAACGGCATCGGCTGTCTTTCGTGTCCCGGTTTGTGGCTTGGGCGCTCCAGTGGTAAGCTCTCTCCAACCATCCTGTGGATGGTGAGGCTCGGGTTGACGTGGAGCCGCTTGAAGGATCGAGGACCAACAGATCATGGCAGTGGCATCACTCCATTCGGCATTAAGAAACGTCGAAGCGCTGCGCGCTTACGATTCCGCCTATCAACAGCTCGAGCCCGCGTGGAGAGTCAGGCTAGACTTGACCGTCGCCCATCGTTGGGCGTCTCGCTGGCGATGGAACGAGGGCGTCGTCAACCACTTCACGGCCCTGGTGCCTGGTTACCGGGACCGGTTCTTCGCCATCCCTTATGGAATCCACTGGGACGAAGTGAAAGCACGGGACTTCCTGGTGGTTGGCCTGGATGGGAAGGTGTTGGACGGTGACGGGGAGATCGAACTGACGTCGCTGCTCATTCATGGCGCGATGCACCGCGACCTGCCGCAGGCGCAGGTGGTTTTCCACACGCATCAGCCCCATATCGCCGCGCTCACCTGCCTGGAAGACCAGACCGTGGAAATGTGCTCCCAACTCGCGCTGCATTTCCCGGGGAGAATCGCTTACCTCGACAGCTACGGCCTGGCGACCGAACGGTCCATCGGTGAACTGGTCAACGGCGCCATCGGAGATAAGGACGTTCTCATGATGGCCAACCACGGTGTGACCGTTTGCGGAATGACGGTGCACGAAGCCTTCGACGATCTCTATGCACTTGACCGGGCCTGCGAATTTCAATTGCTCGCGCTGGCCACGCGGGGCAAACTCCGTGTGGTGGACGTGGACGACGCGGCAACGATCGGCGCAGCGTCGCGCGCCAAGGTGATTGAAGAGGGCGAACAGCACTTCCGCGCATTGCGGCGCATGCTGTGGCGCAGTGAGCCGGACGCCGTGGAGCCCTAAATAGTGACTTGCAGGAATCCGAGGAAGCCGGCCGGGGACCGGCCGTGGGCCAGGGCGTAGACGTTAACGTTAGACGTTGCCGAGGAAGCTTCCTACAATGCAGTTTGGGTCCGTCACATCGGATCAACTGCGGGAAGAGCGTTTTACCAATAGGAATCGCCGGGCACCACGCTAAGGCGGGCAAAGAATTCCGTCTCGTCGAGAGCTCTCCCCAAGTCACCACCGACAGCGTTGCGCATTCCATCGGTCAGGGATCTGTTCAAGCCAATGAAGGCCGGAAGACTTGCGCCGCGCGCGGATCAACGCTGTCGGTCTCTCCTGTTGCTCGCATTCCGGATGGCGATGTTGAAACTATCCTGCCGATCACAGTAAACGTGCAATTGCGCCAGACTTGCAGCACCTGAGCGACATCGGAGATCTCTCCCAATCCGAGTTTTTGACACTACTTCAGACTGTCGAACAACTATCCACCGAAGCCAATTCGGAGAAACTAGTTCAGACGATTCTCGATACTGCATGCCGGCTGACGAACTCTCCCGACGGTTCGATTTTGCTTCTGGACCCGGGAAGAAACGCACTGTTTCTTTCTGCTGCCAAAGGGGGAATGGCTGGAGAGTTGATCGTCAAGTTCGGGCTGCGATCCAATCAGCGAGTACCGTGGCCGCCGCGAAAGTTATACTTGCTAAGGCACTATGGGAAGCTCAGCGAAGGCGTTTGTCAGCTACTCGCGCACGGATTCGGATTTCGTATTAAGGCTGTGCCGAGACTTGCGCGCTGCGGGGGCGTCGATTTGGCTGGACAAACTCGATATTCGTCCCGGCGAAGAGTGGGACCAGGAGATCGAGCGCGGGCTTGCCGAGTGCGGGCGGATGCTGGTGGTACTTTCGCCTGAATCAGTCGCTTCACCGAACGTGCTCGATGAGATTGGTTACGCTCTCCCGAAGAAAAGGGCGATTATCCCGATCCTGTATCGTGATTGCGAGATACCCTACCGACTAAACCGGCTTCAGTACGTCGATTTTCGGACCGGCTACGATGCCGGGCTAAGAGATCTTCTGTCCTCGCTGAGCGGTGCGAAAGAGGAGGACTCCGAGACCATCCCGATTCCCGTGCCCGATGAAGGGCCGCGCCGCTGGTACTGGCTAGCCGGTGCCGTCGTCATCGCCAGCCTCCTAGCATGGACCGTGTTCGACCGCAGGGCAGTTCCGCCGGGACCTCGGCCGGCCCCCGAAATGCGAAAGCAACAACCCGTCGCTTCAGACCCTCCTGCACCCCCAACCAAGAACCCTGCGGCGAAGAATCCCAAACCGGCGTCGAAACCCTCGTTCCGGGATTTGTTTCGGACCACCCTGACTCGGTACATCGCAGAAGCGCCGTCTGGATTCCAGAAACTCGGCGCAAAAGAATTCGTGAAGTGGACTCCTTCTGTCAGCCTCCCTGAAGCGGTGAGTTGTAGCGGCTCAGGCTATCCACGGGATCCTGTGATTAAGTGTGTACTCTATCGCACAGACTCAGAGGTTGAGGCTGCGAACAGATTCGAGGATCTGATTGATTTGACGCAGGCAACTATGCCCGAGTGGGAAGGGCATCGCTTGAATCTGTTCACTGCATTCTTTTCGAGCAGCAAGACATCTTCCGTCGTGGGCCTCGGGGCGAGGAAGGTTGGTGACCATTACGACGTGACCATTTCCGTGCGCCGGGGTTCCGAAAAGTGATGGACCGGATCGGCTGACCCTTCGCAAGCGATTCGCTTCAATTCGCCGTTGCAATTCGGCGGTGGACCATACATGCTCGGATATCTGCATGGTGACGCTATCAACATGGCACCGGTCGTCGATACCTAGGGTATCAAACTCACCAACGTCAATGAATACGAGCAGAATGTGATGGCGCAGGTAGCGACGCCACAACCTTACAGACCGGAATACGTGCCCGGCGAAAGGCAATCCTAGAGGCGCGGGAAGTCCCTGGCGAGGTTCGAACCAGTACATCCTCCCTGACGGCGCCAGCGCTTTAGAATTTAGAAATCCGATTTCTGTTGTGAAATCCCCTTCTCACCAGCAATCGCCCGTGAAGTCCCGTTGGGGGAAGTGATGGCCTGCGGACCAGCGGTCTGGGTAGCGTGGCCAGCTTACTTTGGCGCCTATAGCGGGCCAGGGAGCCCACCCCGCTATTGCCGCGATGGGTGAGCGGGTTTGTGAAACGGAACACTTAACCTGACGCCGTCAGGAGTCCCGTTCGGGGGCGTTGATGATGTTGTTCAACTGCATTTCATGCCAGTGCCGCAGCTTCGATTCCATCATCCGGCGCGCCACTTCAGCCGTGCCATTGCCGAGGACGTCGACGATCTCCGAGTGCTCGTCCGCCACTTTTAGGTAGTTGCTTGCCAGGCGCGACGGGGCGCCGTTCAGCATGAATGCGACCGGTCCGACCATCAACGGGTTTAGCGCGGCCACCAGAAACTGGTGCTTCGACAGGGACCACAACTTGCGGTGGAACTCCACGTCGAAATGGTAGAAGTCCGCGATGTCGTTGTGATGCGCTGCCCCGCGCATCTCAGCGACGATGCGGTAGAGCGAGCACAAGCTCTTCTCATCGACGTTGGGATGGGCGAGTTCCACCGCCAAGCCTTCAAGGTTCAGCCTGAGGTGAAAGAGCTGCTCGATTTCGCCCAGGGTGAGTTGCCGCACTCGAGTCTCGCGGTTCACGTGCTTGACGACCAGGCCCGTACTCTCCAGCTCCTGGATGGCCTCGCGCACAGTCGTCTGCGCCACACCCATTTGTTTGGCAAGCTTGGATTCGACGATTCGGGCGCCCGGGCGCAAATCCCCTGTCAAAATGGCCTTCCTGATCTGGCCGGCGATCTTCTCCTTCAAGGTCGGTGCCACCACAGGCCCGAAGCGAAATTCGGAAAGCTCAGCTTGAGATTGCGTCATGGATCTTTCGACAGGAGTCCCTCCTCGCGTTTGGTTTTCATTTTCCCCTCAGGCGTCCGCTGCGGTAGGAGTCCGGCCTGACGGCGAGGATCCGTCTCCTCGTTTTCCTTGACAGCAACCAGGAATCGATTATACTAACTCAAACTACCAGCACATAATCGATTATTGCAGGGGTGTAGCGCGAGAGGAATAGCTGGTTGCGTTCGACGGGATGGAACCTGGAGCAGAACAGGATGGCAAACAGTAGAGGAGGATTCGCCATGATTCGGAGCTTGGGTCGCGTTCTGGTTTGGTTTTGCTCGATGTGCGTGGTGCTTGCACAGATTGATACGGGGACATTCGTGGGTACCGTCACAGACCCGAGCGGCGCTGTGACCGCGGGCGCCCTGGTCACGATCCGCCGAGTAGAAACCAATGAGACTTCTGTCAGCCGCACGAACGACAGCGGCGACTTCCGTGTCGAGCGAATGCCTGTGGGCAACTACGACATCACGGCGATGCTGAGTGGCTTCAAGACCGAGGAGCGAAAAGGGATCAAACTCGATGTCGGCCGGGTTCTTCGGATCGATTTCCGCCTCGCTGTTGGGGACACCGCCGAGAGGGTGGAGGTCAACGCAGCGCCCCCATTGCTGACATCGGAAAAAGCCGAGTTCGGGCAGGTCATCGACAACCGGAAGCTGGAAGGGCTGCCGATCAACAACCGGGACTTCACGCAACTGGCGGTTCTGGCGCCCGGCGTTACACCCCGCCGGGGCAGCGTGAATGGCGACTTCGGTCAGTTCAATGTGCGGGGGATGCGTGCCGCGGACAACATGGTCCACATCGATGGCACCATGTTCAGCCACGGCAACGGTGTCACGTGGTTTCGGCCCAGCATCGACGCGTTTCAGGAGTTCGAGGTCAAGACCGGCCTGTACGGAGCCGAGTACGGCATCAAGCCCGGCGCCCAGGTCAACGCCGTCATCAAAAGCGGCACCAACCAATTGCACGGGAACGCGTTCTGGTTTCACCGTAACGATAACCTCGACGCGCGCAATTTCTTCGCGGCGAGGAAACAGGAATTCAAGCGAAATCAGTTCGGAGCCACCCTTGGTGGGCCGATCTACATCCCGAAGGTCTTCTCCGGAACGGACCGGGCTTGGTTCTTTGTGTCGTATCAAAAGGAATCCATCCGCCAGTTCGTGCCGCTGACGGGGGTTGTGCCGACGGCCGCCGAGCGCGCCGGACAGTTCGCCGCGCCCATTCGCGACCCATTCACCCAGCAGCCAATCCCCAACAACACGATCCCCGCAAGCCTGCTGAACGGCGTCTCCCAGAAGCTTCTCCAATGGTGGCCTTTGCCTAACACCGCCGACCGTCCCAACTACACAAGCCCGAACACGACGCTGGCCTCCGATACCCCCCAGTTCATTACGCGGATGGACGTGAAAACCTCGGAGGTCAGCAAATGGGCGGGCAGTTTCATGTGGGACAGGTCTCCGGCGGTTTCCCTGAATGCCATCTCTGCCTTCTCCAGCCAGCAGCCGCTTACCGGCCGACTGGCGTCAATCAGCAACACGCGAACCCTGTCCAACTCGGTCGTGAATCAGGCCAGCATCCACAACGTGTTCCGGACTCAGCCGCTCGGCCCTTCCAACCCGAAGCCGGACGCGGCCAGAGACCTTGGCATCCCGGTTCTGGTCCAACGTACCGGGTCCCGCAACGGCATCCCTACCACAAACGTTCAAGGCTTCCTGAGCCTCGGCGACACTTGCTGTACCGGTCACTTCGCATTCGGGAACTGGCAGATCAAGGAATCGCTGCTGATCGCCAAGGGGAACCATTCGGTAAAGACGGGCTATGAGTTCCGTCAATACTACATTCATCCGCTGGAAGACAAGCGCCCCATCTTCAACTTCGTCAATCGCTATTCGGGCAATTCGTTTGCGGATTTCCTGATGGGAGTCCCCGCCAGCACGGAAGGCCCCGGGCAGGAGTCGGTCTACAACCTCCGCCACAAAGGGCATTACTTCTACATCCAGGACGATTGGAAAGTTCACCAGAAGCTGACCATCAACATTGGCCTCCGGTACGAGTATCGGCTGCCGTGGCGCGACAAGCGGGGCACCAGCACCAACATCAACCCTCTGACCGCCGAGTTCCGTCCGGCGCTGTTGCCGGCAGACCGCCAGCCCAACGCGGACAAACTGATCTACGAACCCAATGCCGAGCTGTTTGGATGGCGGAAGACGGCGTTTCTGCCGCGCATCGGGTTGGCGTACCGGCTCGGCCAGTCGACCGTAGTGCGCACCGGCTACGGCATGTACTCGAACGAGGTTCTGCACTCGGTAGGGCTCCGGCTCGGGCTGAACCCGAAGCCCGGGACCGAGATCCGGATCTTCAACGCGCCCATCGACAGACCGACGATCTCCCTGTCCGACCCCTTCCCTCAAGCTCTGGCAGCCTCGGCCACTCCTACGCGTTTCGGAGTCGAAAGCCCCATGCCGCTGTCCGTCAGTCATTCCTGGGGACTTTCCATTCAGCGGGCGATCACGCCCGACCTTGTGGCTGAGGTCGGTTATCAGGGGATGCACGCGGTGCATCAGGATGGCGTGGTTTCGTTCAATGATGCGGCCCCCGGAACGGGGAACCGGCAATTACGACGCCCGTTTCCGAACCTCCAGCGGATCGAGTACTTGAACGGTGATGGTGACGCGTCCTATCACGGTCTGGAAGCGAAACTCGAAAAACGCCCCGGTCGCGACGGCCTTTATTACCTGGCGGCCTTCACTTTTTCGAAGGCTCTCGACACGGTCGGGAATCGCCTCGCGGTGGCGGGAACTGAGGCCTTCCGGTCCAGGAACATAGGTCCGGCCAACTCGTTTTCGGAGGCCCACGTGGGAAGGCGCCTGGTTCTCACGTCTGGTTATGAACTCCCGTTCGGGCCCGGGAGGTCGTGGCTCCAGCAAGGGGCGGCCTCTCATTTGCTCGGCGGGTGGTCGATTCAGGGCATCGCCAGTTTCCAGGATGGCCCGTGGTTCACGGTCTTGCTGCCGGGGGACGCGATTGACACCGGTTCGGTCAACTCGCAGCGGCCTGACGTTGTGAGGAACCCGAATCTCGACGCATCCAGCCGGTCGCGTATCCGGTGGTTCGACACGGCGGCGTTCGTCAGGCCGACCGAACTGCGGTACGGTAACGCAGGCCGCAACATTGTGCGAGGACCCGGCCTGATCAACGTCGACCTCAGTGTGCACCGCAGATTCCAGATTGCGGAAAGACATCGGATCGAGTTCCGGTTCGAGATGTTCAACTCGGCCAACCACGCGAACTTCACTCTGCCCGGGAATTCGTTCGGGACCGGGAACTTTGGCGTGATTGGCGGAGCGCTCGAGCCTCGCGATCTCCAGTTCGGACTCAAGTACTTTTTCTAGCTGCTTCCGAGGATACGGGGTATTCTGGACCTGTTGCGCGACCGGTCTCTGGTCCGCATCGCGAAAGGAACACCACATTGAACCTGACTCGCAGGGATTTCCTGGCCTTATCCGGTTCCGCCCTGGCGGCACGGGAATCCGAGGCCGCGCCGCCGCACTTCACCGAACGCGAGTTCCTGCTGGGCACCGAGTATTACCGCGCGCCCATGCCGCCTCAGGAATTCTGGGACGCCGACTTTGCCGCGATCCGGCGGACGGGCATGCGCATCGTCCGCACGTTTTCCTACTGGAACTGGATGGAGCCGGCGCAGGGGCGCTATGAGTTGGACGACTTCGACCGCCTGTTCGAGACGGCCCGCAAGCACGACCTGCTGCTGTGGTTCGACCTGACCTTGGCCACGCACGGCGCGGCGCCCGAGTGGATGATGCGGAAGCATCCGGACATGCGCGTGGTGTCCGACCTGGGTGACGTGGCCCTGGCGGCCGCGGGCAACGCGATGCCGCAAGGACGCCTTTATCACTGCTACGACCATCCGAAGTGGGCAGAGTACGGCGAGGGGCTGATTCGCGCGGTGGTGGGCCGCTACAAGGACGCGCCCAATCTGCTGATGTGGAACGTGTGGGACGGCGTCGCGCCCGGGCATCTGCACGCAGGCTCCCGATTCGCCAACGGCTGCTACTGCGAACACAGTCTGGCGGCGTACCGCAAGTGGCTCCAGCAGCAGTACACGCTCGATCAGTTGAATCGCCGTCTCGATCGCCGCTACCGCGACTGGGCGCTGGTGGAGCCGCCGCGTACCAACTCCAATCCGGCCGAGGCGCTTCTCTGGCGGGGGTTCCAGCACGATGATCTCCGGACAAAGGTGAAATGGCAGGTGGACCTGGTGCGCAGCATCGACAACCGCCACGAGTTGCGCGGCCACGGGGCCCATTTCCCGCGCTATTGGGACGAGAAGTCCGCGGCGGAACTGGACTCTTGGGGCTACTCCGCGCCCACCAGTGGAACTCTCACGGGCGACGACCCCTACCGCTTCAGCAACATGTTTCTCGCCTCCAGTTGGTCGCGAAGCGTCGGGAAAGGCGGCCGGTGGTGGTACGAAGAGATCTACGCGGGCATGAACCCCGGGTCACTGAAATACAAGAAGCAGACGACTCCCGAGGAGATTTCCCTCCACGTGTGGTTGGCGGTAGCGGCCGGAGCCAGCGGAGCGCTGTTCTGGCAATACCGGCCCGAGTACATGGCCTTCGAGGCGCCCGGACTCAATCTGGTCAGCGCGTCAGGGGCGCCGCTGCCTCGACTGAAGGCCGTCGAAAAGACCAGCCGCGAACTCGAGCGCGTGAAGCCGCACATGCCGATTTCGATCCCCAAGGCCGAGGTCGCGGTGATCTATCACGACAAGAGCGGACTGCTGCACGAGTTCGCCTCCGCGCCCGACGAATATCTGGCCGGAGTCCGGTCCGCGTATCGAACCATCTGGAAGCAGAACATCCCCGTGGACCTGATCACGCCGGCCATGGACTGGAGTGCCTACAAGATGGTCTATCTGCCAGGGGCATTGCTCCTTGATGAGGAGCTGATCGCCAAAATCCGCGCCGTTCTCCAGTCCGGCGGTGGACCCAACCTCGTGGCCGACGGCTTGCTGGGGACTCATGCGCCGAACGGCCGATTCAGCTACAACCCGCCGGAGGGCCTCACGGACCTGCTGGGCGTGAAGACGCTCGACTACACGCGGCTGACCTCCGCCGATATCGCTGGCGACGGCGGCCGGCTGCGCACTGAAAGCGGACTGCTGGAATTGAGCGGGGAGAGCAACTACGTCGGGCTGGACGTTTCGTCTCCGGCGCGAGCGATGGCGTGGTATCGGGACCAGGTAGTTGGCGTCGAGACGCCGGGGCGCCGTTTCGTCTGGCTGACGCTCTCACTGGCGACGGCATTCAGCGAAGCGACGCGCGAGCGATTCATCGGCTCGCTCCTGCAGTCGTACGGCATCCAGGCTCCGGTGCGCACCGGTGGGGATCGGATCATCCTGCAGCAGACCCGTTCGAAGTCGGGAGGCTGGCTGTTGTTCCTGTTTAACCTCGAGACGAAGACGGCAAAGGTGGACTTGACGCCTTCCTGGAAGTTCTCGCACGCGCGGGACCTGGTTGACGATCGGGCGCT
>JBJXGR010000103.1:0-47108 GCA_046160045.1 Bryobacteraceae bacterium
TGCGCGTACAGTGCCCCCTCCGGCGTCTCTTCGTGCTTGAAGAACACATACACGTCCCGCCCTTCCGCCAGCCACCGCTCCGCCTGACCGGCGATCACCGCCCGGTCCTCGGCTGTGTACGCCGGCATGCGGAGCCGCCAGTAAACATAGTTGGCCGTCAGAACCTGCGGAATCTCCAGCTTCTCGCTCTCTGCCAGGCACAGCGCGACATTGTGTTTCGCCAGGAGCGAATAGGTCTCCTCCGTCAGCCAGGAGACATGCCGGAACTCGAACGTGTGCACCAGGTCGGTGGGGAGCAGCGCCAGGAATTCCGCGAGCAAGGCGTGGTCCGCCTTCAGATTGGGCGGCAACTGGAAGAGAACCGGCCCGATCCGGCGGGCGCTTCGAAGCGGGTCGATCGCCTTGAAGAAGACCTCCGTCGCCTCCGCGGCGTCGCGCAGGCGGCGAATGTGGGTGATCCGCTGGTGTGCCTTGATCGCGAAGGCAAAGCCCGCCGGCGTCTGCTCCACCCAGGCGGCCAGCGTCCCGGCGTTCGGCATACGATGGAATGTGTAGTTGATCTCCACAGCGTTCAGCTTGGTCGCATAGTGCTCCAGGTATTTCTTTGCAGCCAACTTCTCCGGATAGAAGGCCGGCTTCCACGTGTTGTAGGCAAACCCCGATGTGCCGGCGTAGAGCGTCGCCATGGAGAGCGAGGGTACCACAACAAGGCGGCTGGTTTCTGCAACAATCCGGATGATGCTGTCTCGCCGAACTCTGCTGCTGGCCGCTGCCGCCCCGGCGAGGCCAAAGAAACTGACTATGAAAGACCGGCTGGCCAAGTACACCACCTTCCGATTGGAAACCGACCTCTCCGTCCTCACTCCACGGGAACGCCAGATGCTGCCTCTCTTGATCGACGCCGCCCGGGAGATGGATGATCTCTTCTGGCTGCAGGCCTACGGCGACAAGGGCGATCTGCTCAACCGGATCAAAGATCCTGCCGGGCGCCGCTTCGCGGCGATCAACTATGGTCCGTGGGATCGGCTGGACGGTGACCAACCGTTCCTCCCCGAAGCAGGGCCCAAGCCTCCGGGCGCCCGATTCTACCCGCCGGACATCACCAAGGAGGAGTTCGAGCGCGCCGCCGCCCGCGATCCGAAACTCAAGGAACTCTACACGCTCGTTCGCCGCGACGATTCGGGAAAGCTGGTCGCGCAGCCCTATCATGTCGCTTACGCTTCGCGTCTCGAAAGTGCCGCGGCGAAATTACGGGAGGCCGCGGCCCTTGCCGAAGACCCGGGGCTTAAGCGCTATCTCGAGTTGCGCGCCGGTGCGCTGATCACCGACCGATACCAACCGAGCGACTTTGCCTGGATGGAGATGAAGGCGAACACGGTCGACATCGTCATCGGACCGATCGAGACCTACGAAGACCACTTATTCGGTTACAAAGCCGCCTACGAGGCCTACGTGCTGGTGAAGGACAAGGACTGGAGCCGCCGTCTCGAGCGGTACGCGGTCTTGCTTCCAGGTTTGCAGAAGCAGTTGCCGGTACCTGACGCCTACAAACGCGAAACCCCTGGAACGGACTCCGACCTGAACGCCTATGATGTCCTGTACTACTCAGGAGACTGCAACGCCGGCTCCAAGACTATCGCGATCAACCTGCCGAACGACGAGCAAGTGCAACTCAAGAAAGGAACAAGGCGGCTGCAGCTCAAGAATTCGATGCGCGCTAAGTTCGACAGGATTCTGACGCCGATCGCCCGGGAACTGATCGCGCCGGAGCAGCAGGAGAACATTCGCTTTGACGCCTTCTTCTCCAACGTGATGTTTCACGAGGTGGCGCACGGCCTTGGCGTCAAGGACACACTCGACGGGAAGGGCAGCGTGCGTCACGCCATGAAGGACAAGGCCTCCACGATCGAGGAAGGGAAGGCGGACATTCTTGGTCTGTTCATTATCAAACGCCTGCTCGGTCAGGGAGAACTGACTGGGACTCGCCTGATGGACAACTACGCGACCTTTCTGGCCGGTATCTTCCGCTCGGTACGGTTTGGGGCATCGAGCGCGCACGGGATCGCCAACGTGGTTTGTTTTCGCTTCTTCGAGCGCAAGGGCGCCTTTTCCCGTGATGCCGGTGGGCGCTACCGGGTTCACGCCGAGCTGATGTCGAAGGCCGTTGACGCCCTATCGGAACGCATCCTCCGGCTTCAGGGCGATGGCGACTACGACGCGGCCTCGAAGTTCGTGGCGGAGCACTCCGCAATTCCGGCGCAATTGCAGCAGGATCTGGCGCGCCTTGCCAGCCGCCAGATCCCTGTGGATCTTGTCTTCGAGCAGGGACTCTAGACACTTCGAGGGTTGGCTGCAGTGCCAGGTTGCACTGGATTCAGGTCCAGGGATTGCGGGATAGCCAACGCAAAGCCGGACGAGACCACCACGTGGTGGGAGGCTTCCACCGCCGGACCACCCCACGGGTCCCGTTATCGGGCTCCGGGCGGCTGAAACCACCCCGAGTACACGCCGCGGTCACCTGCGAGGGAAGGTCCGTACTGGACTCTGGACTGCCTAGGCTCCCTGGATCGTGCGCGCCTTCGGATCAAAGGTCATGCGCCTGCCGCTCCACAGAGCATCCGTTGCCATGATGCAGGCGATCGAATGGCCGTAACCCGCCTCCGCGGGACAGTAGAGGCTCTTGGCATCGCGGCGGCGCACGCAGTCCAGCCAGTTCGCCATGTGGTGCATCGCGGTCGGGTCGTCCGGGATCGGTTCCACGGTCTTGATCCTGTCGGGGTGATTCACCCCTTCGCCGGAAATCCGCCACCCCTCCTCCACGTCCGCCGTGCCGAGCGTGCCCATCACGCGGGTAGCGTGCCCGGCGCCGTTGGCCAGGTTGGACGCGAAGGTGGCCAGAAACGGCTTGCCTCCGAATCCATACTTAAACACCGCCTGCAGGTTGTCCTGATTCTCGCGATAGTCCTTGTAGTGGAACAGACCACCCTCGGCTACCGCAGTCATCGGGTAGAGTTCGCCCGTCAGGAAATGCACCACGTCGATGCCGTGGGTCATGTGCTGATCGATGATCCCGCTCGAGAACTCGCGGAACAGGCGGAACGAGCGGTAAATCTTCGGGTCGAACGGCCGGTCGGGCTTGCCGTAGAGAAACTCCTTCCAATCGGTATCGCTTTCTTTGATTCCCTCCAGGACTCCAGGTTTGGGGGCCCAGCGATACGGACTGTACACGTTCCAAAGCACGTCCACCCGGACGAAGTCGCCCAACCGCCCATCGGCGATCATCTTGCGGGCTGATCGGTACTTCGGATAGCTGCGGCGCTGTGTGCCTAGTTGAACGATGCGGCCCGTTCGCTTCACGGCGTCAAAGACGGCATTGGTTTCCTCGAGCACGTTCCCCATCGGCTTCTCGCAGTAGGCGTCCTTGCCGGATTCCACCACGGCCTTCAGCATCCTGGCGTGCTGATGGTCGGGGGTGGCAATGATTACGGCGTCGATGCTCTTATCGGCCAGCACGTCGTCCAGGCGCCGGTACGCTTTGGGTTCGGCTCCGTAGGATTCCCGAACCAGCTTGGCGGCCGCTTCGCGGCGCTGGTTCCAGATGTCGCACACCGCCACGACACGCGCGTTATATTTCCCGCTGAACTCGATGGCCTCCTTCAGCAACGCTGTTCCGCGCCCGCCCGGGCCCACAATCGCCACCTGGACCCGGTCGTTCGGACTCTGCGCCTGCGCGGAAACCGCGGCCGCCGCGGTCCCGAGGAAGTTTCGACGATTCATTGACGGTCTGCCTCCGCCCAAGAATCATACACCGGAAAGCCCGTTGCTATGATCGGGGTATGGTGAGCGCGAAGACGCTGGCGGCCACGGGAGGCGCGTTCGTGCTCGGCATCGCGGTGTCATATTGGTACCTGCGCCGGCCGGCGCCGCCTCCGCCGAAACCTGCCGTGGCCCCGGCCCCGGTGGTGACGGAAGTCCAGTTGGTGGGCAAGTTACGAGCCCGGCATGTGGTGGACGTGCCGCCGCCGCAGAATGGCACGCCGGTGGCCTTCTTTGCCGATGTCGGCCAGGAGGTCTACGAAGGCCAGTTGCTGGCGAGGCTCTCCAACGAGGACCTGGAGAATTCCAGGAACGTGGCGCAAAAAGCCCTCGACAGCGCGAACGAACGGGTTTCGGCCCTCGAAAGCCAGGTCATCGCGGCGCGCCTCGATGCCTCGCGTGCCCGCGCCGAAGCCGTCCGGGCCCGCGCCGAGTTCGATCGTCTCTCGCGTGCGCACGAGCGGCAGAAGTTCCTCTATTCGGAAGGCGCCACTCCCAAGATGACGCTCGACAAAACAGCGGGCGAGTATGAACTGGCCAAGACTTCGTATGAAAGTGTCGAACAAAGCGCCCGCGCCGCCGAAGGACGGGTGGACAAGATCCTGCGCGATGTCGATGCGGCCAAGCGGGTGGTGCAGGAGAAACAGGACGAACTCGACGGCGCACAGGAAGATCTCGGCGGCTCCGAGCTGATTTCTCCCGTCACGGGCATTGTCATCGGGCGCACGGGCGAGCTGGGCCAACCGGTCGGGCGCAGCCAGACAGACTTCTTTCAGATCGCCTCCAAGCTCGAAGACATGGACGCGGTGTGCGATGCCACTCCCGATATCCAAAAGGACATCCACGCGGGTCAACCCGCGCTGGTGATGATTGCGGAGCAGGGGACAGACGGCTTGACCGCCGCGGTCAAGGGTATTGACAACGGCCGCGTGATCGTGGAATTCGTCAACCCGAACCCCGGCATCCGGCCCGGGATGTCCGTGTTGGTCAAGATCCGCTTGAAGTAAGACAGCGGGCTATTGTACCCCGGTTACTTTCAGCACCGTCGCGTGGCAGCACGGTTCTTTGCCTGCCGGGAAATCGGGGACGCGGATCCTGATCCCGTCGCTGGCCCGCTCCCATTTCAGCGGTTCCTTCGAGCCCAGCAGCGACACGCTCCTGGCGCTCGCCGTCTCCCGGAGAAGGAAATCTTTCGGAGGCCATCTCGGTACGATGGCGTACACGGTATCGCCCTTAGCGGTGAAGAAGGCCTCGACCCGCGCCAGTCCCGGTCCCGCGCCATCCACGACGTCGGTGACTTCATAGCGGGTCATATACTGCTTGCCGGTCTCGACGCCGGGCTGACGGCCGGCGCTCCACTGGCGCGTCCGCCGCCAGGGCCGGGTGCCGTAGATCGCCTCGCCGTTCACGCGAAGCCATCGCCCCATCTCGATCAGGCGGTCTTCCATGATCACCGGAATCCGGCCGTCGCCCGTAGGACCGATGTCGAGCAGCAAATTCCCGCCACGGCTGACCAGGTCGACCAGCATCAGGACCAGTTCGCGTGCGGTGCGGTAGTCCGCCACCCGCTCCATGCGGTTGTAGCCGTAGGAGTGTCCCATCCCGCGGCTCTCCTCCCATGCCTGGGCGCCCGCGTCGAGACCCGGAGTGTACTCGGTGGTCCAATAGCCGCCGTGCTTATGCCGCGTTTCCTTGCCCCAGCGATCGTTCACCACCACTTCCTGGCGGACGGGAGATTCATTAAACAGCCATGCCAGCAGTTCCGCCGAGCGCCAGTCCGCGCTCGGCATATCCCATTCGCCGTCGCTGAAAATGATGGAGGGTTGGTAACGCGTCACCAGGTCCTTGAACTGCGGCCACATGTGTTCGTCGACGAAGCGCTTGTGGTCCTTCAGCCAGATCGGGTTGTACCACTCGTACAGCGAGTAGTAGAAGCCCATCTTCAGGCCGTGGCGCCTCACGGCCGAGGTGAGGTCCCCGGCCAGGTCGCGTTTCGGGCCCGTATCGACGGCGTTCCACGGCCGGCCCCAGGTTTTCGTCGCCTCGGCGCTGGGCCACAGGGCGAACCCGTCATGGTGTTTGGAAGTCAACACCACGTATCGCGCTCCGGAGCGGGCGAAGACATCGGCCCAGTGCTCGGGATCATACAATTCAGCCTTGAACTGCGCCGCGAACTGAGGGTATGCGAAGTTGGCTCCATAGACGCGTTTGTGAAACTGTGAGGTCGCATTGCCGGGCCCGCCGCCGGTTTCCTCCTGCTGGCCCTTGGTCAGCGAATTCCAGTACCACTCCGCATAGGGCGTCTGTTTGGGCGTCTTCACGGGAGCGAACGCCGGGACCGAGTACACCCCCCAGTGGATGAAAATACCGAACTTGGCATCGCCGAACCAATCCGGAGTCGGTCGCTTGTCGACCGACTCCCACATGGGCTGATACCGGGTCTGCGCGCAGGCCGTGGCCGCGAGCAGAACTGCAAGAAGAAGGCTTCGCCGCATTTGACCTCTATTGGACGCCCGCGCCGCGGTTCGGTGCAACCCTCCAGGGCATCTCGCGACATAAATGTGATAAGCTAGCTTAAGCTGGCAGGATTGGAGGGTGCCCTCGTGGAAATCGGAGCCTTTGAAGCGAAAAACAAACTGGGGATGCTCCTGGACCGTGTCGAACGCGGCGAGGAGATCATCATCACTCGTCATGGCAAACCAGTTGCCCGGATGGTTCCAAACGCTACCCGAATCGATGAGGCAGAGGCGCGCGCCGCACTGGAGCGCATTCGGACACGGGCCAAGAGCCTGAACGGCGCCTTCGATTGGATCGCCGTCAGGGCGGATCGGGATGCTGGACGGCCATGAGCTTGGTTCTGGACAGTTCCGCGACCCTTGCCTGGGTTTATTCCGACGAGATTACGCCACCGATTCGGGATGTGTTCAAAATGGTCTGCCATCACGGAGCCTGGGTACCGGGTCTTTGGAAGTTAGAGGTGGCGAACATCCTGGAGATGGGCGCCCGGCGCGGCCGCCACGACACAGCATTTCGAAACTCAACACTGGCGGATCTTGCCCTCTTGCCGATCAGCGTCGACTCCGAGACGGACCGGCAGGCTTGGGGCGCCACCCTCCAATTGTTGATGCGGCATCGTCTTACTTTGTACGACGCGGCCTACCTGGAACTTGCCCTGCGGCGCCGGCTTCCCCTGGCTTCTCTTGATGCGGAACTGCGGAGCGCCGCGCACGCCGAAGGAGCCGTCGTCCTGGGCAGCTAACTCACCAACGCTGTCCACTGAATCCGAGGCCCGACCGCGAGGGGAGGGCTTCCGATGCTGCCGCGACACCTCCCGGTATTGGCAACGCTGACACGGTGTCTCCGGTCAGGGGAAGCCGCGAATCTCGCTGCCCTGGGGATCTGGCGCGACCGAAGCGCTCGCTCGCGATCTGGTTGGCGAATGGGAAGCCCTCTCGTGGTCGGGCCTTAGATGGGAGTGGGCGGCCGTCGTCAAATGCTCCTTCGGACCCAGGCTCCAGCACGGGACGGCCGTGATTCAGGTGCCGCCAGCGGACTCCGTCAGAGCTTTCCGCGGCGCCGATCCCTCCTGCGCCCTTTTCAAATCGTAGACAGAGCGCCTGATCATCGAAGTGGTTATCCCCTGGTTCGCGACCAATCAGCGATGCCTCCCCTGGCTGCGCTGTGGCGCACCGGAACCTTCCCCAGCAGTTCCTTCAACTCCGCAATCGTGCCCGCGTACCGCGCGTCTGTGGCGACGTTTGTCATTTCGCGCGGGTCGTTCTCGTGATCGTACAGCTCCACGCCGCGCCGGCCGCCATCCCATTCGGTGTAGCGCCAGCGGCCCGTGCGGACAGAACGTCCAAAGTACGTCGGTTCCCTGTGCGACACGTTGCGGTCCTCGCTGCGGCCCACCATGGAATACACTGCGTTCTTGCCCGGATGGAGAGGATCGTTCAGCCACGGCCGCAGCGTGACGCCTTCCAATCCCGCGGGGGGCTTGACGCCGCACAGTTCGGTGACGGTCGGGTAGATGTCGACGAACTCCACCAGTCCGCGGCAGCGTTTGCCGTTGCCCGGCATGCCGGGCGCATAGACGATCAGAGGCACGCGCGTCGATTCCTCGAACAGCGTCATCTTGTGCCACATCCCGTGCTCGCCCGTGTGATAGCCGTTGTCGCCCACGAACACCACCACCGTGTTGTCCCACAACTTCAGCTCATCCATCGCCCGCAGCACCACGCCCGCCCGCGCGTCCATAAAGGAGTTGCAGGCGTAGTAGGCGGCGCGATACTCGCGCTGCTCCCGTTCGCTCAGCCGCGGCTGATTCTCGATCTCATACCAGGCCGCCGGCAGGATCCTGCCTCGATCGCCCGCATCGGGTAGCGGGATCTTCGCGGGATCGTAGAGATCGAAGTACTTCCTGGGCGCTGCGTACGGCGAGTGCGGCCGCCGGAACCCGACGCCGAGGAAGAACGGCTTGCCGGCCCCGTGCTTCTCGCGCATCAGCTCCACCGCTTTGCTCACCACGATGCCGTCCGGCGTCTGCTCGTCCGGGGTTTTCAACTGGTGCCACGACATCGAGTGGTTTCGCGGCTTGCGCGCGATGTGCTCTTTGACGATGTCACTCTGGGGCGGGCTCTTCCCGCTTTCCGGAAGCGCGTAGTCCCAGGAGCGGGGATCCTCGTGTTCGGGGCCCGTGTGATAGATCTTGCCCGTTTGCCCGGTGAACCAGCCGTTTTTGCGGAACAACTCGGGGAGCATCACCACGTCCGCCATGTACTTCCGCGTAGGCACACTCAGCGACAGGACGCGCGTAGTCTCCGGACGCCGCCCACTCAGGAACGATGCCCGCGACGGAGCGCACAGCGGAAACTGGCAGTGCGCGGCGTCGAACTGAACCCCGCGCGAGGCGAGCCGGTCGAGGTGGGGCGTCTTCACCAGAGGATTGCCGTAGCATCCGAGGTCGGTGTTCAGATCGTCCGCGACCATCAGGATGACATTCGTGCGTTGCGCCTGCGCGCCCGATGCCGACGACGCGATCGCGGAGGTGATCCAATCGCGCCTGGAGATCATGCCCGCCATAGTACCTGAAATGGGCCTTCGCTACCGTGTGATTCCGGCGCCGCCGTCGTCCCGAGGGGGAATCCGGCCAGGAGGACAATCCGGAAGCGGTCAGCCGCGGAACCTTTCGCCGGTCCTGGGTGTATACTTGCACCCACGGGATGGCCGCACGTCCATCCGGGAAGTGAGGCAACTCGAGGGCCCGCGCCCTCCACTCCAAACGCTTCCTACGATCCCGCCCAGAGCGAATACAGGGCGGCGTTTCGCAAGAGCAGCCGCAAACGTAGAGTTCGGCCGGTCAAGGACGCGACGGAGGCTCCGCGCCAAGTGACGGCTGCGTCCAACCGATCGCCTGTGACCACTGTCGCGTCCTTTTCCGCAAACCCGGAAAGCACCTTGCCCGTGGTTCCATCCTGCACTTCGACGCGGAGTTCGCCTTTGCCGGCGTCCACGTTGACATGCAGACTCTGCCCCGCAAACAGAAACTCCTTGGTCAGGACCTCGCCGGGACGATCGCCCGCATCCAGGGAGACGAACCCATCGCGGCGTAACTTCGCCAGGCAGATGGCCCCTGTTCCTTCCGGATCGGGCTTCGCGTCGTCCGGACGGGAGCGCCATTTGAGCCCCGTGTAGTAGATCCAGATCTCGTTGTCCGTGATGATCGGCCGGTCCCCTGCCAGCAGTTGCGCCACGTCGTAATTCTTTCCCGACCCGACGGGCGACAGCGGGATGAATTTGGTCCGGTTCCCCACACGCTCCCATCGGATCAAATCCCGGCTCACCGCCAGTTCCACCATGCTGAACCCATCGCTGTTATAAGCCGTGTTGCCGCTGTGATTGAAGACCGTAGGCATGCCGATATAGAGGCCCTCGTAAGGGACGACGGCCAGGTTGTAAATATCGGTGAGGTACTCCGCCGGGTTGTGAAACACCGGTTGGCGCATCTGGGGATTCCGCAAGTGCATCCGCACGCGCTCGGCGCCGAGGTCCTGGTCCCGCTTGTCGGCGTGGAAGACCAGACATTCCCGCGGGTCGGTCCAATGCGAAAAATCGGAGCTGACCGCGAGATAGACGCTTCGCCCGTACGGTCCGGCTTGCTTGACAGTAGCCACGTAGAGATTCCGCTCCTCGTCATGGATCAGATGGGATTCGTCTCCGGTTTGCACAAAGGCCGAGTCGAGCAGGCTCCACTGTTTGCCGTCGGGCGAGACCGCCGGATAGAAACCCATCCCGTGGCCGCCGGTCAGGCAGCAGATAGGGCCTTTGTATCCCATGCCCTTATAGCGCCGCGCGGGATCCGGATCTTTCGCGTCATAGAAAACATTGTCCACGGTGGTGCCGTCACCGTTTTGTCGAAGGATCCTCTTGCCGCTCGGATCGGTGAACTCGTAGTCGGTGAACGGCAGCATCAGGTTGTTCTCGCGAGACCCCTTGTAGTCGCGGAGGCCGAGCATGGGCTTTTCCCAATGCTCGCCGTCGCGCGAGGCGGCGTAGCCGCGGAGGTACCACATCATCCAGATCTTTTCGGCCGGGTTCCAGGACGGACCCGTGCGGATCTGAATCGATTCCCCTTCCCACGCGCGGTCCGGCCGGATCACCGGGCCGTGCTTCACCGGTTGGTGAAGCGTTCGGGTCACATTCGTGAGGCCCTCCAGGATGTGATTGTCGAGGAAGAGTTGCCTGCGGCCCGGGCTCAACCGTCGCGAATCGGCGGACTCACCCGAAGCCTTGGACAGAAGGGCCGTCGCAGCCCGGCAGCCTTGGGCTGAGTCGACTTCGGGCAGGGACAGAGCGGACGGCTGGGCGGAGGCTGCCGCGGCGACGGCTGCCAATACAAGGGAGTGGACCGGTCTCATTCAATCTCCTTGGTTCGTGTGTTCTTGTGTTAGTCTCGCTCAGGTTGACCGTCCGACCAAATCGCGGACGCTTTTCCTGTCTCTTCGCGCCGGTGGAGGTCGACGGCCGATTCCTCTGCGCCCGTCAAATTGTTCAGACTGCTGGACAGTTTCTCTTAGGTGGACCTTCATTTCTTCTTGCTCGTTTTCGGCGGCTGCCATATACTCTGTATGCCCTGGAGGGGTCGGGATATCCTGTATCGGAGGAGCTACGCAATGCGCAACCGGTTGTTTTGTCTGATTCTGGCGTCATGCCTCAGCGCTCACGCCCAGGTTTCTCGCGGCACGATTCTGGGGACCATTACCGATCCGTCCGGGAACCGGATTCCGCTGGCCAAGATCACGATCGTCCAACTCCAGACGAATTTCCAGCGCGAGGTCGTGTCAAACGAACTCGGGGACTACGAAGTGACCGCCTTGCCGGTGGGCGCCTACAAAGTCGCCGCCGAGGCCCAGGGCTTTTCAGGGGAAGCCCGGACAAACATCTCGCTCAGCGTACAGCAACGGCTGCGCGTCGATTTCGCGCTCAAGATCGGTTCGGTCACGGAGACCGTCAACGTCGAGGCTCAACAGGCGGTGGTGGAAGGCGAGAATTCGCAGCGCGGCCAGATTCTGGAAGGCTCCTTCATCGTGGACCTTCCTCTCAACGGCCGGGATTTCATGACCCTGCCGTTGCTGAGCGCCGGCGTCACGACCGGCGCGCCGGGCAACGCGCAAGGGAATTACTTCGATCGGACGCTGGCGGCCAATGGACAACCGGCCGACATGAACGAGTATTACATCGACGGCATGGTGAGCACCGTGCCGCTCGATGCCCTCCCGGGTCCGCGACAGTCTCCCGACACAATTCAGGAGTTCAAGGTGATGACCAGCACCTATTCCGCCGAATTCGGCGCGAAAGCCGGGATGCACCTGAACCTGATTTCGAAATCAGGGGCCAATACGCTCCACGGGTCGATCTTTCACTTTCTCCGTAATGACAAGTTCGATTCCCGCAACTTCTTCGCCCTGGCCAAGCCGGCGTACCGTTGGAATAATTTCGGCGTCACCGCCGGCGGTCCCATCAAGAAAGACCGGCTCTTCTACTACGGCGCTTATGAAGGCACGCGAATCCGGCAGGGCGTCACCCGTGTCAGCCGTGTTCCCACCGCCGCGCAGTTGGGTGGCGATCTGAGCGGTTTTGTTCCGCTGTACGATCCGTTCAGCAGCCGCCCCGATCCCGACCGTCCCGGGCAGCGAGTGCGCGATCCTCTCGCGGGCAACCAGATCCCGGCCGCCCGTCTCGATCCCATCACCACCCGTCTCGCGCGTCAGTTCTATCCGGCGCCCAACGCCGTCGACCCGGCCAGGAATTTCGTCTTCGCTCAAAGCGTCCGGGACTCGCCCGACATTTATAACGGCAAGATCGACTTCCGCCTGTCCGACGCCAACACGATGTTCTGGAAGTACAACATCAGCACGCGGCCCCGCTTCAACCCGGGCTCGTTTCCCGGCTTGGGGGGGGACAACCAGTTGATCCGTCCTCAGCAAGGGGCCTTCAACGACACTCACGTCTTCGGCCCGACAACGCTGGTCGAGGTCGGCCTGGGGTATGTGCGCTTCGTCGCGAACTTCATCCAGCAGAACATCGGAAACGACATCGCCGGGCAGTCCGGCATTCTCGGCACCTCGCGCGATCCTTTCACGTTCGGCGCGCCGATCTTCTCTGTCTCCGATTTCACAGGATTTGGTGACCTGGGCTTCCGGCCCAATGTGGAGACTGATAATCAGTACCAGGTGACGGTGAAGTTTTCGCACCGCCGCGGGTCCCACAGCCTGAAAGCCGGTATCGACTACCGCCGTTTCAACTGGCATCAGTTTACCGACGGCTCGTTTAACGGGAATTTTGCCTTTTCCGGTACGTTTTCGACCCAGCGTTCCTCCAGCGGATCGGCCAGCGGTCTGGCGGACATGCTCCTCGGCGTCCCCGCCTCGGCGACCGTCTCCGGCGGTCTGGACCGCGTCCGCATGCTGAGTTGGAGCATGTACCCATTCCTTACCGACGATTGGCAAGTGACCCGGAATCTCACCCTGAACATCGGACTCCGATGGGAGTTCAACCAGCCGTTCCACGAAGCCCAGGATCGCTGGATTTCCTTCAACCCCGCCACAGGACGCGCGGTCTACCCGAAGACCGCCAACCGCTATGGACGCACGCCGCCCTTCCCCTACGAAGAAGCCGACCTTCACGATCTGTATTCCGCACGCTACTCGAACTTCGCCCCCCGCTTCGGATTCGCCTGGCGTCCCTTCGGATCCAACAAGACCGCCATCCGTGGCGGCTACGGAATCTTCTACAACAATCACTTCTCCGTTGACCTTCTCAATGTCGGCGGCAATTTTCCGTGGCGCCTGACCCGTACCGTCACTTCCGACCCGGCCGTGCCGCAACTCAACGTGCGTGACGCCCTGGTCAGTACGGCGCTACCGCCCTTGTTCAATGTCATTTACTCGTGGCAGGGCGAGCGCCGCGAAGGACTCTCGCAGCAATGGTCGCTCGGCATTCAGCGGGAACTGCTCTCAGGGCTGGTCATCGACGCGTCGTACGTGGCCGCCAAGCGCGACCGCGCGCTCATTTACGGCGTGCCCATCAACCAGCCTGCGCCCGGGCCCGGAGCCATCCAGCCCCGCCGTCCGTACCCCCAATTCAACAACATCACGGCTTATCAGACCAACGGCTCCGGAACGTATCAATCCATGCAGCTTCGTCTGGAGAAGCGATTCGATCGCAATCTGAGCTTTCTGACGTCCTACACCTGGAGCAAGACCCTCGACGACACGGAAGGATTCGAATCAGCCCGCCTCATCAAGCCGTACAAGGAAAAAGGGCTCGGCTCGATGCACCGGGGTCATGTGCTGACCACGGCTTTCTCCTACGATCTGCCGTTTGGCCGTGGGCAGCACTGGCTGGGCGGCCTTCCGGCCGTGGGCGACGCGCTGCTCGGCGGATGGCAGCTTTCGGGAATCCTCACTCTCCAGACCGGGTCGCCCTTTAATGTTTCGGTTGCCGGCGACGTCGCAAATTGTGGTTGTGGGAACCGGCCCAACCGGCTCGGGAACGGCAACCTCGACCGCGGCGAGCGTTCCATCCAACGCTGGTTTGATGTTTCGGCCTTCGCGGTCCCCACGACCTTCACCAACGGGAATGCGGGGCGCAACATCATGATCGGACCGGCTCTCCAGAATCTCGACCTGGCGTTGCTCAAGAATTTCCGGATTCGCGAACGCTCCCGGGTTCAGCTCCGGTGGGAAGCTTTTAACTCGCTTAATCACGCGAATTTCGGTTTCCCGGCGGCCACGATCAACATCCCCGCGACGGTTGGACGCATCTCGAGCGCCCTCGACCCGCGCATCATGCAGTTCAGCCTGAAGTGGATTTTCTAACGCTTTCGCAACCCGAGTTTGCAGCCTACGATGGTGGGGATGCGGCTGACGCTCCTGTGCCTGGTCCTGCTTGGGACCGCTTACCCGATCGAGTTGCGCGTCGCCCAGGAGATCCACCAGGGCAGTACGCTTCGTGTTCAGGTGTCCGGTGTCGAAAGGGATGACTGGACGGCTGTGTTTCTCGACAAGACCATCCGCCTCTTCCCGGACGGCGACGACAGCGTCCTGGGCTTGATGCCCGTTCCCGTGCTCCAGAAGCCCGGTATCTATCCATTGCTGGTGAAGGACTGGCATGGGACTGAAGTTCGCAGCGAAGTGCACCTGCTCGACGCGCATTTCCCGCAGCAAGACATCCTCGCATCCCGCCGGATGAAGGGACTGAAGCCGCTACCCGGCGAAATGGAGGCCGTTCATGACCTGCAGCAAACGGTTTCCGTCAAGCGCTTCTGGCCGGATCGCCTGCTTCGTCCCGTGCCCGAGTGCGTCAACTCACCCTTCGGCGTCGAGCGCCTCCATAACGGCAAGCCCACCGGCAACTACCACCGCGGTCTGGACCTGCGCAGTCCGATGGGGCGGCCGGTGAAGGCCGCGGCCGATGGCATCGTAGAGATCGCCCGTATGTTTCGGCTGCACGGGGGGACGGTGGGCATCGATCACGGGCAAGGCGTGGTTACGACGTACATTCACCTGTCAAAAGTAGCCGTCCGTCGAGGCCGGACGGTGAAGGCCGGACAGATCGTCGGATACGTCGGCGCAACCGGGTTCACCACCGGCCCGCATCTGCATTGGTCAGTGTATGTCAACGGACTCCCGGTGAATCCGGCCGACTGGGTTCAGGGACTGAAGGCGTGCCGTTAGCGGTCGAGTGAGAGGAATAGCGGTCGGGACGCTGCTCCTTTTACAGTTGTGAAGAAAGTGGGGACACACAGCCACCGCTCCCTCACGGTCGCGGCTCTGAAGACGGTTGCGGCTCTGGAGGACCCGCGGGCGGAGGACGGCCCCTACATAGATCCGTCCATCCCCGCCCACAGGTTCATGGTGTTTAGTTCTTCGCGGCCGCATGCCTTCAAATAACAGAACAACTGTGTCCGATAGGCCGCATGCCCACAAACCACCAGGCCAACGAGCAGAGGGCCGCGGTTACTCTTCGAGCCGAACATCTCGATCTCCCCACGCAAGTCCTCGTCGGAGAATCCGTTCAGTGCCTCCTCGTAAAAGGCGGCTTGCGACTCCAAGTCCTTTACCAGCGAGGCAAGATCCATCGCAGCGGCTTTGGCTTCGCGCTTGCCCCACTCGTCGACCAGGAACGAACCCGCCTTGATCGACGAGACAAGCACAGGCCCCATCATGGTCAGGTACCGGAGCAATTCGATGGTGCTTCGCTGCTTCGGGGTGGGCCGGTAGTCGAGCATCTCGGGCGTCACTTTTCCGCACAGGTGCACAAGGATCCGGACTTCGTTCTGAAGGGACTTAATCAGTTCTGATTTTGTGAGTACCATGGTTGCCTTCGGACCAGTCTACACCCGAGTCCTCTGCACTCACAATATCCGGGAGTTGATCGGGTGCGCGACATAAAAGTGAAGACTTGCTGCAACATAACTCATGCGGGGCCGTGTATACTAACGGCTGCCACCCTTTGCCGGATCGGCCAAACGGTTGATTCGGCGTTGGTTGTTGTGAACCGGAAGACGAAGGCGAAAACGAGATGAGTTGGCGCGAGATCGCTCTGATGCTGGCGGCGGCTGCCACGGGTTGGGCCGCCCCCCCCGAAGGCGTGTCCATCCTCGAAAAACGGTGCCTCGGCTGTCATAACGGCAACGTGAAGAAGTCCGGCTTCGACCTGTCAAGCCGTGCGACCCTCGTCCGCGGAGGCGATCGCGGACCGGCCGTGGTGCCGGGCAATGCCAAGGACAGCTTTCTCTACCGAGTGATCACTCGGGCCGCGGAACCGCATATGCCGTTCAAGGGCGCGCGAATGCCCGACGCCGAGATCGCCGCCGTCGCCGCGTGGATCGACCACGGCGCGCAGTTCGAGCAGTCGCTTAAGCCTGCGGCCGCGGCCGCCCCGGCGCCCGCCGATCAGCACTGGGCCTTTCAACTGCCGGCCCGACCGGCGTTGCCGGCCGTGAAGAACCAGGGCTGGGTGCGGAATCCGATCGATGCGTTTGTCGCTGCCGCCCACGACCGGAACAACCTCACCCCGGTGGGCGAAGCCGACCGGGGCCTCCTGTTGCGCCGGGTGTATCTCGACCTGATCGGACTCCCTCCGTCGCGCGAAGAACTCGAAAAGTTCCTGGCCGACGTCTCCCCGAACAGCTATGAGAAGGTCGTCGATCGCCTCCTGACCGATCCGCGCTACGGCGAGCGGTGGGGCCGCCATTGGATGGACGTCTGGCGCTACAGCGACTGGTACGGTTGGCGCAAGGCGGCCGATGTGCGAAACAGCCACCGATTCGTCTGGCGCTGGCGGGATTGGATCGTCGGGTCGCTCAACCAGGACCGCGGCTACGACCGGATGATCACCGAAATGATCGCCGGCGATGAGATCAGGCCGGCCGATCCCGAGACGGTGCGCGCCACCGGCTACCTGGCGCGCAATTTCAACAAGTATGACCGTGAGGGTTGGATGCAGGACGCCGTCGACCACACGGCGATGGGCATGCTCGGCCTCACGTTGAAGTGCGCGCGATGCCACGATCACAAGTACGATCCGATTTCGCAGCAGGAATACTACCAGTTCCGCGCGTTCTTCGAGCCCTACGAAGTCAGGGTCGACCGGGTTCCGGGCCAGACCGATGTGGAGAAGGACGGACTCGCGCGGATCTTCGATGCCGAACTGGATCGCAAGACATTTCTGCTGGTTCGCGGGAACGTGCAGGAACCGGACAAGGATCATCCCCTGTCGCCGGGCGTTCCTCACGCTCTGGGGGGAAAACTCGGGGACATCAAGTCCGTTCCGCTCCCGGTGGATGCCTATTATCCGGACCATCGTCCGGTGGTGCAACGCGACCTGATCACGGACGCCAAAGCGGACATCGAGCGCGCCGAGGCTGAGCTGCGCAAGGCCAAAGAAGCTTACGCCAAATCGGAGAGAGAAGCTTCAGGTCTGGAGCCCAAGGCAACTCTCGAGAAATTGAGGGATCCGTCGGACCGGATGATTGTGGCCGGGAAGGCCCTGGCGGCGGCCAAAGCGCAACTGCCCTCGCTCGAAGCGCGCATCGCGGCGGACAATGCCAAGTTCTCCGACCCGCCTGATATCAAGTATGAAGAATTCGCCGACAAGGCCCGGAAACTGGAGCGGGAAGCCGGCATCCTGAAGGCCGATGAGAACGTCTATCGCGGACAGATGGAGTTTCAGGCGGCGATCAAAGCGCGCAAACCCGGGAACGCGGCCGATGAAAAGAAGGTCGGCGAAGCGCAAAAGAAGCTGGCTGCCGCGCAGACGGCATTGACTCAGGCGGGCGAGGGGTATCACTCGGTCGGGAAGATCTATCCGGACCGGTCGACCGGACGCCGGACGGCGCTGGCAACGTGGATTGCGAATAGAGGCAACCCGCTCACCGCGCGAGTGGCCATCAATCACATGTGGCTGCGCCATTTCGGGAAGGGGCTCGTGCCGACCGTTTTCGATTTCGGCAAGAATGGGAAGCCCGCGTCGCATCCGGAACTGCTCGACTGGCTGGCCACGGAGTTCATGGAGAACGGCTGGAGCATGAAGTCGATCCACCGGCTGATGGTGACCAGCAACACCTACCGGATGCTATCCACCGGAGGAGCGACCAACGCCAACGCCGGGAAAGACCCGGAAAACCGCTACCTGTGGCGGATGAATCCGCGGCGCATGGAAGCGGAGGTGGTGCGCGATTCGGTGCTCTTTGTTGCGGGCCATCTTGACCAGACGATGGGCGGGCCGGAGATCGAAGATCCCCAGGGATTGAAGACCAATCGCCGCAGCATTTACTTTGCGCATTCGCCGGACGTGCAGGTGGAGTTCTTCAAGATCTTCGACAGCGCCAGCACCTCCGAGTGCTACGAGCGAACCGAGAGCGTGGTGCCCCAGCAGGCTCTGGCGCTGGCCAACAGCCAAATCAGCCGCGATCAGTCGCGAGCCATGGCGAGACGGCTGAATGAGACCCTGGGGACGGGCGCGCCGCCGCGGACCTTCGTCAGCTCGGCGTTCGAATCCATCCTGGGCCGTGGACCGACGCCGAAGGAACTGGCGGCCGGAGAGCAGTTCCTCAGGAGTCAGCCGGACCTGTACCGCGAGACGTCGCGGCTCAGCGTTCTCGGCAAACCGGATGCTTCCGAGAAGCCTGTGACCGTGGCCGATGCCGGGTTACGGGCGAAGGAAAACTTCATCCACGTGCTGTTCAACCATAACGACTTCGTGACCATACGCTGAAGGAGCTGATGCGCATGAAACCACATGTTCCGCGACGGGCCTTTCTGGCCGACATTGGGATGGGCTTTACGGGCCTGGCGCTCGGTTCGATGCTGCAGCGCGACGGCATCGCGCGGGCCGCCTCCTCGCTTGGTCCGAACGGCATGCCCCACTTTGCGCCGAAAGCCAAACGGGTGATCTGGCTGTTTATGATCGGCGGCGTGAGCCATATGGAGTCGTTCGATCCGAAGCCCGAACTCACCAGGTACGCCGGGCGAAAGTATACCGATACGCCGCACGCCGGCGTGCTCGACAATCCGCTCGTCAAACGGAATCTGCGCGAGGTCGTGGTGGGGCTGCACAAGACCCACACCTACGTCTATCCGCTGCAGGTGGGCTTCCAAAAGCGTGGGCAGAGTGGGATTGAGGTCAGCGACTGGTTCCCGAACGTCAGTTCGTGCATCGACGACATCGCGGTGGTGCGGTCCATGTGGACGACCGATAACAACCACGGCGCGCAGATGCAATTCCACACGGGCCGGCACGTGCTGGAAGGACAGTTCCCGACGGTTGGCTCGTGGGTTCACTACGGCCTGGGTTCACTCAACGAGAATTTGCCGCAGTTTGTCGTGCTGGGCGAGCCGATCGATTCGTGCTGCGGCGGTCCGGGCGCGCACGGAGCCTCGTACCTGGGGCCGGAGCACGCGGGCGTGCGGCTGGACGTGAAGCCGGAGAATCCGCTGCCGTACTCGACTCCGGCGGGAGGCGTGTTCAAGGAAGAACAGGAGAGCGAATTCGCCTTGTTGCGGGAGTTCAATCAGCTCTCGAGCATCGAGTATCCCGACGACAGCAACATGCGCGCGCGCATCAAGTCCTACGAACTCGCGTTCCGCATGCAGGCGGCGGTGCCGGAAGTGATGCGGTTCAAGGATGAAAGCGAGTCGGTGCGGAAGCTGTACGGAATCGACCAGGAAGTCACGAAGACTTTCGGCGAAACCTGCCTCGCCGCGCGGCGTCTGGCCGAGCGCGGGGTGCGATTCGTGCAGGTGTTCCACGGACAGAACGGCGGGGCGGGAAAGTGGGATGCTCACTCGAACCTGAAAAAGGGACACACCGAGTTGTGCGCCCAGACAGACAAGCCGATTGCGGGATTGCTGAAGGACCTCAAGCAGCGCGGAATGTTCGACGACACACTGGTAGTCTGGTGCACGGAGTTCGGCCGCACGCCGGGAGCCCAGGGCACCAACGGCCGCGATCATCATCCCTACGGGTTCAGTGTGTGGCTGGCCGGCGGCGGGATCAAGGGCGGGGTCGTGCACGGCGCCACCGATGAACTGGGCTTCCACGCCGTGGAGAACCGGCACTACGTGACGGACATCCACGCCACCGTGTTGCACCAACTGGGTCTCGATCCGCGCAGGCTGGAAGTGCCCGGCCGCAAGCGGCTGGACATCGACTTCGGAACGCCGATCAAAGAGATTATCGCGTAGCGGATGGGCACGCCCGTTTAGCTTCACCCCGTCGCCTTCGGGCCTAAACCTTGAATGGTTTATGCTTTGAAGGGCGCGCCTGGTGACCGCGCGCGGCCCCACGGGAGCGCACATGGCGGGAACGCTGGCGGAGCTTGCCGCCAAAATGGATCAGTTGAACGAGTTCGACCGCGAGCCCGTTCACATGGACAAGCTGCAGGGTTGGGGCAAGTTCGCCGGTCTGTTCGCGGGCGAGCATGTGGCCGCCACCGAATTCGTCATCGGCGCCTTCTTTGTCATCCACGGCGTCGGCGCGCGCGACCTGATCCTCGGCCTGCTGCTGGGCAACCTCCTTGCCGTCCTGAGTTGGACCCTGGTGTGCGCGCCCATCGCCGTCCGCACGCGTCTGACCTTGTATTGGTATCTGCGCAGGATCGGCGGTCCGGGGTTCATGGTGGTATACAACCTGGCCAACGCATGCCTGTACTGCATCCTGGCTGGAGCGATGATCTCAGTCTCGGCGACGGCTCTCGCCGACCTGATAGGCTTGCCCTCGACCCCGCTCGGTTCGGTTCTCCCGGCCAGCGCGGGGTGGGTGATCATCGCGGTGGCGCTGGGGGCCGGATTCACGTTGCTGGCGATCCTGGGCTTCTCGGCCCTTGCGAACTTTGCGAGTGTTTGTTCGCCCTGGCTCTTCCTGGTGTTCATCGCCGGCGCCATGGCTACGCTGCCGAAGTTGGGCGTGCTGCCGGATCTCTCGAACCTTTGGGAAGTGCTTTCGACCAAAGTCTGGAACGGCCAGCCGACGCCGGGGCAGGAACAGTACGGCTTCTGGCAGATCCTGTTCTTCGCCTGGTTCTGCAACCTCGCCATGCACATCGGCCTCTCCGACATGGCGTTGTTCCGCTACGCCAAAAGCGCCCGGTATGGCTTGTTTACCGCGACAGGAGTTTATCCCGGGCACTTCGTTGCGTGGTTGAGTTCCGGCATCATGGTGGCCGCGGTTGGCAGAGAGATGACGCCCGGAAAGATGGCCTATGAGGCAGCAGGCTGGGCGGGAGTCCTGGCCGTAGTGCTGGCAGGATGGACGACGGCCAATCCGACGTTGTACCGGGCGGGCCTGGCGGTGCAGTCGGTGACTCCCGGTTGGCCGCGCTGGAAGATCACGCTGTACTGCGGGCTGGCCACGACGGTGCTCGCCTGCTTCCCGGTGTTCTTTCTGAAGTTGCTGGACTATGTTGCGCTTTATGGCTTGATCCTGATGCCGGTGGGCTGTGTCGTGTTCGTGGAGCACTGGATCCTGCCGCGCGTGGGAGTGGATCCTTACCTGGCGGAACGGAAGGGCCTGATGTTCAACTGGCAGGCGATCGTCGTCTGGGTAGGAACGCTGGCCGTCGCCTTTGTTCTGCCGATGCATCTGTTCTTTCGCTGGCTGCCGTGCTGGTTTCTGGCGGTCTTCGCGTACACGGTGCTGCGATACGCAACCGCCGAAAGGAGAAAGGTCTGATGCTGCGTCGTGTGCTGTTGTCGATCGCCATTCTGAGCCTGGTGGCGGGGTTGTGGCTTTCGTGGATTCTGTTGCAGGGTTCCATCGATCGACAGCAATTCCTATCCGCGTTCAACGCAGTAACGGCGGTGTGGTTCGTCTCGGCGACGGCGTGGGCCTACCTGAGGCCCAAGGCCGATTGAGGCGTTCTCAGCGCCGCGACGCCGCGCTGGGCGACACGGCGTCGAACGCCACGTGCGCGCCGTCGTGGCTGGCGAAGTAACACTCAATGGGAAGCGAATCGTACCGTTCCCGGATTCCGGCGGCGACCGTGGCCAGATCGCCCACCTGCCTCTTTCGCAAGTCGCCTGTGTGCTGCCAGAAACGGCCGTCCCGATACCAGCGGCAGCTCTCGTGGGCGATCAGGATCACGCGCTGCGGCTTGGCGACATCCATCAGGAACTTCACCCAGTGCCACCCTGCCCAGGCGAACTTTGGCAGGTAGTCCGCCAGCGTTAACACCTGCGGACCACCAGGAATCGCGATCAACTCGTACGTGTCCAGACCCAGATGCCGATGCAGGAACTCCTGAAAGTGCGCCTGGTAGCGAGGGTCGCTGCAGTGAATCACCAGAGCTTCCGCCCGCGGCCGCGGCTGAAACGTGGTGCGATAGACCGCCATGTCACGCCCGATCGGCCGGCGGCGGCGTACCCTCTCCGTCCGATTTCAAGCCCAACTGCCGCAGCACCGTCGGGACGTCCAACCCCAGTGCCTGCAGTTGCTGGAGGAGCTGAAAAACGACAGTGGGCCCGGTCTGAGCGAGCCGGCTGGCACCGCTGGGAGCACCGTTGCCGCCTCCCTGATCGATCACCACCAGCTTGTCGATATTGCCGAGCGGCGCGGAGACGGCGCCGAAGATCCCCGTCGAGGCCTCCAGAATCGCGGGGAGCTTCTCCAATACGGTCTGCAGCCGGGCAGCTTCGTTGAACTGCTTCCAGGCTTCGGCCTTGCGCATGATCGCGGTCGCTTCGGCCAGCCCCTGCGCTTCGATCGCGCGCGCTTGCGCCAGGCCGATCGCTTCGATCTTGGCGGCCTCTGCCCTCCCCTCGGCTTCCAGCGCGGCGGCGCGGCCGGCCCCTTCCCTTCGCAGCTTTTCCTGTTCAGCTTCGGCCAGCGCGATCAGGGCGGAGCGCCTGCCCTCGGCCTCCAGGACAGCCGCCGACTTGGCGGCCTCGGCCCGCACCACCACCGCCTGGCGATCGGCGTCGGCCGGCTTGATGACGGTTGCTTCCAGCTCCTTCTGCTTCCGCTGGACTTCCTGCTCCTGAACCGAAATCAGTTCCTGTGTCCGGGTGCGGTCGACCCGCACTTCTTCGGCGACCACCGCCTGCCGGGCCTTCGCCTCGGCCAGCGGACCCGCCTGCGAGGCGCGCGCTTTCTCCGTCTGCACCTCGGCCGCGTACTGCGCCTGGCGAATCTGCAGGTCGCGCTGCGCCTGTGCAATCTCGGCTTCCGCGTTCAGCTTGGCCCGTTCCCCTTCCTGCAGCGCCTGAGACGAGCGGATCTTGGCGTCCCGGGTGGCATCCGCCTCGCCGATCGTCGCGTCACGCTTGACCTCCGCCGTTCGCCGTTTTCCCAGCGCGTTCAGGTATTCTTCCTCGTCGCTCACCTCCTGAATGGTGAGGACATCCACGCCGAGCCCCATCTTCTCCAGGTCCGCCGTGGCTTCACTGGTGAGCTTCTGGGCGAAGCTCTGGCGGTCGCTGTTCACTTCTTCCACCGTCAGCGTGCCCAGAATCGAGCGCAGATGCCCCTCCAGGGTTTGGAAAATCACGCTCTGGATATCGTTGTGGGTCATGCCCAGAAAGCGCTCGGCGGCGGCGTGGAGTGATGTCTCATCACTGCGGATCTTGACGTTGGCGACCGCTTTCACCGATACCGGGACGCCCTTCAGCGTGTAGGCGCGCCGGATTTCCAGCGGAATCGTCATCACATTCAACGACAGGTACTCGACCTTTTCCAGCAGCGGAATCCTCAGCGCGGCGCCGCCCCGCACCATGCGATAGCCCACGAAGCGCCCATCGCCGAGCTTCCTCTTCCGGCCGCTGAAGACGGCCACCATGTTGGGGGACACTTTGATGTAGTTGCGGCTGAACAACGCCGCCGCAATGAAAAACGCCAGCAACACCAGCAGGACAATCACCGGCAAGAAGAGCCGCGACACATCGGTGAACATGCATAGCCTCCGGGAGTTTACTTACTGCGGACGAACCACGACAATCTCGCCCAGCACCTGCTCCACGCGCACGATCGTGTTCTCGACAATCGCCGAGTTGTCCTGTGAGCGCGCTGTCTTGTCGATCAACTCTTCCCCGATCTGACAGCGAATCTGGCCCAGGCCGCCTGCCGGGATTGACACGACGATGCGTGCGGTACAGCCCACGATGTCGGCGGTCTTGACTTCAGTTGTCGCCTGCTGGCCGAACAGAAATCGCGCGAACATGAAAATCGCGCTGGCAAAACACAAACCGCTGACGAAACCCACTCCAGTGGCCGCCAGTACCGGCAATCCGTAATGGACTCCAACGGCGCCGAAACCGCCAAAAGCGGTCACAAACACACTCATCACGCGGGCGCTAAAAAAGCTGGGACCTCCCATCTCGTGGTCATGGTCAAAACCGCCGCCGAAATGCTCGAAGATCTCGCCGAAGACCAGCGATATCAGAAGGACAAAAAAGCCGATCGCCCCGATCGCCAAAAATACGGTAAACGCCGAGACTTGCGAAACGAGTGCCTCCAAGAGCGTAACCTCCGTGCCAGGGACGGATCCCCAGTCCTTTGTATCGCAACTGAGAGCGCCGGACAATGGCCTCCGCTGCCGTCTGCCGCCGCGGACGGGCGCGCAAGGGTCTCCAGACGGAATTCCCGACGTTCCCCCGCCACTCCGTTGCGGCGAACGGCAAAGGAGGTCAGAACCCCCACGGCAGTTCAGGGAGAGCCGCAGCGCCGCCCGCACGATCGGACGAAGAGCCACCGAGAAGCGGAGCCTTGACCTTGGCCTTCGAGAGCATGTCAGGAGGTTCGCGAAGATTGCCGCCCGCGACCTGAGTGGAGGTCCTGAAGGTTACCTGGAAAAGCCCTTATTTGGCCGTGTGTTGCTTGCGGATTCTAATCGAGGCCAACGCTTCTGCCGATTACCCGGCGTATGCGTTTGCTCCATTTCCTCCTCCTGGCCTCTTCACTCGCTGTAGCGAATCCCGTCACCCCCGCCCGGTACGGCCGGACGCCGGTTCGCTTTGAACCCAACGCCGGACAGGCCGACTCCCGAGTCCTGTTTCTCAGCCGGGACAACGGATTTCAGGTGTACCTGACTCGAAACGAAGCGGTGTTCGCGCTGGAGGCGGCCGACCGGACCGAGTTCCTCCGGATGAGGGTGGAGGGCGCAAGCCCGGGCGTGCGCGTCCAGGGCGAGGAAGCGCTGGCTGGACGCAGCAATTATCTGATTGGCAACGACCCGGCCAACTGGCATAAGGACGTCCCGCACTTCGGAAGAGTGCGTTACCAAGGGATTTACCCGGGAATCGACCTGGTCTATTACAGCAAGGAGTCGCGGCTGGAATACGACTTCGTGCTGGCTCCCGGTGCTGACCCCGGCGCGATACGCCTGGCTTATCAGGGAGCCGAACCTCCCCACGTCGATGCGAATGGCGACCTCCGGTTGCGCCTGCCGGGCGGAAGCGTCTACCAGCGCCAGCCAGTGGCGTATCAGGTGATCGATGGACGCCGTCATCCGGTGACCGCCAGGTATGTGGTGGCGAATCGCCAGGTCAGGCTCCGTCTGGGCGAATATGACCCTGCGAAGGAACTGATCGTCGACCCGGTGATCAGCTTCTCGACCTTTCTCGGCGGCAATGCGGGCGAGCGCGGCACGGGCATCGCGGTTGACGCTCAGGGCAATGCGTACATCACCGGCGCGACGGCTTCGGCCAATTTCCCCGCCGTGGGAGCCTATCAGAACACGCTCAAAGGGACGCGTGACGTGTTTGTCACCAAGATCAACGCCGCCGGCACCGCAATTCTGTATTCCACGTTTATCGGAGGCACGCAGACGACCAGCGGATTTGGCCAGGAGCAGGGCATGGATGTCTTCGTTGATAGCCAAGGTAGCGCCATTGTCGCAGGCACGACGAACTCCTCCAACTTCCCGATCATCGGCGCCGCCTACCAGGCGACCTTCGGAGGCGGATTCGGCGACGCGTTCGTGCTGAAGCTCAATACCGCCGGGAATCAGTTGGTCTTTTCGACGTATTTGGGCGGCAATAACACGGATGAGATCTACGGGATGGCCGTGGATCCGCAGGGAAACATCAGCGTCGTGGGGGCGACCGCATCCCCGAACTTCCCGATTCAACTCCCGTACCAAGGCAATTTCAAGGGCGAACAGGACGCTTTCGTAGCCAAGCTGAACTCGACGGGCAGCGCGCTCGTGTATTCGACGTACCTGGGCGGAGGGAAACAGGAGCGGGCATACGACGTCGCCGTGGATGCGGTGGGCAATGCCTACGTGACGGGTGAGACGGAGTCGACCGACTTTCCCGTCCTGAATGCCTACCAGGCGACCAAGTCGTCGAGCTATGACGTGTTTCTGACGAAGTTCTTCACGGGGGGCACGGTCGCCTACTCTACCTTCCTGGGCGGGACGGGACGCGATCAGGGCTTCGGCGTAGCCGTAGATTTGACCGGGAACGTGTATGTCGCGGGAGAAACCGCCTCCGCCAATTTCCCGGTCCTGGCCGCATACCAGGCGACGTTCGGGGGATTCTCCGACGCGTTTGTGACAAAGTTCGCCGCCGCCGGCGGTTCGTTGATCTATTCGACCTTCCTCGGCGGATCGCTGTCCGACGGCGCCTTCGCGCTGGCGGTGGACGGACAAGGCCAGCCTCACATTACCGGCCGGACCTGGTCCTCCAACTTTCCGAAGGTGGATGCGTTCCAAACCACCTACGCGGGCGCGTTTTCCGATGGGTTCGTCGCCAAATTCGGGTCCGCCGGAGGGTCGCTGATCTATTCCAGTTATATCGGAGGCGCGAACGAGGACAATTCGGACAATAACGCCGGGTTTCTCGGCGTGGGCGGCGTCGCGATCGATAGCAGCGGCAACGCCTACTATACAGGCCGGACGGATTCAGAGAACTTCAAGACCACGGCGGGTGTGCTTCAGCCGGCATTCGGAGGACGGTCGTTCGCCGTGGGAGACGACAACGCGGGGGATGCGTTTGTCATGAAGATCGGTGGCAGCGGCATCTCGATCGGCGGAAGCGGACTCCGGTTTCAACCGGTGGCGCCTTGCCGGATCGTCGATACGCGCAACCCGGCAGGAACGTTCGGCGGGCCGGTGATGGCGGGCGGCAGCGTCCGTTCGTTCCCGATCCCGCAAAGTGTCTGTGGCATCCCGGCGACCGCGGCCTCCTACTCGCTGAACGTCACCGTCGTCCCGCGCGGTCCGCTCTCGTATCTCACGATCTGGCCGACCGGCCAGGCCCAGCCGCTGGTGTCCACTCTGAACTCGTTCGGCGGCACGATCGTCGCGAATGCGGCCATCGTGCCGGCGGGCATCGGCGGCGCGATCAGCGTGTTCGTGACCGATACGACCGATGTGATTCTGGATATCAACGGCTACTTCGACACGCCCTCGCCCTATAACTATTCGTTCTTTGCCGCGAATCCGTGCCGCGTGGCCGACACACGTCTGGCGCCCGGAGCGTTCGGCGGCCCGTCGATGGCAGCGAGCCAGACGCGAAGCTTCACCGTGCCTGCCAGTCCGTGCGGCATTCCCGGCACGTCGCGGGCATACTCAATGAACGTCACGGTGGTCCCGGCGGGTCCGCTCGCCTATCTCACCACTTGGCCCGCGGGACAGATTCAGCCTCTGGTTTCGACGCTGAACTCGTTCCAGGGAAAGATCGTCGCCAACGCAGCCCTGGTGCCCTCGGGAACGAACGGCGCGATCAACGCCTTCGTGACCAACCCGACGGAGGTGATCCTGGACATCAACGGCTATTTTGCCCCGCCATCGGCCGGCGGCTTGTCGTTCTACGCGGCGACGCCATGCCGTGTCGTCGATACGCGGCTCGCGAATGGCCCCTTCGGCGGCCCCATCCTGGAGGGAGGGACGTCCCGCTCGTTCCTGATCTCCCAGAGCGCTTGCGGCATCCCGGCAACGGCTGAGGCCTTCTCTCTAAACGTGACGGTTGTTCCAACCGGGGGGCTCAGCTATCTCACGGCATGGCCGTCGGGATTCGCTCAGCCCCTTGTGTCGACGCTCAATTCCTTTGATGGCAGCATCGTCGCGAACGCGGCCATCGTTCCCGCGGGCGCGTTTGGCGGAGTCAATGTCTTCGTGACGGACCGAACTCACGTGATCCTGGACATCAACGGGTACTTCGCGCCGTAGCCGTTGGGAGATTGAAATCCACAAGGTCTAGACTAGCAGCCCGTAGTAGAAGCCGAAAATGCCGCGCTTCCTTCCGGTCGCGGCTCTGTCGTTTCAGCAACTTACGGGAGAGTCTTGCCTGTGGCGGACATTTACCGCGGGCTGCTAGTCCCTGCCGGCTCTCTCTGGCGCCGCAAACAAATCCCGGCCGGGCGGGAACCAGCGTGCCAGCAGTTCGAACCGGCGGCGCAGGCATGGCGCCGGAAGGTGTCCTTCACCCTCCCTTACGCTGACATCGTGCCACAACGCGTGACAGAACTCGGCCGCCGTGGAGGCGAAGGACTGGCGTGCGTATCGCTCCAGGCGCCGGCCGCTGGACGCCTGAACCCGCGAGGAAAGCAGTATCCGCTTCTCGCGGACAGACGCTTCATCGATCTCACCAGCGACGCCCGCGTCGATCTCCGATCGCAGTTGTTGGAACCAGACCCGCCGCTGCTTCTCGTCGAGGCAATCCCAAAGCACCTCGCCGGCGCACACCAGTATCTCGATCGCGCCGTCATGCGGCGAGACATCGTCTGTCGCGATCCGGATCTCCACACCGGCCTCGGTTTCCGTCCAACGTGACGTGATATCGGGGTCGGGGAACCGGGGTTGAAGAATGATCGACAGCGAAGGCAGCCGTTCCATGATCGAATCCGGAATCGCCTGGATCGATTCCTTCAATGAATCGCGAAAGTCGTCACCGATCCACCCCTGGATAGCCCAGCCGCGAATGCGAAGGGCTGGAGCGCGGTGTGCCTGGCGGGTCATTCCATTACACCATTATCCTCTTGCTTCGACCTTAACGCCTGCCGGAACTGTTGCCGCGGGAGCGTCCGGAGCAGACCGGCAAAGGTAAAATCTGAAGACAATGTCTCAAAACCTGTTGACGGTGGTTGCGGAAATTCAGGCCAAGCGCGGCAAAGAAGACGACTTGCGCCAGGTGCTGCTGGGATTGATCGGGCCTACGAGGCAGGAGGGAGGGTGCGTGCAGTACGATCTGCACGAAGACAACGAGGCCCCGGGCCGGTTCCTCTTCTACGAGAATTGGCAGTCCAGGGAGCACCTAAACCAGCATGCGGAGTCGCCGCACCTGCGGGCGTTCAAGGCGCGCTTCGAGGATTTGCTGGAAGGCCCGATTCGCCTGCTGCTGATGACACGCATTGGATGAGCCCGAGCTTCCTTCACGCCACCGGAACTCTTCGGATTCCGAAGGGTTACAATTTTGTACGTGCACCGGATTCGATGAGGCGCTTGTACTCAACCGCCCGTGTGATGATCTCCATTCTGGGCTTGGCGATGATCGGCAAAGCCGGAACGCCTCCCTCAGGTTTCACTGATGTACTGGTGGCCGGCGGTCTCGCGTCGCCCACGGCGATGGCGATTGCACCCGACGGGCGCGTTCTGGTTTGTGAACAGGCCGGGAGATTGAGAGTTATCAAGAATGGCGTGCTGCTTCCAGCGCCGTTTCTTTCAGTGACGGTCGATTCCGAGGCGGAGCGCGGGCTCCTGGGGGTTGCCGCCGATCCCGATTACGCCACAAACCGCTATCTCTACGTGTACTACACCAGGCCCGGAGCGGTGCTGCGCAATGTCGTGAGCCGGTTCACGGCGAACGGCGACGTTGCGCTCCCAGGCAGCGAAACGCCGCTGTTGGAACTGGACCCGCTGAATCCCGGCTCCTCTACTCACAACGGAGGCGCGCTGCATTTCGGCGCGGACGGCAAACTCTACGTCGCCGTCGGTGAGAATGCCGAACCCAACAACTCCCTCGTCTTCACCAACCTGCTCGGCAAGATCCTCCGCATGAATCCGGACGGCTCGGTCCCCCCCGACAATCCCTTTGTGGCGTACGCGGATCTGACCGGGAACAGCCGGCTGATTTGGGCGTACGGGTTGCGCAACCCGTTCACCTTCGCCGTTCAACCGGGGACGGGGGCTTTGTTTATCAACGATGTTGGCCAGGACGCGTGGGAAGAAATCAACGTTGGCAGGCCGGGAGCCAACTACGGGTGGCCTCTCACTGAAGGGCCGAACGACAATCCGCTTTTCGACAAGCCGCTGTTCGCCTATCCGCATCGCGCCGATGCCGAACTTCACGGGTGCGCGATCGCTGGAGGAGCGTTCTACGATTCCGCGGTCCGGGCGTTTCCGCCGGAGTACCGCGACAAGTATTTCTTTGCCGACCTCTGCGGCGGTTGGATTTCGACCCTCGATCCGGCCACCGGCGCCGTCGCGAGGTTCCTGTCCGGAGCCGCCGGCCCCGTCGACCTCCGTGCCGGACCGGAAGGCGGCCTCTACTACCTGCAGCGCGGCGCCGACGATGTTTCCGGCGAACTCCGCCGGATCGACTACACCGCCGTGTTGTCGCCTTCCATCACGACTCATCCCGCGAGCCGCACGGTTCCAGCCGGCGTGGCCGTCACGTTCACAGTCGCAGCAACCGGATCGAGCCTGGCCTATCAGTGGCAACGCGGCGGCGTGAACATTCCGAACGCCAACCAGCCCAGCTACACGCTTGCCGGCGCGACGGTCGCCGACTCCGCTGCGGCGTTCCAGGTCGTGGTGTCCAACACGGCCGGCAGCGTCACCAGTAATGCGGCGATCCTCACGGTTGTCAACGGCCAACCGCCGGTGCCAACCATATCTTCACCCGCGGCGGGAGTCCTGTTCAGTGCGGGCGAGACCATCACCTTCTCCGGATCCGCCAACGACCCGGAAACCGGGCCCTTGCCACCGCAGAACCTCACCTGGACAGTCAACTACCTGACCGGGCTGAACAACCCGGCTGGACCGGTGGTGCGGCCTTTCCTCGGTCCGGTTACCGGGGCTGGCGGTTCTTTCACCATTCCCGTGCGCACTCCTTACACACTCAGCGATGTTGCCTACCGCATTACGCTGACCTCGCGCGACCCGCAGGGGCTCGAAACCACGGTGAGACGTGATCTGCCCCCTCGCGTTTCCACCCTGACCGTGGCCACCTCTCCCCCTCGCCTGGGGGTGACCCTGGACGGCCAGCCGACCTACGGACCCGTGCGGAGCGTGGTCGGCCTCCAGCGCGATCTTGGCGCTCCCAGTCCTCAGGTTGGCTTGAACGCTCGAAACTCGTTCCTGTCCTGGCTGCACGGCGGACCACAATCGCAGACCATTACCGTTCCGCCAGCCGACGCTGTTTACGTTGCCAAGTTCGCCACCCAGTACAAGCTCTCCAGGTCGGTGTTGCCCGTCGGGAGCGGCAGCCTGACCGCGGTTCCCTCCTCGGGCGATGACTACTACGACGAGGGAACCTCCGTGCTGGTCCAAGCCACCCCAATCCCCGGCTGGAGCTTCTCGGGATTCTCGGGAGATCTTTTCGGATCGCTCAATCCGGTCCATGTTCAAATGAGTGCCGCGAAGTCCGCCGTGGCCACATTTTCGAGAATTTCCTCAACCTCCTACCGCTTTGTGCCCGTGACGCCGTGCCGGACCGTGGATACCCGCGTGGGGCAAGGCGCCTTGGGAGCGTTTGGTCCTCCCGCCTTAAGCGCGGGCGCAATTCGCATGGTGCCGATTCCCGCGGGCCCGTGCGGAATCCCATCGTCCGCCAAGGCCTATTCGCTAAATGTCACGGTTGTCCCCCGAGGATTCCTCAGCTACCTGACCATCTGGCCCGTGGGCCAGCCGCAGCCTGTGGTGTCGACCCTCAATTCATTTCAGGGCGAGGTGGTGGCCAACGCGGCGATTGTTCCCGGCGGGAGCAGCGGCGCGGTCAACGTCTTTGTGACCGACGCCACCGATGTCATCATGGATATCAACGGCTTTTTTGCGGCGCCTGGAAGTCCCGGGGAACTGCAGTTCTACCCGGTCCCTCCTTGCCGGCTGGCGGACACCCGCGCCGATTCGCAAAAGACCGGTCCTTTCGGCGCCCCTAGTCTCTCCGGCGGTCTCGCCAGAAGTTTTCCCGTCCTGGCGGGAGGTTGCGGCATCCCTTCCAGCGCCCGGGCCTATGCCCTGAATGCGACGGTCGTGCCGCCGGGGCCTCTCGATTACCTCACCCTGTGGCCGTCCGGCTCTTCCCAGCCGCTGGTGTCGACGCTCAATTCGTTTAGCGGTGCGATTGTGGCCAACGCGGCCATCGTCCCGGCGGGGCAAGGCGGCGCGGTCAACGTTTTTGCGTCGCAGGCAACGGACGTCATCCTCGACATCAACGGTTACTTTGCGCCTCCGGGTCCCGGAGGCTTGAACTTCACGCCCGTCGCTCCCTGTCGTGTCGCGGACACGCGCCGTGGCTCGGGATTCACGGGCGCGTTCGGCGAGCCGCCGCTCAACCCGGGCGCGAACCGCGTTCTCACCGCTTCCGCGAGCAACTGCGGCATCCCGCCCACCGCCCGTGCTCTCGCGTTCAACGTGACGGTGGTCCCGGCTGCCTCTCTGTCGTTTCTCACGGCATGGCCGACCGGCCTGGCTTTGCCGCAGGTCTCCACCCTCAACTCATTCCGAGGCTTTGTGGTCGCAAACGCCGCGATAATCCCCACTGGCACGGGCGGGGCCGTCAGTTTCTACGCGACGGACCAGACTGACCTGATTGTGGATGTGAGTGGATACTTCGAATAGGCAAGACTCGTGATTAGTGCTGCACCGCGCCTTTGGCTTCCAGGCGAATGCGGTAAAGGGACGTTCGAGCGGTGATGTACAGGGTTCGCAGATCCGGGTCGCCAAAGACACAGTTGGAGGGAGGCTCGGAAAACTCGAACTGCGTGACTCGTTGGAACGTCGGCGAGTACACTGCAAGACCGTTGCACGTCATGTAGAGGCTACCGCTCTCGTCAAGCCGGAGACCCTTCGGCGGTCCGTCGATCCCGGAAATCACCACCCGCTCATTCGTCGCGCGACCCTCTTTGTCGAGATCGTACGCCCGAACGTTCCGCTCGTCGGAGTTCGTCACCCAGAGCGTTTTGCCGTCGGCGGACAGAGCCACTCCATTCGGCCGGCCTTTGGGTTTGGCGATCACTTCCAAGGATCCCTTGGGCGGCAGGTGAAACACGCCGTGAAACTCCAACTCGCACACGTCGGCCTGTTTGCCGAATGCCGGATCGGTGAAATACACGTGACCGTCCTTGCGGACGACGATATCGTTGGGCGCGTTGAACCGCTTGCCGTCGAAGCGCTCGGCCAGAACCTCAAGGTTGCCCTTCCTGTCCTGCCGCACCACGCGTCGCGTCCGGGTTTCACACGTGTACAAGCGCCCCTGCGAGTCGTAGGCGTTGCCCGCCGGGCCGTTGGCCGAGGGGCGGAACACTTCGGACCGCTTGCCGCTGCCGGGAGTGATCTTGCGGATCTCGTCGCGGGCAACATCGGAGAAGAGGAGGAAACCCTCTTTGGCCCACACCGGACCCTCCGCGTATAGCAATCCCCCTTCCATGCGCTGGATGGAGAACTTCTCTTCCTGGGCCAGACCCATAGGGGAAGCCGAAAGGGCCAGAAACTCGCGCCGGCCGAGGCTCATTGTACGCGCAGTTCGTTCACGACCTGCTTGACGCCTTTCACTTTCCTGGCGACCTTCTCGGCGCGTTCCTTCTGTTTCCCGGTGGCAATCGGGCCTCGGAGAGTCACCACCCCTTGCTTCACATCCACCTGGATCTGACCGCCCTTGACCTGGGGGTCGCTGGCGAGCTTGCGCCTCACCAGATCGTACAGTGCATCATCGCTCGGGCCCTGCGCCAGGAGGGCTACAGGCAGCAATATGGACAACAGGCTTCTACGGTGCATCTGACCCCGCCATTGTACGCCAATCGAGAGAGCTGAGAAAGGCCGGATTCTCGCGCCATTTCGGGCGGACCTTCACAAAGAGATTCAGGTAGAATCTCCGGTCCAGCAGAAGCTCCATCTCCTGCCGCGCCAGCGTGCCAATCCGCTTCAGACGTTCGCCTCCCGCGCCGATGAGAATGCCTTTTTGTCCGGCCCTCTCCACGTAGATGGTCGCCTCGACCCGGGTAATCGTCTTGTCGTCGGTCCATTGATCGACGACGACTGCCACCGAATGCGGCACTTCGAGCCGCGTCTCCTGAAGGATCTGTTCCCGGATCAACTCCGCCGCCAGAAATCGTTCCGGCTGGTCGGTGATGTGATCGGGCGGGAAATACGCCGGACCCTCGGGAAGCGCCGCCATCACCGCCTTGCCGAGCGCCGCAATGCCTTCTCCGCTTTTCGCCGACACGGGCAGATACTCGCGGAATTCGTGCAGTTGCTGATACCCGTCGAGCGGTGCGAGAAGGTGGGATTTCGCCTTGACGAGGTCGATCTTGTTTAACGCCAGCAGGCAAGGCGTGCCCGTTCGTTTGACCAGTTCGACCGCCTCCCGGTCTCCGGCATCGATGGGCCGGGTCGCGTCCGCCACCAGGATCAGGAGATCACGCTCCTGAAGAGCTTCCCTCACGGTGTCCATCATCCGCCGGTTGATCACCGAATCGGCGTCGTGAATGCCCGGAGTATCCAGAAAGACAACCTGGCCTTCTTCGCTTGTCAAGACCCCCTGAATGGACGTGCGGGTGGTCTGCGGCTTGTCGGCAACAATGGCCAGTTTGGTCCCGACCAGCGCGTTCAACAATGTCGACTTGCCGGCGTTCGGCCTGCCGACGATCGAGACAAAGCCCGATACGAACTTAGGGTCAGAGCTGCTCACTTAGCACCTGTTTCGAAATAACAAAGCTAGGCTGCATGGTTTCCGTCCTGCCGCATCGCCTTGGCCCGGGTCAGCCTCACCTGCTCCACCCGGAGGCCGTTGCTGGCCAGAACTTCGATCCGGATTCCTACCCGTTCCGCGCTTTCCCCGGGTTCCGGCACGTGACCCAGCCATTCGCTCGCCAGCCCGCCCACTGTTGTGGACTCGGTATCCTCGGGCAGCCGCACATCGAATAACTCGTTCAGGCGGCTGACGTCGAAGCTGCCCGAGACGACAAAAGTGTCCTCACCCTCCTCCGCGATGTCGGTCGACGGCTCGTGCTCGTCCCTGATTTCGCCGACGATCACCTCCACCAGATCCTCCATCGAAGCCAGCCCCGCCGTGTTGCCATACTCATCAACGACGATCACCATGTGTGTGTTCGTCTCCTGCATTTCCCTCAACAGGTCGTTCACCGGTTTCGACTCCGGAACGAACCGGATCTTGCGGACCAGCTCGCGAACCATCTTTTCCTTGCGCGAGTCCTCATCCATCTCGAACATGTCCCGCACGTGGACGTAGCCGACGATATCGTCGATCGAGGCTTCGTACACCGGAATGCGGGAGAACTGCTCGTGGATGACCAATTGCCGGAGATCATCCAGGCTGGCGGTCGCCTGGATGGCGACGATGTTCGGACGGGGGGTCAACACCTGGCGGACAGTCTTGTCCCCGAATTCCACCACCGACTGCAGGAGCTTGCGGTCCTCCTCTTCGATCAAACCCTCTTCGGCGCCGGCTTCGATCAGGGCTTCCACCGCTTCGGATGCCGCCTCTTCCTGTCTGGGCTTCTCAGGCTCTCCCGCCAATACCGATTGGATCAATTGCATCGGCGCCGTCACGGGCTTCGAGGCCAACGCCAGCACTTTGACCAGGGGCACAAGGGGCAGAAGCCATCGGCCTGTCGTCCGGCGGTACAGGGCCTGCGGCAGCAGATACGCCGAGGTCAGCATGGCTAGCCATGCCCCGGCGGCCGCCTCCACCGTGACGGCGATGGAAGGCGCCCGTTCGCTCACCATCGCGCCGAACAGGCAGATTCCGAGAAACAGAATCAGGCTGTGCTTGAGGAGGGAAAAGCACAGTGCCCCGTCCTCGGTCTTCATGCCTAGCTGATCCTCGATCTGCCCTTTGAACAGTTCGAGAGCGGGCAGGTCACGGCTTCGTAAGCGGAGACTCTCCAGGTACAGCGTCTGGACAAAACTCACGAGCGCCAGCACGACCGCCAGCAACGTGGTCAGCACGATCAGGGCAACAATCACGTTCTCGTCCGTTCAATCAAGCCGGTGGGCAATTGGAAGTGCTTTCTCCATCGGGATTCCGCGCGCGCCATCCGGCCGCGATCTTTCACATGGTTCAGGCCAACCAGGTGAAGCACCCCATGCAACATCAGGATTTTCAATTCGACGTCGAGGCTGTGGCCGTACTGTTTCGCTTGTTCCCGGGCACGATCGCACGAAATCGCCAATTCGCCCAGGAACGGACGGTCCGCTTCTTCGGACTCCGGGAAGGAAAGTACATCGGTCGGAGCATCCTTACCGAGGAACTCCCGATTCAAGCGCCTCAGTTCGCGGTCGTCGGTCAGCAGGCAGTCGAAACCGCGCTCTCCGGCCGCCTCGTCCCGCAAGCGGCGGGCGAAGGACTCCAGTTCCGCCCTCGGCAACCGGGGAGCGCGACGGAAGTAAACGATTTTTTGCGAAGTGGACATGAATCGAGCAGCGCGATCTCAGACGCGAGGCGTGTCGCCGGCAGGCGCCGCGGCCGTGTCCGGTTCGGGGTCAGCTACCAGCCTCAGGCTCAATTGCCTGCCTGCGCCGGTTGTTTCGGAATAGCGTTCGTAGGCCTGGACGATGCGCTGGACCAGGACATGGCGGATCACATCCCGCTGATCGAAGTAGAGGAAGCTGATGCCCTCCACCCCGCGGAGGATTTCCACTGCGTCGCCCAAACCGCTACGGCGGCCGCCCGGCAGGTCGATCTGGGTCATGTCGCCGTTCACGACCATCTTGGAATTGAACCCTTGCCGCGTGAGCACCATTTTCATCTGCTCGGCGGTGCTGTTCTGCGCTTCGTCCAGAATGATGAAACTGTCGTTCAGCGTGCGCCCCCGCATAAAGGCGATGGGCGCGATCTCGATCACGTTACGCTCCAGGTATTTCTCCACCTTATCGCCGTCCAGCATGTCGTAAAGGGCATCGTAGAGCGGACGCAGATAAGGGTCCACCTTTTCCTGCAGCGTGCCCGGCAGAAACCCCAGCCGTTCTCCCGCCTCCACGGCGGGGCGGGTCAGGATGATCCGCGAGACCCTCTTGGCAAGCAGGGCGGAGATCGCCATGGCCACCGCCAGGTAGGTCTTGCCGGTTCCGGCAGGCCCGACACCGAACACCAGGTCGTTCCGCTCGATGGCCTCCAGGTACCGGCGCTGATTGATGGTCTTCGGCACCAGGGGCTTCTTGCCGAAATTGCGCTGCCGGCCGCTCGAGACCAACGCCCGCAGAGTCACCTCGGCGTCTTCAGTAACCACCCGCAGATAGCTGTTCAGATCGCCGTTGCCAAACACGTGCCCGTCGGTGACCAGCGTGTTGTAGTCGTTCAGAATCGCCTCGGCGCGGCGCACGTTCACAGCCTCGCCTTCGATCTCGATCGCTTTTTCGAGAAGAGAGGTGCTGACGCTCAGGCTGGTTTCCAGCAACCGGATGTTTTCGTCGCGGGTCCCGAAGAGGTTTTCAATCCCTCGCTCAATCTGGACGCTGACTTTCATTCCTGCTTTGCCGATACCTCCAAGGGCAATACCATAGACTTATTGGACGGCGATGGCGCGGGAAGCGTCAGGCTGGAATCTCACGGCTAAATTATAGCAGGGGCTGCCGGATTGTGCCCCCGATGCGATACTGGCAATGTGCTCGCCGGCAAGCCTCTGGTCGACCGGTATTTCGCCCCGCTCGCCGCAATTCTGATTCTGTTGTCAGGCCTGATCCGGGTCACCACCGTGATGGAGGAATCCCAGACCTGGGATGAGGCCATGCACATCAAGGCCGGTTTCGGGTACTGGACAAACGCCGATTTCCGGGACAACCCGCAGCATCCGCCCCTGATCAAGCTGATCGCGGCGTTCCCGCTGTTGTTCATGAACGTGGAACGGGTGGCGCCGCGGGAACTGTTCGAGATCGAAGCGGGGCGTCAGTTTCTGTTCGAAAACCGCTCACCGGCCGACCGTATTCTGTTGGCCGCGCGTCTGGGACCGATCCTGCTCTCCCTTGGGCTGACCCTCGCCGTGGCCTGGTGGACCCGGAAGCGCTTTGGCGCGATCGCGGGCCTGCTTGCTCTGTTTCTGATTGGGTTCGATCCGAACCTGCTGGCGCACGGCCGTTATGTCACCAATGATGTGCCCATGGCACTGCTCTACTTCCTGAGTTGCGCCCTGTGGATCGACTTCGTCGAAACCGGCGGCCGCGGCCGTCTGGCCGCCGCGGGAATCGTCCTTGGCTTAACCCTGGCAACCAAGTTCTCGTCGGTGCTGCTTCTGCCTCTCCTGCCCGTTCTCTATTGGGTGGTAGCGCCGGCGAACGGAAGTCTCCGTCACTGGGTAAGGAGCTGTGTGGCATTGTTTCTGACGGCGGCCTTTGTCGTGTGGTTGGTGTACATGCCCGGCCGCCGGCCGCGTGATCGGCGGCGGCTGCGCGAAGTGGCGGTTTCTAATACGGCCGCCGGCAGGACGATGCGGTGGGTCAGCGCTCGGACCGGGCTCCGCACCCATCCCTATTGGGCCGGGCTGGACAAGGTGGCCGAGCACAATCGCAGCGGCCACCTCAATTACTTTCTTGGCCGGGTGAGCGAGGAGAGCGACTGGCGCTACTTCCCGGTCGCTTTCCTCGTCAAGAGTCCGCTGTCGCTGTTCGGCCTGTGGCTTCTCGCGATTGCCGGGATCCGGCGGACACCGTGGACCCGGGCGCACACAGCGCTGGCTGTCGCCTGCGCCGCGTTCTTCGCCTTCTGCGTGGCCAGCAACATGAACCTCGGAATCCGCTACCTGTTTCCCGTTTACCCATTGATGATTGTGCTGGCCGCGAGCGTCGCGGCACGCATGGTCCGGTACCGGGCGGGCCTCGCCAGCGTTGTGATGGTGCTGGCGCTGCACACGCTCGAAGCCGTTCAGATCCATCCTTACTATCTGTCGTTCTTCAATGCTGCCGCGGGCGGTCCGGAGGCGGGGCCCCGGTACCTGCTCGACTCCAACATCGACTGGGGCCAGGATCTCGACCGGTTCCTTCGCTACTGCGAATCCCTGGGCGTGGAAAATGCCGGCCTGACTTATTTTGGTTCGGCGAGTTGGAGCCACTCCCGCGTGCGGATCGACGCGGTTGCTGCGAGCTGGGAGACGTGGAAGACCGAAAGATTCGATGGAGTCGCCGCCTCGAGCGTGACGCCGCTCTATGGGCTGTATGTACCGTGGGACGATCTGACGTGGCTGAGGAAGAGGCCCCCGACGGCGCGAATCGGCTATTCCATCTACGTTTGGGACTTGCGGAAGAAGAAGTGATCAGCCGAGGCTGATTCTGAAATGGGCTACACCCAGAACCAGCAGCACCACCGCGATCAACCCGAGAAAGAACAGGGCAGCTCTCGCTGTCATTCCGGCGAGCCGTTCCATCCAGGAGAGCCACTCGCCCGTTCTGACGCGCACGACGACCCGCGTGGGAATCACTTTGCTCTTATCGGCCGTTGAAGTAACCCTATTGACCCAAATTTCGCGGTGCTAGAATCGGGGCGGTATAGCTTCCAAGAGAGGTATTTTTATGGAATCTTCAGTCGTTTCACGCCGCCATCTTCTTCATCATTCGGCGGCTGCCGCCACCGCCTTCACGATCATCAAACCCAACCTCGTCCGGGGATGGGGCAACGAGAAACTCCGCGCCGGCCTGGTTGGCTGCGGCGGCCGCGGCACGCAGGCCGCCAGTCAACTCCTCAAGGGAAATGACAACGTGGAACTCGTAGCCATGGCGGATATTTTTGAAGACCGCCTGGAAAGCTCGCTCACTTCCCTGCGGGACGGATCGAAATACCCGGCGATTCAGGACAAGATCAAGGTCGATCCGGAGAACCATTTTGTCGGGTTCGAGGCCTACAGGAAGGTCATCAACTCCGGCGTGGATATCGTCATGCTCTGCACGCCGCCGGGCTACCGGCCGATCCATTTCGAAGCGGCCATTGAGGCGAAGAAGCACGTGTTTGCCGAAAAGCCGTTCGGCACCGATCCGGTCGGCGTGCGCCGCTTCATGACGGCGGCGAAGAAAGCGGCGGAACTCAAACTGACGGTGATGTCCGGCGCCCAGCGCCGTTCGCAGCAAGACTACGTGGAGACGATCGACAAGATCCGCAGCGGCGCGATCGGCGAAATCACGGCAACCTACGCCTACTGGGTGGGCGGGCCGGTGATCCAGCAGAAGTCCCGCGACCCCAAGTGGAAGGATATGACGTGGCAGAACCGCGCCTGGTACTCCTTCGTCTGGGTATGCGGCGATCAGATTGTCGAACAGCACCTGCACAACATCGACGTTGTGCTGTGGGCGATGGGCGGGCCGCCGAAGGCCGTCTGGGCGCAGGGCGGGGCGGTGTGGCGTCCCCGCGAAGAGATCTACGGCAATATCTACGATCACATTTCCGCCGACTTCGAATTCCCCAACGGGGTCCACCTGTCCAGCCACTGCCGCCAGTATCCGAAAGGCTGCTACAACAACGTCTCGGAACTGATTGTGGGAACCAAAAGCCGCAGCAACGGCAGAGATCTGGGGACGCCGGGCGAGAATCCGTATGTGCGGGAGCACATCGACATGGTGAACAGCATCCGCGGCCAGGGACCGTACATAAACCATGGTCAGGCCGTGGCGGAGAGTACGATGGCCTGCATTATGGCGCGCGAAGCCGCCTATTCGGGCCAGGCGATCACCTGGGAGCAGATTATGGCCTCAAATCTGGACCTGATGCCGAAAGCTTTTGGCTATGATTTGCCACTGTCCGTACCGCCTTTGCCAGTACCCGGGGAGTACAAGTTCTCGTAGCCAGGCAAGATTTCACGACTCAACAGTGCCTCGCGGGCGCTATACTGTCGGTTTTGAGTTTCGACGAGGCTCCTATGGCTGTCGCCCACGCTACACCCTCGCTCGAAGGCCCCGGCCTTCTTCTGTCCTCGCGCGCGGCACTCGCGCGGCGGGCATTGCATTACATGAAGATGATGCGCGAAGTGGAGGACCGCATCGAACGAAAGCTCTACCGCCAGGGTAAGATTCTGGGCGGAGTGTACGTTGGACGGGGCCAGGAAGCGATCCCGGTCGGCGCCGGGTTGCATGCTTTGCCGGAGGACGTCCTGTTTCCATCCCACCGTGACATGGCGCTGTTTTTGATGCGAGGCTTCACGCCCGGCCAGATCTTCGCCCAGTACATGGGCCGCGTTGACGGACTCACTCGCGGCAAAGACGGCAACATGCACATGGGCGACATGAGCCGGAACATTGTGGCCATCATCAGCGCAATGGCCGCTTCGGTTCCCGTCGCCGCGGGCGCGGCCATGGCGCTCAAGTACCAGGGCACCAAAAACGTAGCGTTTGTTTTCTTCGGCGACGGCGCCACCAGCCGGGGCGACTGGCATGAGGGCATCAACCTGGCCGCGGTGCAGAAAGCGCCGCTCGTTCTCTTCTGCAACAACAACCAATACGCCTATTCCACCCCGATCGAAAAGCAGATGGCGTGCCAGAACGTGGCCGACCGCGCCCCCGGGTACGGCATTCCTTCGGAGGTCGTCGACGGCAACGACGTGCTGGCCGTCCATGAGGCCGCCGGCCGCGCCGTCGCCCATGCCCGCGAGGGACTCGGGCCCTACCTGGTCGAGTGCAAGACCTTCCGCATGACCGGACACTCGGCCCACGACGGCGCGACTTACGTGCCCAAACATTTGTGGGATGAGTGGGGTTCGCGGTGTCCCATCCGACTCCTGGAGCGGCAAATGCTGGAAGAAGGCTGGGTCACCGAACCCGAATTGCGGGAAACCGATGCCGCGCTGAAACAGGAAGTGGACGCCGCCATCGAGTGGGCCGAGGCGAGCCCTTACCCCGATCCGTCCGAACTCCTCGACAACATCTACGATCCGGGAACGAAGGCATGAACGTCACCTATCTCGAAGCCATCCGCCAGGGACTGTGGGAGGAGATGGAGCGCAACCCGGACGTCTTCCTGCTCGGCGAAGACATCGGCGTGTACGGAGGGGCGTTCAAGGTTACCGAGGGATTTCTGGAGCATTTCGGCGAGCGCCGCATCGTCGACACGCCCATCAGCGAGTCCGCGATCGTCGGCGCGGCCATCGGCGCCAGCCTGATGGGCCTGCGCCCGGTCGCCGAGATGCAGTTTTCCGACTTCATCACCTGCGGCTACGACCAGATCGTCAACTTCGCGGCCAAATGCCGGTATCGGTGGGGAGCGGGGGTGCCGATTGTCGTGCGCGCGCCGTCCGGCGGCGGAATCCATGGCGGGCCGTTCCATTCGCAGAACCCGGAGGCCCTGTTTACGCACACTCCAGGCCTCAAAGTGCTCGCCCCGTCATCGGCGTACGATGCCAAGGGCCTGATCAAATCGGCCATTCGCGACAACGACCCGGTGCTTTTCTTCGAACACAAGGCGCTGTATCGCCGGATCAAGGACGAGGTCCCCGACGGCGACTACACCGTGCCCATTGGCAAGGCGGCGGTGGTCCGCGAGGGAACCGGCCTCAGCGTCATCACCTATGGCGCCATGGTCCATGTCGCGAAGGAGGCGGCGGAGACGCTGGAGCGGGAAGGCATCTCGATGGAGATCGTCGACCTGCGCACTCTTCAGCCGCTGGACGACGACGCCATCTTCTCGAGCGTTCGGAAGACGTCGAAGGCGATCGTGCTGCACGAAGCGAGTCTTACGGGCGGAATCGGCGGCGAGGTGGCCAGCCGGATCACGGAGCACTGCTTCCAGGATCTGGATGGCCCTGTGGTGCGGATGGCCGCGCCAGACTGTCCTGTGCCTTTCAGCCCTCCGCTCGAGGAAGCCTTCCTGCCGAATGCGCAAAAACTGGCGGATAAGGCTCGGTGGCTGGTGCGGTATTGAAGCTCCAGTCTTGCAAAGCCCTGTTGAATCCATACGTTTCTGCACGGCGAACTGCGGGCGTGGATGTGGTCCGGAAATTCGAAATGGTCCACCGGACACCGCTCTCCTGGGCAGTGAAAAAACGGGACAGCCACCCCGTTTCCCGAGCGACGTTTTGTGGAGAATCAACGATTTGTAGTCGGGAAACGGGGTGACCGTCCCTGTTTTTTCACGGCTTCTCGCGTTCGCTGAAGAGCCGAGGCGCGGCGGCGAAATGAACAGGAGTCCGTGCCTTACTTCTTCCTCTGGACCTTTACCAGCAGTTGTTTGGGACGCCGCTGTCTCGCCGTCTGAAACAGAGAGAACGTCTTCTTGACGTAATTCGTCACCCCACCGATGCCGTCCAGGTAGGTTTTCAACTCGGGCGTCATCTGCGCCTCCACCAGCCGCACCCGCTGGCTGGGATTGGGCGGTTCGAAGCGCGCGTAGAACCACGGTTCTCCACGCCGCAACAGGATGGACTTCTTCGTGTCGAACCATTCGAATGCCCACATCAGCGGCCTGGGCCATACGTCGATCGGCATCCGGCCTCCGATCAGCAACCCCGGCAAAGGCGGTTCCCGGTAATGCTGAATCGGAGGCAACTGCACCAAATACACGTTGTCATCCGAGACAAAGGTGTAGGGTGTAGTGATCTGGATGATCGGCCGATTGGGATTCCGCCACTCCTTGCGCGCCACCAACGCCGTCATGTCGCGGAGATGGCGCAGCCGAACGCTCGACTGGTCGCCGGCGAGGTCGATCAGGACCGGCTCGCCGTTGTCGTCGAAGCGGAACCCCAACTCCAGGTCGAACGGACACGGGATTTCGACCAGGCGCGCTTCGTGGTCCACCACGGCCGGGCAGTAGGCGACGGACTTCGCGTGCTGCGGCGCGACACTCGGGGCCTGGGTGATCGGCTGCGGCGCTTCCCAAATAAAGGATGCCGAGTCTGTCTGGAGCAGCCATCCCACTTCCACCACCTGTTTTGTCTGTTTGTCGACAAACCCGCGAAGCCGGGTCACCACGCTCACAGCCGTTACCTCAGGAAGAGTATATAGTATCGATGAGGCGGATTCCCGGCCTGAAGAATGCGCTACTCCGCGATTGCCCGGCTGCTACCCCCTCCCCTCCGCCGTTACATCCTGCATTTCGAGTCGGAGATCGAGCGAGCCGTGGAGAGCTTCGCCGCGGAACTTCCTGCCGGCGCGCGTGTGCTCGACGCGGGCGCCGGCGAGGGACAATACAAGCGTTTCTTTGCGCCGCATGGTTACGTTGGCATCGACCTCGGCATCGGTGACGCGGGCTGGAACTACCGCTCCCTCGACGCGGTCGCCGATCTCGAGCGCTTGCCCGTTGCCGGCGGCTGCTTCGATGCCGCGGTCAACGTCGTCACCCTCGAGCATGTCCGCGAACCCAAGCGCGTCCTGGCGGAGATCGCCAGATCTCTCAAGCCGGGCGGGCGGCTTCTGCTCATCGTGCCGCACGAGTGGGAGGTCCACCAGGCTCCGCACGATTACTATCGCTACACCCGCCATGGTGTGGAGTATCTGCTCGGAGAAGCCGGCTTCGAGGCCGCGGAAATCCAGCCCGTGGGCGGATATTTTCGCCTTCTGGCCCGCCGCCTGCTGAACGGGTTACAATTCTTTGCAACAGGGCCTCGCTGGATCGGCTTCCTTCCCGCCGCCCTTTTTCTGGTTCCGCCGGCGCTCATTCTGCCCCTCCTGGATGGTTTGGACCGGGACCGCCATTTCACACTCGGCTATATATGCAAGGCAATCAGGCGCTGGTAGGAGCGCAGCACGCAATCTTGGACAAAGAAGCCCACAACAGCGCACCGCTCGACGGCGTCATTGTCGTCGATAAGCCGGCAGGGTGGACTTCACACGATGTGGTCAACCGGCTGCGCCGCATCGCGGGCACCAGGAAAGTCGGACACCTGGGCACGCTCGACCCGCTGGCGACCGGCGTTCTGCCGCTGGTGGTCGGCCGGGCGACGCGGCTGGCGCAATTCTTCACCGGCAATGAGAAGATCTACGAGGCGGTGATCCGTTTCGGCTGGGCCACCGACACTTACGACCGCGAAGGCGAGATGGTTGGCCCGAAGACGGAGCCGAACATTTCCCGCAACCGCCTGGACATCGTGCTGGACCGTTTTCGCGGGACCTTCTCGCAAGTCCCTCCTCCCGTTTCCGCAAAAAAGATCGGCGGCGTTCCGGCGTATAAGCTCGCCCGCCGCCAGCAACCGGTGAATCTCGCGCCCATTAACGTCATCGTCCATTCGCTGGAGGTGCTGGACGCGACGGCGGACATGGTGAGCCTCCGTGTCCACTGTGGAGCCGGCACCTATCTGCGTTCGATCGCTCACGACCTTGGCCAGATTCTGGACTGCGGCGCGCATCTCGACTCGCTGCGCCGGACCCGGTCCGGCGATTTCGATCTGGAACAGGCGCGCACCCTCGACGAACTGGCGGCTCTCGCCGGCGAGGGGCGGCTGTCGGAAGCCCTGGCCCCGGCGGCTGGGCTGTTTCCCCAGTTCTCCACTCAAATCGTGGACGAGGTTACTGAAGGCCGCATTCGTCAAGGCCGCGATTTTGCCGTGTCTCCCTTCCGGCCGAACCGGGAAGCCCGCTACGTCAAGGCGATTTCGCACGCGGGTCATCTCGTCGCCATCGGCGAACTCAAGCTCGCGAATATCTGCCATCCGGTTGTCGTCATGTGAAGCAAAAGCAGGGATTGCGGCAGTCTGGTATCCTATACGCTGGAGTATTGGTAGCTATGGCCTTCAACGCGGGCGCTCAAGTGGAGCACCCTAAGTACGGTTTGGGACAAGTGCAGTCCCGGAACGACGAACGCATTGTGATCAAGTTTGACGACCACGGCGAAAAGAAGTTTGTCACGCCGATGGTCGAAGGTTCGCTCAAGAAGAGTGATCGCCAGCCCCCAGCAGAAAAGCGCGCCAGCCGGGCCAAAAAGGCCAAGGCCACACCCGCCGCTTAAGTACCCCCGAACAGGAAGACACGCTTGAACGCCAGACAGAAGCGAATGTTTGAGGAAGCCCGGAAGCGGAATCCCAACCTCAAGATGCCCGCCGAGAACGCCGGACCCGCGGAGTTGACCGATGAGGATCTCAATCGGGTCAAGCAGGGAGTGGGCGACAAGAGCCCGCGCTTCGGGTCCGCCGAAGGAAGGTCCGACGCAGGGGACGGCGAACCCGCACCCCCGCCCGCCGGAACCATCGTCAAGTATTTTCCCGAGAAAGGCTTCGGCTTTATCCGGCCCGACGACGGCAGCCGCGATGTCTTCTTCCATGTCACGCGACTGGCCGAGGGTGCGCCCGAAGACCTGGTCCCCAATCGCCGCGTGCAGTACGACGTGGATTACGACCGGACCGGCAAGATGCAGGCCACCAACCTCCGCGTGGTCGCGGCGGAGGCGTCGTAACCCGCCGCGGCGGATGTACCTGCCGCCGCACTTCGAAGAAACACGCCTCCCCGTTGTGCATCAACTGATGCGGACCAACCCAACACTTACCTGCTGCCAGTGGGCCCGGGCGCCAGACAAGATCTGGTTGCCTTGAAGAATGAGTCTGAGACTTCCGCGAGCAAACCTGGAGAATAGGCGGTTGGTATCCACTGGATCCTCACGTTGCTTGGAAATAGAAGACTGAGGTTCACGTCGATGTCCGGGTACTGGCAGCGGCGAATCGGGACTTGACGTCGATGGTCCGGCAGGGCCTATTTCGCGAGGATCTGTTCTATCGCCTCAGCACCATACGGGTGGACATCCCCTCGCTCCGCAAAAGGGGGGGCGATGTGGACCTGCTGGCGAAACATTTCATCACCGTCCTGAACGATCGATTCCAGTCCACCAAGACGATCAGCGCCGAGGCCTTACTGGCCGGGGAACGTGCAGGGAAGGGAAACCCGGGATGGAAATCCCTCCTGCGATCGGATCGTGTCCGGCAAGTGGGTGGGTAGTTTTCCGGACGGCGCTAGCCCGGATTTCTCATCACATAACACCACCAAAGCAAGGGTGGCCTTGTATGGCAGCAAGACCAACGCGGAATTAGGCGGCGGCCCGCATTTACTCGTTTCGACGGACGCTTTCAGACTCTCTGGCGCCCTCCAAACGCCGTCCCGCCCACTCTGCCCGCCCCTACCGACGCACTTTCCCCAACCGCATCGCTGCGGCTTGCCACCACCTTCTTCCTGCCACCGAAAACCGCCCCGCCGCCCCCCTCACCCCGAGCCAACGTTGGCC
>JBJXGR010000104.1:0-3294 GCA_046160045.1 Bryobacteraceae bacterium
TGCTGACGGTCCTTTCCTTCCGCGGGCGACCGCCCTTCTCTGGGTGAAGTCGCCGCCCTAACGCCGTTTCCGCCTCACGTACGAAGCCTTCGTCGCCTACCGGCCGACCGGCCGACCGGTCGCCGTCGCGCCACACCGTCCGCTTCGAGCCACACCTGCCACTCGGCGGGTGTAAACCACTTGGCCCACTCGTCCACCGACATCCAGGGCGGCACTCGCTGCTGCCCAATGTGAACTGCCGCGCTGGACCACGGCCATTGGTCTGCCGCTTCGACCAGCCGAGCCCACACCGGGTTCCGTTCCACATAACTGCAGGGCCCTCTTCGAAACCCCAGCCGGGAGTTCTGCTACTGCGGGATGTGCCGGTGATCCACTTAACCAACTTGCTCGTGACGAACGATGTTGAACAGGATTCGGAACAACCGGGTTCTGCAATTCGTTCCAGTAACCGTACTTCTCAGACGACTTCCAGGCCGCTAGTGTAGTGTCCAACAAATAACTCGCGATCAGCCGGAAGCTCTGCACATCTGCTTCCGCATGTTGAAAGATCGGCATCGTTCCATAGACGTAGACCATCCGCCCGGCCCGTGTTAGCACCTATGGGCCTCCGACCGGCCTGCCGATAACCCTACAGCGGCCCTCCGGGGCCACAGTACCTTTCGGTCCACTCCAGGTGCCTCCTCATGATGTCGAGCTGAAACTTCGGCTCGCGAGGTCCATGCGGCTCGCGCGGATAGACCACCATCTGCACATTCACACCCCGCCGCTTGAGCGCGGTGTAGATCTCGTAGCCCTGGCTGACGGGCACTCGCTCATCGCCCTCCCCGTGCAGGATGAGCGTCGGGGTCGTCACGCGATGGGCGTAATAGAGTGGCGAGTGATCGCGAAAGCGTTCAAAGGCCTGCCACGGCTCACCCTGGAAGTAGTCGGGCAGAAAACCAGGAATGTCGGACGTGCCCGTAAAGCTCCACATGTTGGTGACGGCCGCGCCGACGACGGCCGCCTTGAAACGGCTAGTCTGGCCGATGACCCAACTCGTCATAAAGCCTCCGTAGCTCCAGCCCATCACCGCCATGCGGTCCGCATCGACGAGGCCGGAGCGGATAAGATGATCGACCCCGGCCATGATGTCCTGGTAATCCTTGCCTCCCCAATCGCTGACGTTGGCGAAGCGGAATGTCCGGCCGTAGCCCCCGGAGCCTCGGGGATTCGGACGCAGGATGACGTAGCCGCGGGAGGAAAACGTCGCCAGCGGATAGAGTCCGGCCTTCCCGAGGTAGACCTCCGCAAACACGTTCGACGGACCGCCGTGAATGTTGAGGATGAGCGGATACTTCCGGTTCGCCTGGTAGCTGACGGGATAAGTGAGAAGACCCTCGACCTCCTGACCGTCTGGCGATTTCCAGCGGATCGCTTCGGTCCGGCCGATCGGAGGAGCATCCAGCTTCGCGTTGATCGCGCTGGTGTGCCGCACCTTGGCTTCAGGCAGAGCGAGCAGGTTGGCTTCCGCGGCCCGAGCCGAACTCTCGTGCGCGAGCCCGAGGAACTTGCCGCCCCGCGCCAGGGTCGCGTTCGGATGATAGCCGGAGAAGTAGGTTCCCTCCGTGGGTTCCCACACCAGCCTGGGCTCTCCCTCGAGCGGCACGGCGTACAGCGCGCTGCGGGTGCGTTTCATTTCGCCGAAGTAAAGCTCGGTGCCGGAAGCGTTCCATCCGAGCAGGCTCGGCCTCGTATCGGGGGTGGCTGCCAACTGCCGGACAGTGGAGGTCGTGCGAGAGTAGACCGCAAGGTGCTCCTCGCCCGGCCATCGCGCCGGAATCACCGGAACGGACAAAGGCGATGGAGCGGCCGTCCGGCGAGTAGTACGGAGCCGCTTCCGCGGCCGCCGTTGCCCCGATGGCTTTGACCGCGCCGTCGCGGATCTCCACCTCCGAGACATCCGCCCGCATCGAGTGGTCGAACAGCGGCGATTCCCAATGCTCGTACACCACGCTGCCCGAATCGGGCGACCAGTCGATGTGAGCAACGTGGCGGGCGGAGGTGGTTAACTGGCGCGCCTCCCCGCCCGACGCCGCGACAATCCACAGCGAATGATGGTTCTGGTACTCGTCGATCACCTTGAAATCGAGCTTTTGCTTCCGGGCAAGTTCGGCCGCGGCGTCCTTCGGACGGCCGGCAAACACGATCCAGCGCCCGTCCGGCGAGACCTGAAACAGGCTGATCTCGCCGCTCCACTCCGTCAGGCGCCGCGCCTCGCCTCCGTCGAGCCCGATCCGGTAAATGTTCGTGTGCCCCGACCGCGGCGACAGGAAACAAACATCGTGGAGATCCGGCGAGAAGAAAGGCGCGGTGGAACTTTGTTCTCCCTGCGTCAATTGAATCGAACGCCCGGAGCGAACGTCGTCGAGGCGAATCTGGGTCACGGCTTGGCTGCGTTCGGGGCCGGTCTCGGCGGCCGTTAAAGCGTACGCCAGGTACCGCCCGTCCGGCGACGGCACAACGGAGGACACACTTTTCACGCGCAGCGAGAACTCCGGCGTCCACTGCGCGGCGAGCGGAACCGCGGCGAGCAACCACAATGCAGCTTTCATGACCGTCTAGGATTGTACGCGATCTCCCCCCCTTTCAGTGGGCGAGGGTCTCGTACAGCAGCCGGCAGAATTCTCCCCGTGTCAGCGGTTGGCGAGCGGCCGAACGTGGGCCGCTTTCCCGCGCACCCCAGGAAACCTGGGGACGTCCACAACGCGTTTCTATATTTTCTCTGAGAAGTTTCCGCGCCCTCACCCACCGCGGCGTCAACCGTGAACCCATCTTCATTGAATTCATTCAGATCGCCTCTCCGCGTCGGTGGCCCGGCCCTTGCGCGGCTTGCCAGATTTCCGCGCTTTCTTCAGATCGAAATTCTTGTCCCAATCGCGCTCCTCCGCCGGGCCCCCTCGCGTCCCCCGTCCCGCACCAAGTCGTCGGTTGCTGGATAACGTGTCGACCAGTCGCTCCGGTCATCGGCGGCCAGGACGGGCTCCGTGCCACTCGGTACAATTGCTGCGACCGCTTGTTCGTATTTGGAGTGAATTTCCGCCAAGCCTTTCCTCGCCCGTATCGCGTTGTTGTCCCTGCGGTTAGCCCTCCTGCCGCCTTGACCTTCCACCCGCGGCTGAATGAATTGGATTTTCCGTTCATTTACTGGCCAATCTTTCACCGCGCACGGCATCTAAGTCAAGTCAGTTCAATAGGTTAGTGCGCTTGCAAAAGATTGGACCAGTAAATGAGCGCGTTACCAGCCAATCGACGCGT
>JBJXGR010000105.1:0-15723 GCA_046160045.1 Bryobacteraceae bacterium
GGCCGGGCTGCGCCCGGCAAAGCGTCGAGACGAGTCTAAGTCTCGACGCTCCAGACACGAGTGTCTGCGCCACAAATCGGCCCGCATGCTCTTAAGTTAGCGCCTATGCTTGGGCTTCGCCCAGCCCGGCGCTGGGGAGCGTATGCTTAGCGTGACGCCCCCTGGACTAAGACCAATTGGCCCGCCTGACGACTGACCTCCAGGCGCCGCCAGACGACCGTACTGCGTCCGGCCAGATCGACCGTCGCGGCACGGAGCCGATAGGATCCCGGCCGTTTCAGCTTGAACGTGACCTCCACCTGACCGCGGGCCGGATCGACCTTCGGCTTCAGTCCCGCCGGCATCAGGTAGACTTCATCCTCTTCGTGAGGGCCGAAGACTTCCCACGCCACCAGCGCGTTGTGATGAATGCCCGTCGTGTCCGCGCCAAAGGTGTAGAACACCGGCGCCGTTGTCTCCACGACGCGGGCGCGAGCGGTGACTTCCACGGCATCCGGGCCGCTTTGAGCGCTGTGGACCACCGAGAGCCGCGGAGGCTCGCCCCCGGGGCGAACCGGTACGCGCGCCAGGCCTGTCACCGCCGTCTTGCCGTTCTGCGTGACCTCGACTTTGCCGTCCTCGCGGATGCGCACCGTCTCGCGATATCCGGTGACAGCCTTGCCTGGCAGGTCCCACAACAGGTCGAACTCGACGCCCAGACGCAGGCACCGCTCGATCTCAGTAAAGAAATTCGACATGACCACACGGTGCTTGACGCCGCGGCGGTTGATCCTCTCCAGGTTCAATTCGCCGACGCCCCACATATTGCCCTTACCCGTCTGCACGTGGCCCAGGTCATATCCCGGAGGCAGCAGAATCGCCACCTCCGCGGCCTGCCTGAGTTTGGTCAGATCGCGAAGCGGCTGATTGGACGCATGGTTCTGCAGGTGGCGGGCCAGCGCGAGAACTTCGGGAAACGGGACGCAGGCCAAGCGATGGTTGTCCCAGAAGAAGAAGCGCGTGCCGCCCAGGTTATAGGCGTGCGTGAGCCAGACCGGCGCATCGTCGCGGCTCACGCTGCCGTAAATGCTGACGCCCCAGCTTTTGTTGGTGAGCCGGGCGGCCCCGCGCAGGAAGCCGAAGATCACCCCAGTCAACGATTGCGGGACCAGAGGCAACTGGACCCCGTAGGTCATGTTCATTTCCGGAAGCGTGCGGCGCGTTCCGATGCGGCCGGGCGGCTCAAAGACCATTGCCTCCGGCACGCGAGGGTCCCGCGACAACTGATAGGCGCTGGTGCTGACCATGGTCTCCCAGCTATAGAGATTCTCCTGGGCGAAATCCATGGTCCCCACATCCACGTCTTTCCGTGCGCGCAGGCCGCGAATGAGGGACACCGGCGCGCCCTCGCGCAGCACCTGGTCGTAATGCTTCTGGAAAGCCTCCAGCACAATTTGGGGACTGAGCGCTCTGCGAAATGCTTCGTCCTTGGCCAACCGGGGACGGATCGTGTAGTCGCGCGTCACCACGGCGGGCTCGTCCAGGTACAGCGCGGGGCCCAGGTACTGGCTGCGATACAGGAATTCGGGGTACGGGAGGCTGTTGCCGCCCCGCCAATAATAGAGACCGAGTTCGTCGGCCCAGGCGACCTGTTCACCCTCCGCCAGCACACAGGTGGCGCCCGCGTCCCGCAGTTGACGATAGTCGTCCTGAACGAAGCGCACCATCTCGTAGTCGCTTTCGTCGTAGCGGCGAGTCGGGTCCTTCTGGCGATTGTTGGTGGCCGGGCCAATGAGAAGGTCGGGCCGCAACATGACGACGCGCGCATCGGAGGGAGGGGGTTCGACAGATGCCGGCTCGAGCGATTCGCGCACGTAGCGGTGACCCAGGTAGCGGACGTTTTGGGGGAAAGGGCCGCCAGCTTCCTCACCGGGGACGGGGCGAGGAATCAGGTACTCCCACCCCCCCATGGCCGGAAGGACTGCTTCTCCGGTGAGTAGATTCCGGTATTCGCGGGGCTGCGTGGCGCCCTCCTGAAACAGGTACCGGGCCGTGGACGCGCGGGCCGCCTCCAGGGTAGCTGCCGGATAGCCGGCGCTCAAAATCCAAAGGCGGAACTGACGGCCGCCGGCCGTCGTGCCGTTGAGCGACAACCATTGATAGTCCCTGCCCGCGCGCTTCTCGACGGGCCCCAATTTCACTGAGAAGGTGCGTACCACCGAATCGCGCAGCGCTGCGCCGGTCTCATGACGATAGCCCGCGGTCAGTCCCGGTTCGGCAGGCAGAGCGGGCAGTGCAAGGACTCCGGCGATCGCGCCGAGGGAGAAAAGAAGAGGACCCCGGATTTTCATGGTGAAACCGCATCGTATCATCGCGCGTTGCCGGGCGAAATGCCTCACAGACTGGCGGTTCGCTGCAGCGGCGATGTCCAGGTTCAGCGGATCTGTTGCCTGGCCCGCCCTGGTTGGCGGTTGCCCGAACCAGGAAATCCTGCATGTTCCGCATACCATTCATCAAACAGGCTGTTGATACGGCCGCCGGGAGCCGCCGGGGATGACAGTTTTGCAGATTTCACTTGACTCTTCCGACCGGGTTGATAAGCTTGCAGGAAACGGTTTGGGGCAACTCAACAGCAGTTTCAACGAAGCACAGGAGATTCATGACAACCAGATTCCTCTCATTTGGTGTGGCCGCTGTCCTCTCACTAGGCTAGGATTGATCGCACCGCCTGGCAAAACGCAAACCACGGCAACTGAGATCTTGGGCCTGGTGAAAGACAGCACGGGATCGGTAGTCTCAGGCGCCAAAGTCACGATCACACGCATCGCGACGGGCCAGACCTCGTCAAGGACGACCAACGCCAGCGGAGAGTACACGTTTCCACTGATCGAGATTGGCGAGTACACGGTAAGAGTCGAACTGCAGGGTTTCCGTACGCAGAGCGTGAGCGGGCTGAAGGTGGAAACTCAGCAAAAGGCGCGCGTCGAGGTCGTGCTGGAGGTAGGTGCGGTCACCGAAACCGTGGATGTGGTGGCATCGGGCGCGGTGCTCGAAACCGAGAACTCGACGGTCGGGCAGGTGATCGAGAACAAGCGCGTTTCGGACCTGCCGTTGAATGGGCGCAACCTCATTCACCTGGCCGCGATGGTGCCGGGCGTGCAATATGGCAGCCGCAGCGGCGGCGCCGACGGGCAGGGCGGATTCCCGATTCCCGGCGGCGGTATGTCCGTAATCGCCAACGGCCAGCGCGAGGTGCATCAAAGCATCACGCTGGACGGCGTGGAGTCGATCGCGCCCCTCTACAATATTTCGAGTTTTACTCCGTCCATCGATGCGGTGGAGGAGTTCAAGGTACAGACGGGATCCTATTCGGCGGAGTTCGGTCAGAGTTCTGGCGCGCGCGTGGAAGTTGCGATGAAGTCGGGAACCAACAGCCTGCACGGCACGTTCTGGGAGTTCATCCGTAACGACGCGCTGGACGCGGAGACGTACTTTCTGAACGTCGAACGTCCCGCGGGCGCGGGGCGGCTCAACAAGGACCGGCTTCGCCGCAATCAGTTCGGCACGTTCGTCAGCGGGCCGTTGATCAAGAACCGGACGTTCTGGTCGTTCAACTACGAAGAGCGGAAACAGACTCAGGAAAGCGTCGTCACCGCGTGGTGGCCAAGCACCGACTTCCGCCGCGGCGACTTCTCGCGCCTGTTGAATCCGCCCAACAACCCGGCTACGGGACGGCCCGTCCGGGCGCCAATCGTGATCTACGATCCTCTTACCGGAGTGCCCTTCAGCGGGAACATCATTCCGTCTGCTCGCCTGCACAAAGGGGCGCAGGGCGTGATCGACAAGTTCCTGCCCCAGCCCGACTTCCAGCAATTGGATCCGCTCGACTTCACGGCGCGCCGGGCGGTGCCGGGAATCATCGGCGCTCGGCAGTATTTCGGCCGCATGGACCACAACTTCACCTCGAAGGACAAGGTCTTCGGGCGCTTTGCGATCGACAAGTCGAACTGGGAAGCGAATCAGATCAACCCGAACTTTCCCGAGAACCGCTACTCGGACGCCTATAATGTGGCCTCGCAGTGGATCCACACCTTCAGCCCGAACGTGCTGCACGAACTACGCTTTGGCATCAACAACTGGGGCGACAATTACATCAACCCGCGCTCCAATTCCGACTTTGACGTCGATTCCCTGGGCATCGGCAAGTTCCGCGTCGCCACCGACGGCAACCGCAAGTTCACTCCGGCCGAGACCGGCATTCCGGGCATCGGGTTCACGATTGGCGACCTCAACGGCCGCACCGACGACACCTACAGCTATCAGATCGCCGACAACCTCTCGATCATCAAAGGCAAGCACGCGCTGAAGACGGGGCTCCTGATCGTTCACGCCGCGATGGACCGCCGCGCGGCAAACCTGACTCGCGGCGCGCTCAGCTTCGGACCCAACGAGAGCGGTCTGGACTTCGCCTCGTTCGTGCTCGGATATCCTTCGCGAAGCCAGACGGCGGAAGGCTACCCGTCCGTCAACATGCGGTCCCGGCGAGTCGGCGCGTACATCACCGACGAGTGGAAAGCGACCGCGAATCTCAGCATTTCGGCCGGACTGCGTTTCGACTATATGGGCAATCCCTATGACCTTCTGGGTCATGTGCGCACCATCGACCTGGAGCGGCCTTACACGATTCCTGGCGGAGGAGGCCAGATCCCGACTATCTTCCCCGCAGTCGAGAGCGAAGAAGGCCGGCAGAAATTCTGGAAGCAGGTGGCTCCGTTCTGGCAACCCCGGCTGGGGATCGCTTACCGGCCAAGGCCCAAGTGGGTCGTCCGGGCCGGCGCCGGGCAGTACACCAGTCCCCAGCACTTTGTCCAGATCAGCACGGCGAATCTCATGCCCCCTCTGGCGGGCGTCGAACAATTCGACTCGATCACCGATGCCGTTCCCGGAGGGCCGACACGGCGGTTCCGCCTGGGCCAGCCGATCCTCACCCTCGACGATCCGTTTAGCGGAACTACGATCTCCAGGCCTCTTAACGTCTGGCGTCTGGAACCGGACCGCCAGGAGCGCGACGTGTGGCAGTGGAGCCTGGACATTCAACGCGAGTTGCCGGGATCGCTCTCACTGACCGTCGGGTACGTCGGCGCCAAGACCTCCCATTCGGCGAACTCGTATGAGAATTTCAATGGCGCCTTGCCTTCGCTCGACACCAACTTCCAGACACGCAGGCCTCGTCAGTTGTTCTACGATCCTTCGACGCCCGCGAAAGGCGTCCAGACGCTTGGCCGCATCTTCGCTTTCGACTCGTACTCGAACCAGTTCTATCAGGGCCTGCAGACCAGGATTGAGCGCCGCTACTCAAAAGGCCTCACCTTCGGCCTGGCGTATACCTATAGCAAAGCCTGGGGTGATGGTGAAGACGGCGGCAACGAGGGCGCGGGCCGACAGGTGGCCAACGATCGGCTGGGCTCCCGGGGACGCACCGCGTTCGACATCACGCAGAATGCCGTCTTCCATTACGTCTGGGAGATTCCGTTCGGCAAGAGTCTGACCGGTGTCCCGGGTGTACTGCTGAAAGGATGGCAGACCAACGGCATCTTTTCGTTCCGCACGGGCTTTCCCTGGACGCCGACTGTGGGCGGCAACGACCTCAACACGGGCGGCGATGGAACTCCCGTGCGTCCGGACCGGTTGCTCGACGGCCGCCTCGAAAACGGCAACCGCGCAAAGTGGTTCGATCCGTTCGCCTTCCAGCGCGTGACCTGCAACGTTCCCAGCCGCCCCGAGTTGTGCCACTACGGAAACTCCGGGCGGAACATCATGACCTCGCCCGGCCAGCGAAATTTCGACTTTTCGCTGTTCAAGAACTTCTCGGTCACCGAGAGGTTCAAGGTGCAGTTCCGCGCCGAAGCGTTCAACGCGCTCAACACTCCGTACTTCGGGCAGCCGAACAATATCGGGTTCGTCTCGCCGCAGTCGGTCACACCCGATGCTCCACGCATGGGCGAGATCCGCAGCCTACGCGCCGCGATGCGCGTGCTTCAATTCGGGCTCAAAGTCAGCTTCTGATCGTTGGCCTGGGGAGGGACCGGCGGTCCGGTCCCCTCAGCCGCCCCACGGAGCCGCGAACTTAAAGCGAGCCACGACCTTAAAACGGAGCCGCGACCGTAAGGGAGCGGTGGCTGTCCGTTCCCGATTTGTTCACAGCCGCTGAGGGAGCGGTGTCCGGCGCGCGATTACTTTCACACCTTCTTCGTTTAGCAAGCGTTGCTTTTCCGCGCTAAGCCAGCAAAGGCCCAGCCACCGCTCCGTCCCCGTCGCAGCTCCGATCAAATCACCGTCGCTCTCCAACTCCCCGGAGGGCGCCCCTGACCTCGGATGGTATACTTTGGGAAACCAGCGATGCTCACTTCGAGTCGCCGGCACAGTGCGGTGTAAAGGGCGCCGGACAACGTGACGGGATCGCAGTACGAGGAACAGGATGACCGAACCGGCACAGCACCCGCCCCTGGAAGAAACCACTGTCGGCAGCTATTTTGTCTCCAATTACCCCCCTTATTCCTTCTGGAATCCTGAGCAGGTGAAACAGGCCTTCGCCGCCTTGGAACGCCCTCCCGCCGCCGATTCGCCGCTGGGGATTTACCTCCACATTCCGTTCTGCCGCAAACGCTGCCACTTCTGTTACTTCAAAGTCTATACGGACAAGAACTCTTCGGAGATCGATCGCTATCTGGATGCGGTGATCGCCGAGCTGACCATCTACTCCGAAAAGCCCTTCATCGGCGGCAGAAAGCCGAAGTTCATCTACTTCGGTGGCGGAACGCCCTCCTACATCTCCACGCGCCAGTTGAGCGGTGTGGTCGAGGCGATGAAGCGGCGCCTCGCGTGGGATCAGGCCGAGGAGATCGCCTTCGAATGCGAACCGGGCACCATCACGGAAGGCAAGCTGGAGATCCTGCGAGGCATGGGAGTGACGCGGCTGAGCTTGGGAATCGAGAATTTTGACGAGAAGATCCTCGAAGCCAATGGCCGTGCCCACGGCGCCCGGGAGATCGACCGCTCCTATCAGTTCGCCCGCTCCATCGGCTTCCCGCAGATCAACATCGACCTCATCGCGGGCATGATGGGCGAAACAGATGCAAACTGGCGCGATTGCGTGCGGAAGACCATCGCGCTCGAACCGGACTGCGTCACCATTTATCAGATGGAAGTGCCTTACAACACGACCATCTTCAAGGAAATGCGCGTTCTCGGTCAGTCGGTTGCGCCGGTGGCCGGCTGGGCCGTCAAGCGCGGATGGGTCGATTACGCCTTTCGCGAACTGGAGAGGGCCGGCTACACCGTGACCAGCGCCTACACGGCCGTCAAAGATCCGGCGCGGACCCGTTTTCTCTACCGCGATCTGCTCTGGACGGGCGCTGACATGGTCGGCCTCGGCGTAGCCTCGTTTTCGCATGTCGGAGGGACACATTTTCAGAACGACCATGAGATCGATTCCTACATCGCCAAAGTCAGTCAGGGCATCTTGCCCATCCTCCGGGGGCTGACAACGACCCTGGAGGAGCGCATGATCCGGGAGTTCATTCTCCAGATGAAACTCGGGACGGTTCATCGGGAATACTTCGAGACGAAATTCGGAGTCGATGTACAACAACGATTCAGCGGTCCTCTGCGGGAACTCGAAGGGCAGGGGTTCCTGAAACTCGAGCCCGGCGAGTTGCGGCTCAGCCGCGACGGGTTGCTTCAGGTGGACCGGCTTCTGCATCAGTTCTTTTTGCCCCAGCATCGCAATGCGCGCTATTCATGAATCGGGCGAGGTCACGGTGCGGGCCGACCTCGAATTGCTCTACCCCCTGAATGAGTTCTACGCGGAGTCCGGTCTGGCCCTTCCGGCGGCGGCCGTGGTCGAGCCAGGCCTCATTCCCGAGCAGTATCGCCGCATTCTGGCTCACGACCTGGACATGACGCCGACTCTCGAAGCCGCGTACGGGCAGAGCCTGCATCTCCGGGTCCTTCAATATTCCCTTCGCGAGTCGGTGTTCTCGCGGCTGGTCCTGTTGGTGTTGGACGGCACGGAGAGAGCGGTCGCCATGGGAGCCATCAAGATCTACCTGGAGCGCTTGCCCGAGGAAGCCAGGCGCCTGGTGTTGGAACGAGAGAAACCTCTCGGGACGATTCTTCGCATCGAGGGGATTCAGCACCGCAGCCACCCTGTTGCGTATTTCCAGGTAGCGCCGGACGACTTGATCCGCCAGGCGCTCCGCACAAACGGGGCTGAGCTTCTCTATGGGAGGCGGAACGTGTTGTGGGATGCTTCCGGCCAGGCGCTGGCGCGGGTGCTAGAAATCCTGCCGTTTGCAAGTGAGGAGATAAGTGGCGAATAACGTCTACGACGTCATTGTCATCGGAGGAGGCCCGGCCGGGTCGGCCGCGGCGGCGGTGCTGGCCGCCAAGGGCCGCCGCGTTCTCGTGCTGGAACGCGACAGGTTTCCGCGCTACCACATTGGCGAGTCGCTGATCCCATACTGCTACTTTCCGCTCGAGCGCATCGGCCTGATCGGGAAAATGAAGGCCTCCCATTTCCCGAAGAAGTACAGCGTCCAGTTCGTGGCTTCCGATGGCCGGGCCTCGCAGCCGTTCTATTTCTTCCAGCACATGCAGCACGAGGCCTCGTGCACGTGGCAGGTGCTGCGCAGCGATTTCGACCTGATGCTGCTCGATCACGCCAGGGAGAAGGGCGCTGAGGTGCGCGAGGAGACCACGGTCCGCGAGTTGGTTCGCCGGGACGGGTTTGTGCGGGGAGTGCGGGCCATGGACCGGAACGGCCAGCCTCTCGAGTTCGAGGCGCCGATGACGATTGACGCCAGCGGGCGTGACACGCTCTCCATGACCCGGCACGGTTGGAAAGTGCGCGATCCGCAGCTGAACAAGATCTCGATCTGGACCTATTACGAAGGCGCAATGCGCGATCCGGGCATCGATGAAGGCGCAACCACGGTCGCCTATGTTTCCGAGAAAGGCTGGTTCTGGTACATTCCCCTGCCGAACGACGTTGTCAGCGTCGGCATTGTGGCCGAGCGGGAGTATCTGTACAGGGATTCGCGGGACCCGGCTGCCATTTTTCAGCGCGAGATCGGCAACAACGTCTGGATCGGGCGGCACCTCGCGCAGGGGCGGCAATCGGGTCCCTACCGCGTAACGGGCGAGTTCTCCTATCGTTCGCGTCACTGTGCGGCCGACGGGTTGGTCCTCGCCGGCGATGCGTTTGCCTTCCTCGATCCGGTCTTCTCCTCGGGCCTGTTCCTGGCGCTGCGCGGTGGCGAACTGGCGGCGGACGCCGTCGATGCCGCCCTGTCGCAAGGCGACGTTTCCGCCTCGCGGTTTCATGAGTACGGGGCGGAACTGTGCCGCGGCATCGAGGCGATGCGCCGGCTGGTCTACGCTTTTTACGACCAGAACTTCAGCTTCGGCGCGGTCATCGGGAAACATCCCCACCTGAAGGGCGATTTGACAGATTGTCTGATTGGCAACGTCTCCCGCGACTTCGAACTCTTGTTTCGGGCGGTGGCGGAATTCGCGGCCGTTCCAGACCCTTTGCCCTACGGCGCACCGCTCCTCGCGAGCTGACCGTGGCCTACGAATTCACATTGACGAGGAAGGTGGAGTGGTCGGAGACCGACATGGCCGGCATCGTGCACTTCTCGAACTTCGTCAAATATATGGAAGCCGCCGAGCATGCCTTCTTCCGGTCGCTGGGCTTTTCGATTCACACCACGTTTCCCGAGACCGTGGGCTGGCCGCGCGTGCACGTCGATTGCGACTTCCGCTATCCTCTGCGGTTCGAAGATACGGTGGAAATCCGGCTTCTGGTGCGCGAACTGCGGTCGCGGAGCATCGTCTACTCGTTCGTGTTCCGGAAAATGAACGAAGATCCGGCGCGCGAGGTGGCGCGCGGAACGCTGGCCGTAGCCTGTGTTAAGAGGGATGAGACCACCGGAGCCCTCAAGGCGGTGCCGATCCCCGCGGCCATCGCCGGTCAGATCCAGGCTGCGCCGCCGGAGTTGCTGAACGCATGATGCCCGCTTCCTCCGATCGCGCGTCGATGGAAGCCCACCAGCTTGCGAAGCTAAGGCCGCTATTGGCGGCCCTGCTCGACAGCAACCCGTTTTATTCGGCGAAACTCGGCGACCTCGATCGGGACGTCTCCAGTTTGACGGAGTTCTCCCGGCGCGTGCCCTTCACGTTTAAGCAGGAACTGGTCGCCGACCAGAACGGGCATCCGCCGTATGGCTCGAACCTGACGTTTCCGCTGGAGCGGTACAGCCGGTTCAATCAGACCAGCGGGACCACGGGCCACCCCTTGCGTTGGCTCGACACCGGCGAAAGCTGGGAGTGGATGCTCGACTGCTGGACGCGCGTCTACCAGGCGGCCGGAGTCGGCGAGGAAGATCGGGTCTTCTTCCCGTTTTCCTTCGGGCCTTTTTTGGGATTCTGGGTGGCGTTTGAAGCGGCCGCGCGCATCGGCTGCCTGTCGATTCCCGGGGGTGGCATGCGGAGTTCGGCCCGCATCCAGACGATCCTCGACAACCAGGTGACCGTGCTGTGCAGTACGCCAACCTATGCCATCCGCATGGCGGAGGTGGCAGCCGAAGAGGGGTTCGACCTCTCCGCCAGCCGTGTGCGGCGAATCATCGTCGCCGGTGAGCCCGGCGGAGGTATTCCCGCCACTCGCGCGCTCATCGAACGGCTGTGGCCGGGAGCGCGCGTGGCCGACCATCACGGGATGACCGAGATCGGCCCGGTCAGTTACGAGTGTCCGGCCCGGCAGGGCGTGCTCCACGTGATCGAAGCGGCGTATTTCGCCGAAGTGATCGATCCGGTCAGCCTGGAAGCAGTGGGCCCCGGCGGGACCGGCGAACTGGTGCTGACCAACCTGGGTCGCATCGGCTCGCCGCTCCTGCGGTATCGCACGCGGGACGTGGTGCGCCGCGCGGTTGCGGCCCGCTGTGACTGCGGAAGCTGGGAACTGGCGCTCGAAGGCGGCATCCTTGGCCGAAGCGACGACATGGTGGTGGTGCGGGGTGTGAATCTCTACCCCAGCGCGGTCGAAGAGATCATTCGCTCATGTCACGGCGTCGGCGAGTTCCGCGTCGAAGTCGACGGTCATCGCACGCTGAGCGAGCTAAGCTTCGAGATCGAGCCGCAATCCGAGACGGTGGACCCGCGCGAGCTTGCGCATCAGGTGGAGTCCGCGCTGCGAAAGGCGTTCTCGCTGCGGGTGTCCGTCTCCCCGGTTCCGTGCGGGACGCTTCCACGCTTCGAGGCCAAGGCCCGGCGCTGGATCCGGCGCTAGCGCCTGATATAATCCAGTCCGCGGAGTTGTATTGGACTCTTTCTCCCGTGGCGCCGGTCTCCGACCGGCCTGCACAGCCCCGACGACGGCGGACCCGTTATGACATCAAACTACAAGATCAAAGATTCACGTCACGCGCTCGAACCACGCTGGATCTGTCTCTTCATCGCGCTTCTTTGCCCGGCCCTCGCCGCGCAGAATGCCATCGATGTCGGCTCGCGCAAGCAGTTGTTCATCGACCACAAGTTCATCGAATCGTCGGAAGGCATCCGCCTGGTGGTGAATCCGCCCCACCAGACTCGCGAAAAGCTGGTCGTCACCGATCAGCCTTGGGAGCGCGATGGCTGGGTGGCCAGCTACTCGACCGTGATTCAGGAGAACGGCAAGATCCGGATGTGGTACCAGATCAGCGCCGGAACGCCCGAACCGGGGAAGAACCCTCCGATGATGGGAGTCGCCTACGCTGAATCGACCGACGGCGTCCATTTCACCAAGCCGGTCCTGAGGCTGATCGAACGCGACGGATCGCGCGAGAACAACCTGGTGCTGCCGCCGGACCTGAACCTGATGACGGTCGGCGGGTGCACGGTGTGGCGCGACGACAATCCGAAGTGCCCCTCCGACGCGCGCTACAAGACCTGGATGAAGATCTATCCCAAGAAAGGAAGCGGGATTCGCGGGCCGCATCGCGTGTTCACCTCTCCCGATGGGCTGAAGTGGAAGATGGACGAACGGCCGGTGACCGGCTTGCGGGCGGCGGACACGCAGCCGTCCTGGTTTTGGGATCCCCGCGTTACCCGCTACGTGGGGTACAGCCGCGAGTGGGTGCGGGAGACCGCGGGATTCGGCGCGCGCATGGCCAGCTACAACGAGTCCGACGACATGGTGAACTGGGACAGCGCCGAAATGTCGATTGAACTCGACGAGCGCGACATGGCCGCGGCCCCCGTCACCCGGGTCGATTTGCGGGGCGCCGCGGTGCAGGGCGAGAATGTGCTGCCTGCGAAAAGGCGGGCTGCCGGCGGCGGCGGCACCATCGCCGAAGACCAGGTGCTGACCCCAACCGCGCCGCTCGATTTCTACGGGCCGGGCGTTTTTCCGTACGAGGGCGCGTACATCGCGCTGAGCCCGGTCTTCTATCACTGGCGCATGGACGGACGCGAGTCGTGGCCGAGCACTTCGGATCTGCAGTTGTCCGTAAGCCGCGACGGCCGGCACTTTACCCGCCCGGACGGGCGGCGTCCGTTCCTCACCACCGGCCCCGACGGCAGTTGGGACTCGAAGTGGATCTATCCGGTCCTGCGGCCGGTGCGCATGGGCGACCAGATGTGGATCTACTACTTTGGCATGAACCGCGACCACGGCCACCGGCTGGATCCGGCCGCGTCGAAGGAGGAGACCGCCATCTCGCGTGCGGTGATGCGCGTAGATGGGTTCATCTCAGCGGATGCGGACTATGAGGGGGGAACGTTGCTAACCCCGCCCATGCGATTCACGGGCTCGCGCCTGGAGTTGAACATCAACACCGGCGCGGGAGGTTCCACCCGCGTCGAGATCCTGGAAGAATCAGGCAAGAGGATGGACGGGTTTTCGTTCCACGAGTCGGACGAGATCAATGCCAATCGGGTACGCCAGGTGGTGACGTGGCGCGGCAAGCCGGATGTCTCGGCGCTGGCCGGCAAGTCCGTGCGGTTGAGGATCCGGATGAGAAGCGCCAAGCTCTACGCCTTTCAGTTCGCAGGATAAATATGACCGAGCCCACGGCCTTCCGAGCCGCGACCGTCAGGGAGCGGTGGCTCAGCCGTGAGCTCTGAAAAATCCGGCACGCGCTTAGCGCTTCGCGTCTACCTTCTTCCGGAGCGCCCGGGAATCGGCCACGCGTCCACGACCACCCCGTGTCGCACCACACACATCTCATCGTGCAGGCACACGGTGCTGTCCGTATAGCCGGGGATGAATTCGAGCACATGGCCGACCTGGTGTTCGAAGTCCGGCTCCTCCAATTCCAGAACTCCGTGCTCGGCCGAGAGCACCAGGCTCTTCAGCTTGCCGAGGCCAATCGGCTCCGGCAACCCGTGCTGGCTGCTCATCGTTTTGAACCCGCCATCGGTGATGATGCGGGTCGGCGTGGGCCTGCTGGCCACCCGCGTCAGAACCGTTAGCGCGAACTCGTGGTCGAGGCCCCAGCGCCGGTAGTTCAGGTCGCAGAATACGCCGCCACCGGCCTGTACCTCCGTGATCCCGGAACAGGCGGCGGATTCGAGAAACGTTCCGCTGCCGCTCGAACTGACGATCTCGACCGGCAATCCCGCCGCACGGCAGAGCGCGGCGCTCTCCACCAACGCGGCGATGCATTCGCGAATCTTGGCGGCCTTCTCTTCGTGGTCGAACAGCAGCGTGTGGCCTTCCCACGCCATCAGGCCCATCAGCCGGATTCCGGGCGTCGCATGGGCCGCCGCCGCGATGCGTACCGTACCCTCGCCCGGCAGGGTGCCGGAACGGTTCATCCCGACGTTCATTTCGATCAGGACGGGGATCGCCACGCCCTCGGCCTTCGCCGCGGCGCTTAGTTGCGCCAGGTGCTCGACGCTGTCGGTTGCGGTGATCGCCTCGACCCGTTGCTGCAACCGCGCCAGGCGCCGGGTCTTGCGTTCGCCGGCTATCTGGTTAGCCACCAGCATACTGGTGACGCCGGCATCCGCCATCGCTTCCGCCTCGTACACGGTGGCGCAGGTCACGCCAATCGCGCCGGCCGCCACCGCTCGCTGCGCCAGCGGCGGCGCCTTCTGTCCTTTCATGTGGGGCCGCCAGCCAATGCCGCAACGGCGAATGATGAAGTCCGCCATTCGCGCGACGTTGCGCTCGTAGATGTCCAGGTCGAGACACAGGGTGGGCGTCTCGAGATCGTGTTTGGGCCGCCCGATGGCGTCGGAGTTAGCGCTCATGTCAGCAGGAGTCTCACGATTATCCCACGCGAGCGACAATAGGACTCGTGCTGACTGTCACCGACCGCGGCCTCTATTGCCCGGAGGGCGATTTCTACATCGATCCCTGGGAACCGGTTGACCGCGCCGTCATCACCCACGCGCACTCTGACCACGCACGCCCGGGGTCGAGGATCTACCTGTGCGCCAAACCCGGCGCCGGAGTGCTGGCCGCGCGTCTGGGACCGGAGGCCGTCATCGATGCCGTCGGGTATGGCGAAACTCGGGACGTGCGCGGAGTTCGCGTGTCGCTCCATCCGGCAGGGCACATTCTCGGGTCCGCGCAGGTGCGCGTGGAGCATCTCGGGAAGGTGTGGGTGGTGTCCGGCGACTATAAGACGGAGGCGGATCCGACCTGCACGTCCTTTGAGCCCATCCGGTGTCATACCTTCATCACGGAATCGACCTTCGGTCTGCCTATTTATCGATGGCCCGCGCAGGCGGAGGTCTTTGCGCAGATCGACGCCTGGTGGCGCGGCAATCAGGCCAAAGGCGTGGCTTCGGTGCTGTATGGCTACGCGTTGGGAAAGGCGCAGCGGGTGCTTGCCGGACTCAACCCGGAGACCGGGCCCATTTTCTGCCATGGCGCGGTTCTCCGCCTCAATGACGAATACCGGAGGGCGGGGGTGCCTCTGGCGGAAGCGCCACATGCGGGCGACTCGACCGCCAAAGGCGATTACGGGCGGGCCCTGATCCTGGCGCCGCCGTCGGCCGACGGCACGCCGTGGCTCCGGCGATTCGGACATATTTCGACGGGTTTCTGTTCCGGCTGGATGCGGATCCGGGGAACGCGCAGACGCCGTGCCATGGACCGCGGGTTCGTGCTTTCCGATCACGCCGATTGGCCAGGCTTGCTCTCGGCCATCAAGGAGACCGAGGCCGAAAGCGTCTGGGTAACTCACGGCTATCGCGCCCCGCTGGTCCGATGGCTGCGGGATGAGGGGTGGGACGCCCACGCGGTGGAGACGAGGTTTGAGGGCGAAGTTGAAGATTCGACCCCGGTTCCTGCCGAGGACAACTGACCCTAACGGCTCGACGGCCAAACTTAAATCAGAATTCATCGCTTCCCGATTTCAGGATGACATGCGCACAAGCGCAAACAAGGCGAAAGTACGGGCAAGTGATTGACGTTTCACTGCAAATATCGAACGAAGGGTTGTGAACGCAACAACCCTGCTCAATTGTTGCGTATGTGTTGCGGATAAGCGCATAAGTGTTGCGGATAAGAGCGGATTGTTGCGTTTGCGCGCCAGGTCACGGTATCGACTGTGTTGCAAACAAGGGAGTTAGTAGGGTGGGTCGGCTTAAGCGCAACAAAGCGCAACAGAAATGGCGGATAAGGGAAAAGTAGAATCTCTTCTTATTATGGCACGGGACGGCAAGAGTTTTAGTGTGTGAGGGCTTTAAGTT
>JBJXGR010000106.1:0-3902 GCA_046160045.1 Bryobacteraceae bacterium
GCGGCCCTACTGGTGCTCGAGGTCATTGAGGGATCCTTTCTACTTTCAGGATGAGGGGATGTCCAGAGGAATTTGAGGGGGCAGACTTGTAAGTCACAGCAGTTGAAGGAAAATTATTTTTATGACCTTTGTGAACGTAAGTCGTTAAGGGAGAGGAATTCAGGAGAAATCGGACCGGCGGTGAAGAGCGACTGGCGGCGTGGAATGTGTAGACACACGTGAGATCCCATTGGCGGGTTATCTACAACGATGCAGGAACCCAAATGTTCAATTTGCCGGCATCCTAAGCGGAAAGCGATGGAAATGGCGCTGATGGAAGGGACGAATTGCCGGGTAGTGGCAAGACGGTACGAGGTGTCGAAGAGCGCGTTGTCGCGGCACCGGACCGAGCACCTGACGCGAGAACTGGCGGCGGGGCGAGCGCGGACCGAACAGGACGCGGAACGGCAGGACGAGTTGCTCCAGCGGTTGGACTGGATGCGGGAAGTGATGACGGTGATGTACGGGCGGCACGAGCGGAAACCGCGGGTGGCGCTGGAGGCGATGAAGGAACTGGCGCGGTTATGGGCGCTGGAGGCGGGATACCGGAAGCCGGCGGGCGGTCGCGGAGAGCGAGCGCGAACGGCGGCCGGAAACGGAACGCTACGGGAAGTGCTGCGGCGGTTCCCGGGGGCGGAGGATGCCCTGCTGGAGGTGGCGGAGCGGATCGCGCGGGAGGATGCGGAGAAGCGCCGGGCGGCGTGACTGGACTCAACGGTCCCTTCTCTCCGGAGGGACACCCGATCTGCGGAACAGTGATGTAGTCCGCGACGGTCAGCCAGCGGGCTTTGTCGAAAAGGGCTGGACCGCCGGGCGGCTTTCGCGAAGATCGCCCGGCTCGTTGGAAAATCCGGGGGGCGCTGCCGGAAATCTGAACCACGGTCTTTGACCCCGAGTGCCCCTCCGAGTGCCCCCTGCTTCTTCGATCCGGATGCATTCCGTAGGACGAGCAGAACTCGCTTCGCACCGGATCGAGGGAGCGGGCAGCGGGTGGCCGAGATGGGAACCGGCAGGCGATCCAGTATCCGCCTATGATCGGGCTTGGGGTCGGCGCGAGTGACAGGAAAACCCCAGTCCATTGTTCGTCCCCAGGTTCCCCCCAACGCCGGACGGCGCGCAGCGTGAGAGGGTTCGGTTGTCGGCATTCCGTCCATGTCACTGGACAATGTGTCTGATACGATATTGACATGATGTCCGCTTCCGAATTCTGCCGAAGCCTCAAGCAACTATCGCTTTCCGACCCAGAAGCGGCGCGCCTTTTGTCCGTCGCTTCGCGAAGCGTACGCCGCTGGTCCAATGGGTCAACCGAAGTGCCTGGCCCGGTGGAGCAGGCACTTCGGGCATGGCTGCGTCTCGACGGGTTAGGTCTTGCTTGGAGGCCGGATGGGATACCGATTTGGGAGGTGGACCAGGCGGCGCTTTTTCGACAACATGCGGTCGAGTTGGACGCTCTCATTCGAAAAGTCACGAAGCGCGGCGGGCCTTCGGCACCGTGGGAGGTCGATCTGCAAAGGCGAAGGGCCCGCTTGGGACCTGTTGAAGTCAGTTTTCATGTGCTCAGGAATGAGTGTTTTTCTCCATCGCTCTACACCAGAAAGGACGGGCCGCCAGACCTCAAACGGGATTGGGCATTGCTCGAAGACGCCTTCTATTGCATCGCGGCGGCAATCGCCAAGGCGGGCAAAGGCTGGTCCGTGAGAGTGTGAGGGCCTCGACCAAATGTCTGATCTCACGGGCCGAATTCGTCCGCGAAAGCACCGGCCAAAACATCTACGATCCCCGATACGATTACGGAAGCGGCTCGAAGGCGAATCGCTTGCGGGCGTTCTGGCAGAAGGAAGACAACCCCGTGGTCGGTAGGCTAATGACGGATATTCTCGATTACAGCGAGAGTACCGGAGCGGAATCGGAAGGATGCCGCCTTATTGTGACTCGGCTCCTTCAAGGCCGCGCGACGCCGCACGGTCATGCTGCCGGCTCCCATGAAAACGAGCAAGCGGCGCAAGCGCGTAATCGCACAGAGGAACTTCGAGCATTGCAGGACAAATTCTTCGCCCTGGCTGCCGATACCGACCGGAACAGGGCCGGTTTAGCGCTCGAAAAGCTGCTCAATCGTCTCTTTGAGGTGTTCGAGCTTCAGCCGCGTCAGCCTTTCCGCGTCGTTGGCGAACAGATTGATGGTTCGTTCCTGCTGGATGGTCAGGTCTATCTGTTGGAATCGAAATGGGAGAAATCTCCTCTGCCGGAAGCCGACTTGCTGGTCTTCCGAGGGAAGATAGAAGGGAAGTCAACATTCACGAGGGGTGTCCTTATCGCTTTAAACGATGTGAGCGCCCCGGCGCGGGAGGCGATCACGCGGGGGAAGTCTCCATCGTTCTTCGTCGTAAACGGCCACGACTTGACGATGATCTTGAACGGATCTATCGGCTTGCCGGACTTTTTGCGAAGGCGTGTCCGCCTGCTTGCCGAAGAAGGGCGTGTGTGTGCCCATATTTCGGAGGTCATCGAATAAGGCGCAAAAACCCTCGCCCCGGACGTACCGTCGCGTCCCCAGGTTTCCCCTGTGGTAACATCCTCTTGACTTCCATCGTGAACGATAAATCGATTCTTGTCGAATGTCCGCGGTGTCACGCTCGTGTGGAAGGCACCGTGACAGGGATAGCTAGACGACTGTTCGCCAGTGACGTCGATGACCCCACTGTAAGCGGTGGTGAACGTGTGAGCTTGTTACGTTGCACAGTCTGCGGCAGTACTCTGGTCGCCTTTCAGTCATTGATACGCTATGCAGAAACCCTCGCGGGAGACATAGAGGAGTGGACTGACGCCACTCGAGTTTGGCCGCAACCTCAATCAGAGCTGTCAACATCGATCCCAAAGAAGATCCGCGATTGCTTGGATGAAGCCCGGAAATGTCTGCACACAAGCGCGTATATAGCCAGTGTGGCAATGAGCGGGAGAGCACTTGAAGCCATCGCGCGGCATTTCCATTCAAAAGGTAAAGCCGACAGGCTCATGCTGGCACAGGGGCTGAAAGATCTCCATGAGGAAAAGGTTATCGACGACAGGCTTCTGGCGTGGGGAAGAGAGCTGCACGAGCACCGCAACTTAGCGGCGCACGCCAGTGATGCGACTTTTGACCAGTGGGAGGCCCAGGATCTTTACGACTTCGCAGTCGCAATTTGCGACTATGTTTTCGTCATGGCAGACAAGTACGATCAATTCATACAACGTAAGGTAAGTCGACACGCGTAGACCAAGTCGAACGACAGTTCCAAATCGAAGCGCACCGGAGAACGTGAACCCCGGAAAACCCGGGGGAAACCGGGACTGCAACCGCTTTGCAGATTTCTTGAACGAAATCCGTGAGAAACCGGTGGAAACCCGTGACAGTGTCCCCTTTGCAGGTTTTCAATCGCTGGATCTGACCACGAGTCTCTAATTGGCTCTGCCTGCACCGAACAACGACGCCTCTCCGGCACCACTTCCCGATCCGGCGTCCGCTGCTGCCTGCTTGGGTGGTCGACCGGCTTTCCCCGGGCGGAGCCGCTTCCCCAACTGCTTTTCCAGTTGCGATCGGAGCCCTTCTCCCAACGGGAGACCCGCCATTGTAGCGTCCCGCAGTTCCACTCGGAACGGCTCCTCTTGGCGGTGGTCGCGCAGCAGTTCCCGCCATTCCTCGGCCGACCATTCCTGCTTCCAGTCGTCCAACTCCAGCCATTCGGGAGGTTCCCTCAAAAAACCGGGACATCCATGATAGGGGTTTGTCAAGGGAAAGACACACGTCCCCCTTCCCCATGAACGCTCTTTCCCTGAGGTCTCGTTGGTTCCGTCGTCCGACCTTCTTCTGCGAATCTTTGTCGGCT
>JBJXGR010000107.1:0-3525 GCA_046160045.1 Bryobacteraceae bacterium
AACCTGGATCCGGTGGAGGCCCTTCGCTACGAGTAGGCGTCAGCGGGTCTTGGCCACCAGCGATCCGGCAGCCCGGACGATCGTCTCTTCGATCCCTTCGCCAAACGGCCCTGGATGGTTTTGGTACAACATCGCGCCGCCTCCCTCGTAACCTCCTTCGCGCAGGACGCGTTCCGACGGAATATAGGCCATGACGTCGTTCGAATAGCCGGCCACCCAGGTGTCGTTCCATCCGTGCAGGCCTTTCAGGCGGAGCGCGTAGTCCACCACCACCTCGCCGCCGAGAGCGATCATCTTCACGGCATCGCCGAACCGGATAATGTGGATCGGATACGGGTAAGTGGTGGGGAGTTTGCCGTCCTGTTCGAGAATCCGCAGCAGCCGTTCGGCATGCCGCCGCGGGGTCGCGCTCTTGTCCTTAAGCCGCTCTTCCAGTTCCTGGCGGGTGGGCGGCGTGCGGAACGGGACATCGATCGTCTCGAAGGCGGCGATCAGGTTTCCCCGCACCGGACGCATCTTGCCTTCGAGTACCTCGCCGACGGCCGAGGCGAAGACGCGCCCGTAGGTCTGCGCCAACTCGACGGTCCGGCGCGGGAGTGGATTCGAATCCGCGCCGCATCCGGCCACGAACAGGGCGACCGCGCCAGGGTTGGCTCGCTCCAGTTCCTTCTGGCCGTATCCCGGCCAATCTCCGTTGATCTGGTAATCGCTCAAGACCGTGGCATGGCAGGCGTACCCGGCGACCACGGCCCGCAGTTTTCCGTCCGCGCCGCGTACGGCGAGGACGGGCACGTCCTGATCGACCGGGCCGGGGTACTGTCGATTGCCCACCCGCCTCCGGTTGACGGCGAACCCGGCGAAGCCCTGTTCGAAGGCCAGTTCGGCGGGGGCCATGTTCTCCAGCGCCGCGGCCACGGTGCGGACCACGTTGTTGATCAACTCCCGGCCGTAGCGCTCAATCACCGGAACCTGATCCGGAGGCAGACGGTACGACTCGCGCTCCATTGCCAGCGGACCGCTGTGCGAATGGGAGGCGTTGAACAGGATCTGTTGCCGTTCGAGTTTGAACTTCCCCAGGCATTGTGCGGCGATCTCGGCGGCCTGCTCGCGGCTGATCCCAACCAGGTCAAGGGTTACGATCACGACGGTGCGGCCGTTGCCGTCCCGGAGTGCCAGGGCCTTCGAGAAAATCTCCTGGCGGACGCCCTCGGACGGCTTCGTGCGGGAGGCATATCCGGCCATCCAGATGGATTCGCGAGGGGTGATGAGGGTCTTCGCCACCCCGGCTTGCCAATTCTAGGCGAAACCGGACGCGGCAAAAACGGCAAGCAGGGAAATCAGTTTCATGAGACCTCGTATTCTACCGAAAGGATCGGCGCGGGTGGGTGACGGCTGCTATGGGCTTCCGGCAAGGCTGGCCGGTGTGGAGTTCCAGTGCGTGGGCTCTATCACCACCCGAAGTCGGTTGCCGGCCCCTGGAGTTGGACCTTCTCGTGCCAATGGCACGAGGCGTCGCGTTCAGGCGAAACAACCGGCCGAAGGCAGCTTTCCGCCCGGCCGAGTCTTGTGAATGGCCTTCTTGCGGCGGGATCCGCAGGTGCTGGTCGCTTCGGGCGAAACGTACCGAAATGAGTCCGCGTCCGGATGGCACGGTACTGGAAGGAACTCGGTCCGTGGGCTTGTTCGGTTCGGTGAGGGAATATGCGCCTTCATTCCCAGGAGGTCATGCGTTCCCCGCTCCCGGAACCACCGACACTGCCATTGCTGTAGTAGCGCGGGCACCCAGGTCTTCGCTTATCTTCCTCCTCGAACGCCGCCGGGAGTGGTACCTGGCACGAAAAAAGACGTGCCTGGCCCAAAGGCTGCCACTTTCCCTGCACCTCGCTGAGTAGACCAATTCTGGTACCAGGCACCAGTTTCCAAGCTGTCCATCCAAATGGTGCCAGGCACTTCTTTCGGAGCACGCCGTCAAGAATACGTCTCTGTTGGGACTCACTGTGCCGTTTTGAGACGGAACGCGCTACCGGCCTTGGAAGTTCTTTGTTCCCTTGTGGACCGATGACCACAACGGCCGAAAGTGGTGGCGCCGGCATGGTGACTCCTCAAAGGGTGGGGTCAATTGGGCCCAAACCTGGGGTGGAAGGCGCGCACCCGCACCGATTTCGCCACACGTTGGCATCCGATCTTCGAGGGAAGGGGGAGGACGTCGAGGTTATCGCAAGCACCTTGGCGGACAGCCCAGCCACAATCGATCGACACTAGGCGAAATGACTCCCGAACACCAAGCCCGTCAAGACAAGGCCTTGGAGAGAGTCTATGACACAAATCTGACACAGGCGGAAGAACAGGTAGCTAAACAGTTAATTATGAAGAACTTAGAGTGGTGGCCAGGGACGGAATCGAACCGCCGACGCCAGCCTTTTCAGGGCTGGACTCGCCCGTCCGTAAGTCTCTCATTTCACACTCTTTGCCTAGAAGTGCTCGCCTACAAACCATCGACCTATTGGAACCAACTGGAACCAGCATCAGTTCACTACACTCTTTTCGGGTTGTCCTATCGCATCCAGACGGAGGCTTTCAAGAAACTGCTTCCCTTGTACTCGCTAAAAGCCGCAGCTGGTTACTTCGGCAAGGGTGAGGAGGTGGAGCCGGAAGCTTGGGTTGAAGCCGACGGAGCCGGGCGGCTCGACGACAAGATGTTTGTTGCACGTGCTGTCGGGCGCTCGATGGAACCCCGCATTCACGATGGCGACTATTGTGTCTTCCGGGCACACCCAACGGGCACTCGGCAGGGCAAGATCGTTCTGGCCCAATATAGGGGAACGGCTGACCCAGAGACGGGAGGTGCTTACACGGTTAAGCGGTATTCCTCGGACAAGCTTTCTGACCCCGACAACGAATGGGGGCATTCACGGATTACACTGTCGCCCATCAACCCGGAGTTTGCTCCTATCGTGCTCACTCCGCGTGCCGAAGACGACGTGACAATCGTCGCAGAGTTTCTCACCGCCCTCCAAGAATGACGTTTGTGGTCATCAGTCATGCGGGGAACCAGGGACTTCCTCAGGTTCGCTGGAAACTGGTGGAAACCGGTTGGAAACTGGGTTGGAAACTGGGACATCCATGATACCGGAATTCAGCGTGGGGCCTTGGGGTCAAAGACCGTGGCTTCTGATTTTTAGGAAATGCGATTGGGCCATGCAGTTCGACCTTGTTCCCTCGGGGGACACCTCAAAACCGGCCAGTCGGGGTCACCTCAAAACCGGCCAGTTGAGCGCGTCCAGGACAGTCATAGTTTTACCTTACCGGTGACCTTTCGGCAAGAGTTTTTCAAGTTGAGTCGTCGTTTGGCACGCAGCTCGGTTTATACTGACCTCACCTGGGCGGAGGATAGGGGGAAACCGGGACATCCATGATAGGGGTTTGTCAAGGGAAAGACACACGTCCCCCTTCCCCATGAACGCTCTTTCCCTGAGGTCTCGTTGGTTCCGTCGTCCGACCTTCTTCTGCGAATCTTTGTCGGCT
>JBJXGR010000108.1:0-2623 GCA_046160045.1 Bryobacteraceae bacterium
GTGGAGTTGGTCTCGTGGCCGATTCTCCGCACGGGCACGATCGGCCCAACCATGGGGCAGGTCGTGCGAGAGTACGGCATTCTGCTCACACCCGGAGGAGCGGGGCGCTTCCCCGCGGTGATCGCCATCCCGGATGCCACTCACTCCGCGGCCGACATCACAGGACTGACAACCAGGCTTCCCCGCGAGTCTCAGTATGCACGCCGTCTTGCGCTCAGCGGGTATGTCGTCTTCGCTCCCTTCTTCACCCAGCGGCGCACCTTCTCGCAACCATGGATCAACGACCGAAGCTGGCTGAACCGCCTGGCGTATCAGACCGCGCATCACCTGATAGGAAGCGAGGTCGAGCAGGTGATCTCGGCAGTGGACCTTCTGTCGTCGCTACCCGCGGTGGACAGTTCGCGCATCGGCGTCGCCGGGTACGATCAGGGCGGTCTGACGGCAATGTATGCGGGCGCGCTCGATGACCGGCTCAAGGCGGTGTTGGTCTCGGGCTACTTCGACCAGCGGGAGAGGGCGTTCGAAGAACCCGAAGACCGCATGCTGTGGGGCCACCTGGTGCGGTTCGGGGACGCCGAGATCGGACGCCTGATTGCGCCGCGGCATCTCATCGTCGATGCCGGCGCGGGCGGTGCCAGGATCGAATCCGAGCGGGTCTCGCGCGCGAAAAGGGAATCGGAGCGAGTGGCCGCGTACTATTCATCCCTGAACCAGTCGCCGTCGTTCGACTTCGTGCCCGATCCCTTCACGGGTCCTGGGTTCAGCGCGCGAGCGATCGCGCGTCTCGCCGCCACGCTCCAGCCTTCGCCGGTGCGCGAGCCTGCCGCACATCAGGTCGCGATCGATCCGGAACGGCTGGCGGAATTGGCCAACGCACAGTTCTCGCAGTGGCAGGCCCGCCTCCGAAATCTGGCGCTCGAAAGCTACTCGACGCGCGAGCTGAGTTGGAAGGCGGACACCAGTTCCCTCGATGCCTATCAGCGCTGGGTCCGGCCAAAGGTGGAGGCGTTCCACGACTCCATCGGACGATATCCCGAACCCGTCGGACCGTTCGACGCCCAGTCGGTCCCGCTTTACGACGAGCCCGGATTCACCGGATACCGGCTGTCCGTGCGGCTGTACGAGGGGGTTCACGCGTACGGGATTCTGTTGGTGCCCAAATCCATTCGATCCGGCGAGCGCCGGCCGGTGGTCTTCACGCAGCACGGCTACGGCAACCGGCCTGAAGACGCGCTGGGCGTGAAGACCTCCAAAGCGAGCGAGGAGATGTACAACCGCTTCGGTAAGAAACTGGCGGAGAAAGGGTATGTCGTTTTCGCGCCGATGATCTCGGTGCAGCAATCGGAGGAGCGGACGCGCCTGGTACGCCGTTCGCACCTGCTGGCCAAACTGCCGATTGGCCTCGAAGTCCGCAAGGCCGGCCGCATGATCGATTTCCTGTCCACGTTGCCGTTTGTCGACAAGGACCGGTTCGCGTTCTGGGGACTGTCCTATGGCGGCTACACCTCACTCCGCGTGGGGCCGGCCGAGCCGCGATTCAAGGTGGTTATCTGCACGGCCAACTACAACGACGACACGCTCAAAACCACCGATCTGACGCAGTCGACATCGTATCTGTTCTATCCCTATACCGACCCGTTCAACTTCGGAGTGTTGAACCAGTTCACGCACTCCGAAATGGCGTTCATGGTGGCGCCGCGCGCCTTCATGGCGGAGGTGGGCGACCTGGACGGGGTGGTGATGACGCCCAAGCGCTTCCCCGAAATTGAGATGCATCGCGTCGAGGACCTCTATCGCCGGTTGGGCATTCCGGAAAAGGGCCGCATGTCGCGCCATGGTGGCGGGCACATTGTCTACGCGGTCGACGCCTTCCCGTTCCTGGACCGTCATCTGAACTTCAAGCCCCAAGGTAAATAGCCATGAGCGTTTTGACCGCCAGACTCGCCACGCCGGACGATCGCGGCGTCATCGACCCGATGATCGTGGAGGCTTTCGAACCGATCACCTGGTACAAGAAGTTGGACGAGCGGTTCGGCCCTCCCGGCGGGCAGGATTGGCGGACTCGCTGGAGATCGCGTCTGGACAAGGTTTGGGAAACCCAGATTGTCCTCGCCGGGGAGGTGGGCGGGCGGATTGTCGCCGCCGCCACCGGAACCTATGACCCTCTCTCGCGCCTTGGCTTTATCGACATCCTCGCCGTTGCGAGCGACATGCAGGGGAAAGGTTTGGGCCGGGACATGCTGCGCGCCTCAAATGCCCACTTCCAGAGCCTGGGCGCGGAGGCGGTGCACCTGGAATGTCTTATGGACAACGACGCCGGCAACGCACTCTACCGGGCGGAAGGGTTCCACGAAGTCGCGCGGTTCTACCACTGGTTCAAAAAGATCGAATGACCGGTGGCTCCGGGCGACCTTTTTTGTCGCGCGGAGCCGGGACGAAGGACTGAGCCCTGGAGCCATCCCCTGCGGTCGGGCCTCGGATGAAGGTCGCCAATCCGAGGCCGTAGAGTAGGAGAGGAAGCGACAGCCTGAACTGCGGCCCCTCTCCCCTCGTCGAACCGGAGGTGCAGATTTCCCGCGTCCGGCTCTCCTGAAAACTCTCGCCTCAGACTTGCACAGTGGCC
>JBJXGR010000109.1:0-8795 GCA_046160045.1 Bryobacteraceae bacterium
GTGACCTGAAAGCGTTTAGCTTGCTTGGCCACAAGATCGAGGTAGACGTGGCGATCAAAGTCCTCGATGAAGATGGGCTCGCGGTTGACGCCGCGGTGGGTGAGGTGGTGTGCGACTTCGGGCAGCACAGCTCGGGGCATGCGGGGCATTCTGTTGAAGTAGTGGGTGTAGCGAGGAAAGTTCTCAGGGAAAATATAGAAACGCGTTGGACGTCCCCAGGTTTCCTTTCCCTTCTGACGGTTGAAACGTCCCGTCTGTCCCCGCTTTCCCCCCGCTTTCCCCCGACATCGAAAGCCGCACCGGTCGAGAAGCTCTTCCCCGTGATGGCACTGCCGCCGAGAAACGCCTGCACGCCCTCCCCAGCTACTTCTCTCAGGCCGCCGGAAACCGCTTTGCCAAATTGCTGAAACTGCCCGACATTGGTGAACCCAGATGTTGGAGACGGGGACAGTTATGAATTCCCGATTTCCATCGGGACCACCTCGGGCGCCGGCTCCTTCCTCCCGGCACGACCGGGAGCCGGCAACTCTAAAAGCCGACCGGTTTCTTCTGCCAGCCGCCGGCGTAACCCTTTCGCCCCAATGGCAACCCCCGCGCCGTCGCCTCAAATCGGGAATTCATAGCTGTCCCGGTTTTCTCGATCGCCAGCGCCATATTCACGGGCGGCGACCGCGCCGCCCGCTGTCACCAATGGGTTGTGGCGCTCCACGAGGCTGCCCACGCCGCCGTCGCCACCGCCCTGGGCATCCGCCTCGAAGCCGTCTCGGTCATCCCCGGCCCCGGCACCCTCGGCCACTGCCGGTACCGCAGCGATGCCACCGGCGTCGCCCACGCTCCGACACGTCCCAGGCTTTGTGCATGCTCTGGCTCAGCCAGGGCTGCACCGACTGGCGCGAAACCCGCCGCCACCTGCGCGGACTCCGCCAGCGCGCCCACGATCTGGTCCGAGCCGAACTCTACCCAATTCACCGCCTCGCCGATGCCCTCCGCATCCGCCACGAACTCCCCGGCGACGAAGCCGAACAGATCCTCGCCGCCGCCCGAGCCCAGCTCGCCCAAAGCTCCGTCGGGTCCTCCCAGGCGCCTATTTCCAGCCGGTAGCCCGATCTCACCGTGTGGCCAGCCACTGCGCCCCGAATCTGGTTGACAACGGTTGACACAGTTGACAACCCCGAGCCCGCAGCCCGGTTATCAACCTATCAACCTGTTTTCGGAAGCTTCCGCTGCGCTCAACGTGCCATTTCCCCACCCGCGGCCCGCAGCGCCAGGAGGGTCCCAACGTCGGTGGCCATCATCCACCACGCCCAAAACGCTGCGCCGAACTGCGGCCGATGGTCTTCTCCGCAGCCAGCCCCCAGCGACCGCCAGTGCTGCTCCCACGCCTGCCGGATGAGGGCTTGGCGCAGAACCACGGCGGGCGATGGAATGCTTGAGCCTCCCGATCAGTGCACCTGGGTGTTTGTAGTAGAGTTCGCCAAGTCGAACAGATCAAAAAGGGGATCTTCCACGTACGCGAACGGCCCATCTTCGGCACAAACGATAATGCTGTCGCGCATGGCTTCCACTGTCCTTCCAGCCCCTGACGAAAGCGCAAGGCGAACATCATCGCCTGACAACTCATTCAAGCCCCCTCTAGCCCTCCGTTGCTGCAGACGGTGCTCCAGTCTCGACACGACATCTGCGACACTGCCCCTCTGCACCCGAAGGTATCCGTAATCCCCCGATTCTCGCCTCGGGGGCATCAGGTGGCCACTTTGCTCCGAGCAAAGATAGAGACCTCCTCGCTCGTGGAGATCTGCGATCCAGTTGAGGTCCCCCAGGAAGTCCTCGATTTGGCGATGGTACAGCGCGTGCGCTGTTAACGGGTGGACCTCCAACTCCGTACAGATGAGCAGGTGTGATGGGTCTAGCCGCTCAATAACCTTACGCGCCACATCCAGCACGACATCATAGTTGCGGCTGATTCGCGAGATCATCCGCAGGTATCGGTCCTGCTGGCCAGCAGGGACCGCCGCTCGCGTGTGTTCTACCAGTTCAGGGGGGACACCAAAGACCTTGATGTTCGAGAAGCTGAACCGCACCAACCCGTTGCGTTTGTATTCGTAGCCATCGACGTCAAATTCCGGTCCTGCCAGACGGATCGACAGAGGATGGACGGTCTCCTCTAGCTGCTGCTGCTGGGCAGAGTACAAAACACACGGAAAACCAAGATCGGCCTGCAAGAGGCTATCCCGTCTAACGGATGGTAGATCCGCGTCGGCGATCTGCGGTACGTCGGCGCTAGGGATGGTCCACGCCGAAACAACGCTGTTCTCAGAACGTCGGCAGAGCCTCAGGCCCACATTGATGTTCGGCAGCAAGGGCGTTGCCGGTGGGGTGGGGCCCAGGCTCGCCCTCAAGCATTCGCGAAAGAGGCGAGCCCACCCTTCCTCATTCGGCTGGTCGAACCAAAGATGGATTCCAACGTCGAAGGCCATGGTCGTCAATCAACATAGCGGACGTTGATCGCTTGGCCTTGCGCCTTCTGGATCTCCCAGTCCCAAATGCGCTTCTTCTCGTTCCAAACCTGACGCTGGAGTTGATTGCCAGAGACGCGGAACCGAGGATCGAGTGCCTGCCCCTTCTTGAGGACGACTTCCGCTGAGAATCTAACGTCGCCCTGTTTGGCAAGGAGACCCTTCGCAGTGTTGTCCAACTGCGACACGGCGGATGCCAGATCGGAACCCTTCGCCTCGCCAATGACGTACTTACCACTCTGGGTGACCCCGAGGAAATCGGCGGCTTTGTCCGTACGAGACAAGCCCAGCACGGAACGTACCTGATCGTCTCCCGCTCCCAACAACCCAACGCCTTCACTCAAGTAGCGCTTCGCTGCCGCGGCTTCCACCAAATTCTCGAATCGAACTACACCTCTGGCGGCTTCGAGTCCAGCATGTCCCAACTCCGCAACCCTGCGAACCCATGAACCAGGAACGTATGGCAGAGCGACCGATGCCGCATCCCATGCAACATATCCGGCGCCAGCCCACGACGGCGTCCTCGCAAAGTCCCACACACTCTTTCCAAGAGAGGCCAAATCGAGGAAAGTCTCGACTGGGACACGCCCGTCTGGGTCTGTGTAACGGAGCGGGTTATTCAGCGCATACGTGTATCGATTCCAGCTCTGTGGATTTGACGAGTCGGCGCTCTCCATTGCCGGATCGACGCTCGTAAACCTCCCCTGCGCCCCCGAGAAGTACCGCGCCCCGAAGTAATCGAGCCCCGTTTCGGCGTCACGTTCCTTGCCGGTAAACCGCGCCTTATGCCCATCGGCGAACAAGCCGCCGGTGTACTTCATTGCCGCCGTCCGGCCCGCGCTCCCCTCCGGGATCTGTTCGCCGAACGGCAGGTAGTCGTACCGCCGCACCACTTCCCCGTCCCGCGCCGTCACCACCCGCGCCGACCCCAGATGGTCCGTCGTCGGACACAGGCGCCCCAACGACGCCTGCGCCGCCGTCGCATACTCCGCCGCCAAGCGCCCGAACGCGTCATACACCCATACCGTCGTCTGTCCGAGGTAGCCCCGCTGCACCCGCCTCCCGTCGGCATCGTAGAAATACGTCGCGCCTCCCCCGCTCTTTTGCCGGCTCTCCCCGTCGTACGTCATCGCCGCCGTCCCCACCTGCGTCACATTCCCGGCGCTGTCATAACTCGCTCCCGTCCACCGGTTCGCGCCCGTATACGGCACGCTCGACGGACTGGGCGTCTGCGGCGTCCACATCGTGTTCGGCACCCAACTCCCCGCCAGCACCGCGCGATTGCCCCACCCGTCGTACACATACGTCTGCGCCCACCACCCTGGCTCGGTCGCCGTATTCAGCCGGTTGTAGGCATCGTAGCCGTAGTTCTGCGTCCAGCCTGCCCCCGGAATCGTGATCGTCTGCTGCCGCACGTTGCCGTTATTGTTCCCCCCGCAGGTGTAGCACAGGCTGAGGCTCAGCAGGCTCGCGCCGCTCCTGGCCAGCGACACGCTGGACGGTTGCAGCCCCGTGTTGTACCCCCGCGTCTCCACCGCCCCGCTGCCCAGGTTCACCGTCTCCGGCGCCCCGTGCGGGGTGTACGTCAGGCTCGTCAGGTACGGCACATCCAACCCCAGGTTCCACGGCGACCGCCCTTGCACGTTGTCCGGTTGGCCGCTGGGGTCGTAACAGGTTTTAGCCTGCCGCCCGGAGGGGTACGTCTGAGTCTCCAGCCCGCCGGCAAGGTTGTACGTGTAGTTGAGCGTGTAGTACACGCCGGCGGTGCCCTGGATAGACTGGGTCACGCGGCCCATCGAATCGTACCCAGTGTAAAACGTGGCCGAGATGCCGAGGGCCTCGGTTTGCTTGAGGCGGCCCCGCAAGCCCACCGGGTCGTTGGGGGATCCATCGGAAACACGGGGACGTCCGGCGTTTCCGAGTTTCCAGAGAGCGGGTGCGCCCTCCAGCCGTACCGCCTGAAAACCCAATGTGGCATGAAAAGCCGACCAAGCACTGCCGCCCACCCCGGATTCAGGAAACGCATTGGACGTCCCCAGGTTTCCATCCTGCTCGACCGTCATCCCAATCTGCTGAGTGGGCGGGCTTCGAAGAAAGGGTGCGGATGAAAATCGCGGCGTTCAGGCTGACCCGTTTCGCCCCTACTTGTTTACCTGCGAACTCTTAGCCCGCTCAGTGACGTCAAGCTTCAGTGCCCCAGCCGTCATAGACCCCATCGCATTGGGCCGCGAGCCTCACCATCCCCTCGGTGAACTCATCTCCAAGAATCTGATCTGGCACAACGAGCGCCCCTGCTTCAATGCCCCATCTGGCTTCATCGTCCGGCGTCGGCGAGGGAGACAGAAGCTTGACGAGGAAGCCTTTCTTGAACAGTTCCCGTGCAAGAACAGCGGCATCTCGCTGACTCCACACCCAGAAGTGAACGTCAGTAGGACGCTGTTCAGTAAGGCTCACGCCCTTGCCCACCAGCACCTGTCTCAGATCAGCGTTGCGCTTTCGATGCTTGGTTAACGACTCTTGGATTCCATCCTCAGCCATAGAATTGACTTCAATTCTGATTGAGTGGGCCATATTCGTCCTCGACACGTTTCTGGCGCTTCGGGCCGATGGGGTTTCGCTGGTTAGTAGTCTGCGAGCCAGGCCTGTTTGCCGTGCCACCGAGTTGGTTGATTCTCTTCTGCTCAGCAACCTCACGGGCAGTCTTGCCACCCGGCACAGGAGTAACAGTAACGGTCGTCCCCGGCACCAACTTTCCAGACTCTAGATGCTGGCCCACACGCCCGGCGACGTCACCAGACTGCCCCACATACGTCTTGCCTTTCTCTGAAAACTCATAGACACCCTCAATCCTCTTTCCGGTATCAGCTACGTCGTCTGCGTTCCTGACGACCTGCTTGCCCGCATCAACAGCGTCATCGATCACGCCCAACAGCCGACCGGCATCTTTTACGTCACCAACGCTGACTGGCAACAGCTCGCTGGCCAACGAAAGCCCTGCCCCGATCCTTTGGAGGGGCGATGCAGCCGGATTGAACAGAGTAGCTGCGTCTTGAATGTTGTCGGCGAAACCGGCCGCCGCATTCCCGGTCTTCGCTACCTTGACAACCACCTTCACCGCCTTCGACCAGACCGATCGCCCGTCGATGTCGATGTTGCTTAGCGGATTGTTGTAGCCGTACTGATAAAGATTCCAACTCTGCGGATTCTCTGGATGCTGATCGGCGAAGGGCGCATCCGGGGATGTAAACCTGCCCTGCGCGCCCGAGAAGTACCGCGCTCCAAAGTAATCGAGGCCCGTCTCCCCATCCCGTTCTTTGCCGGTAAACTTCTGCGCTGGGCCGCTGTTGACGGCATATCCGAGCGCCCCCGTCCGATAGGTCGTCTCCGTCACCAGGCTGTTGAGCTCCAGCCCAAACGGCCAGTAGTCCATCCGCTGAACGACTTCCCCGTTCCCGCCCGTCACCAGCCGTGTCGACCCCAGTCCGTCCCCGTGCAAATACTGAACGCCCGTCGTGCCACTCGTCCCTCCATACTCCGCGGCCAAATTGCCCAGCGCGTCGTAGACAAACGTCGTCACCGCCGTCCCGGTCCGCTTCACCACCCGCCGGCCCTGCCCGTCGTATTCGTACTCCGTCGTCGGGCTCCCACCCGCCGGTGTGCTTTGCCGCAGACGGTCTTCCGCATCCACTCGCAACGTCGACCGCCCATCCGAACCCAACGCCCCAGACGCATCGTAGGGGGCCCCGTTCATCCGATTGGAAGGGAACACCGCCGCTACCTGTCCGCAGGTGGCCACCGACGGAATCAATGCGCTCAGGTCGGGGCGCGCCAATACCGCCCGGTTCCCGTGTGCGTCGTAACAGTAGGTTTCGTTCAACACCTCGCTGCTCACCGGCTGCTGCTCCCGAAACTGCCGCAACCGGTTCCATCCATCGTACTCGTACAATTGCAGCGCCGTGAAGCCCCCAGCTCCCGCCTGGATCGTCTGGCTTCGAGGGTTTCCGTTGTTGGCTACACCGCCGCCGTTCCCGGTCTCTCCAGCGCGCGTGTAGGTGTTGTTCAGCGCGAGCAGCGCCGATGGCGACGTACAAGGCACGGTGTTGTCGGTGCACACGTCCACATTGACCAAATTCAATTGCAGGCGCAGTGGATCGAACGTATAGGCCTGGCGGATTCGATTCCCGTTGATCCGCATCACCGACAGCGCTCCATGATCGGTGTAGGTCGCTGAAGTGACGTACTCCCTGGTGGCGCCGCTCAACACGCCGCTCACCACCTTCGGCCTCCCCAGGCTGTCCGGCGTGATCGTCACCAGCCGCTGGCTGGGATACCGGATGGACGCCGGCGCGCCGCCCGGCAGATAGGTGTAGCCGACCGTGGTGTCGTCGCCGAAACGGTAGGTCGCTCCGGCGGTGATCTGACGCGACCGGGTCACCCGCCCCAAGGCGTCAATGGTATCAAACGCCGTCACCGATCCCCCGCTGGCTTCCACCCTCGTCAGCCGTCCCTTCGGATAGCTGGTCGCCCCGCTGATGGCTGGGTTATGCACGTCATAGGTGTACGTCACCGCCGGGGTACTGATCCCGTTCGGCGCCCCCGTGTAGACGGTTTGCGTCAACCGGTTGAGGGCGTCATAGTTGTAGCGGGTTGTTACCGAGACCGTAGCCCCGACTCCCCGATTCTGGGTTCGGCTGGTCAGGTTGCCGAGGCCGTTGGCCGAGGCCGTTTCATCGTACAAGTAATTCACCTGGGACGATTCCGGGTTGTTGGCTAGCACCAGGCGGCCTAGCCAATCGTAGTTAAAGGATCGCGCCCGGTCCGTACCCGTGCATACATTCGCCGGACGGCTCATCGCTCCCCCGGGCGGGCACACCACGCGGAGCCGGTCCGCCCCGTCATAGCCGTATTGGGTGATCGTAGCGCTCGATCCAAGATCGGCCAACAGATTCTGAAGGGGTTCCCCAATCCCGGGGGCCCTCGGGTTTTCAGTCACTGTTTCCACGCGCCCCAATGCATCGGTCGTCATGATGCTTCGCACCTGCGACGGGTCGGTCGTCATCCGGTGATTCTCGAAGTACTCCATCGTTGTCAGCGACGAGTCCGGCGCCGTAATGCCGGTGGGACGGCCCAACGAGTCATAGGCCGTCACGGTGTACACGAATGAGCCCGTCGACGACGGATTCGAACGCTTCCACACGCGGTTCGCGGCGTCGTACTGCGTTGCCGTCCAGATGTAGGCCGCTCCGTTCCATTGGCCTTGCTGGACAGGACGTCCGAACCCGTCGTACTGAACTTCGGACCGGATGCCGGCGTCCCCAGGGGCTGACAAAGAGGACAGGGTTCGCACAAAGACGCTCGGGAGCGTCATTCCGTACTGAAAATTCACCTGGTTGGTGGCCGGCCCGCTGCCCTGGAGCGTCTGCGTCAGACGGTCCGTCTCGGGGCCTGTCGTGCCGTACCAGAAGCTCGTGCCGACGCCGTTGATGTCCGTAAACTGCACCGGTTGGCCCAACCAGCAATCGTACTGTGTGGCGGTGGAAAAACGCGCGGCCCCGTCAACAGCCGGGGTAAGGCTAACATTCGTCGGAAACGCCAGCGAGGAGACCGGCGGACCAGCCGAGCAATTATCGGCGTAGGAGACAATCCTCGCTCTGGGATCGTTGGTTAAATCGCTGGTCGCCGCGTAGCCCGACGGCAGTTGATTCGCTTCCAGGTTTCTGCGCAGATTGCCGGCCAGGTCGAACTGGCTGGCGCTTGTCAGCGTATTGGTCCCGGTGTACCGGGCGATGGCGGTGACGTTTCCGCGCTGTGTCCGACCCACCGAGTAGGTGGCAGAATCGTGCTGATGAGCCGACCCTTGCAGCGCCAGCAACGGTCGCCGGTCGTATTCGTAGGAGGTTTGGGCGAGCGACGCCCCTCCCCGTCCCCACACGAACTCGGTTTGCGGCAGACTGCGCAGATGGATGGCATCCTCTGTATAATCCGTACCGGTTACATAGTTGGTTAGGCGAAGCCGCTCGTAGTTGGAGGTTGGCGATATCGCGCAGGACTGCGGAACGCCATTCGTGGTGAGCATGGCCGGGCCGTCGTTGTATCCGTAGTCGTACTGATACGTAGGATTCCCAAATCCGTCGTAGAGCATCAGCGACTCAACCCGGCGGGTTGTGCTGTCGCCCACAAAGCGTGTGCGCTGGCACAACTCGACGGTGCGGCCCGAACTCACCTGATAGGCGAGTTCCGTCCGGTCCAGGTTCCCTGTCGGGGTTTTCAGAGTCACAC
>JBJXGR010000110.1:0-34070 GCA_046160045.1 Bryobacteraceae bacterium
AACGCCGCCATAACCCAGTTCCACAGCTTTGCTGGCGGCCACTACCCGCCGGGCGTGTTCGTCCAGATGCGGCCACATGCCAGCAAAGTACTGGGCGAGTTGTGCATCCGTGTCCATGCCCAACGTAATAACACATTCTTGCCCAAGTTGTAAATCTTATTTATTTACGAAGCCTTAGTCACTCGGGACGAACTCGTCCGGCGCCTTTGGCCAGACGGAACGTTCGTCGACTACGAGCGCAGCCTGAATGCCGCCATGACCCGATTGCGGCAGACCCTATCGGACTCGGCAGAGAATCCTCGGTGCATCGCGACCGTTGCTCGTCGCGGCTATCGGTTCCTGATGCCTGTCGAACGTTCGGCCGAGACAAACGGTGATGTGGAAGCCGACGTCCCCGCTGAGACGCCGGCAGCCCCATCCACTCACCCGATCGTCGAGCCACTCCAAAGCAGTCGGAGCAGGGTTCGCCTCGCCCTGAATGCCGGTTTATTCGTCCTCGCAACCCTCCTGGGTCTAGTGCTCGCCCTACGAGACACTCCCCAGCCGGCTAACAGCTACATCCAACTCACGGATTTCACGGATTCGGCAATTTCGCCCGCCATTTCACCCGATGGCCGCACTGTGGCATTCCTCCGCAGCGCCGATTGGTTCCTGAGTCGAGGTCAGATTTGGTTGAAGTCGCTTCCGGACGGCGAACCGGTTCAACTTACGAATGATCCCCGCGTGAAATTCGCGCCGGCGTTCTCCCCGGACGGCTCACAGGTGGCCTATTCGATAGTCATCCCGTCCAGAACGGAGTGGGACACCGTGGCGGTGCCCATTGTGGGTGGCGGTGAACCTCGCCTCCTCCTAGGTCCTAGGCAATGCGGAGGGCCTTACATGGCTCGGTAAGGACCGCGTTCTCTTTTCGGAGATCAAGAAGGGGATCCATAGGGCCGTAGTTACCGCAAACCAGAACCGATCGGAAGCCCGCGACGTGTATGTTCCGGAGCATGAGCGCGCCATGGCTCATTTCTCCTATGCATCGCCTGACCGCAAATGGGTCCTGGTGATCGAGATGGACCATACTGCCGCATGGCAGCCCTGTCGCGTGGTTCCGTTCGATGGCAAGTCCCGCGGGTGGCAGGTGGGTCCGCAAGGAAGATGCACCTCCGCCGGGTGGGCTCCGGACGGGAAATGGGTGTATTTCACCGTGAGCACTTCGGAAGGGAGCCACCTGTGGCGTCAGCGTTTTCCGCGAGGCGATCCAGAACAGGTCACATTCGGCCCGGCACAAGCCCAGGGCGTAGCCATCGCTCCCGATGGCCGCTCCCTGATAACGTCCCTCGGAATGGATCAGAGTGCCATCTGGATTCACGACTCGCGCGGCGAACGTCAGATTTCTTCCATTGGATCGGCATCATCCCCCAGCTTTTCCAAGGATGGCAGTCGCGTGTTCTATCTGCTGCGGCGTAATTCGTCCGATTCGGAAAAGCAACCGTGGGCCGCGGATATTGGCAGCGGACAAAGTGAACTCCTCGTATCCGGATTTGAGATCAGCGCCTACGACATCGCGGATAACGGGACCGAAGCAGTCCTGGCCGTGAAACCGGCACAAGGGAAGTCTCAGATCTGGCTGGCTTCGCTCGGCCACCGCGACTCGCCCGTCCGAATCGCATCCAACGGCGAAGATGCGCCCTACTTCGGTCCGGACGGCCAGATCCTGATGCGGGTCTCGGATGGAAAAGCCAACTATCTCTTCCGCATGAACCGCGACGGCTCTGGCCGTATGAAGGTCAGACCGGATCCGATCCTGAACGTGATGAGCGTCTCTGCGGATCGGCTATGGGCGGCCGCGCTCGTGTCCGTAGATGATGCCCAGGCACGGTTTGCTGAGGTTGCGATCCCCACGACCGGAGGCGACGCCAGACGTATCTGCTCCGGGTTCTGCCTCGCACGATGGGCGCCTAACGGAAAGTACTTCTACGTTTCCGAGCAAGGTTCGACTTCCCATCCTGGCAAGACGGCCGCGATCCCCGTGCCCTCGGGAAAAACGCTGCCCGAACTGCCGCCCACGGGCATTACATCTCCCTCGGATGCGCTCGCACTTTCGGGGGGAGTCGTGATTGGGCACTCCAGCCTCGCGCCGGGCTTGACGCCATCAAGCTACGCCTACGTCAAGGCCGCCATGCACCTTAATCTGTTCCGAATCCCGATCCCTTGAGAATGCCTCAAAGTTCGCGCACGGGTCGCAACCAATCACGGACTTTGCATTGTTTGATTTGAGACCTGGATTTTTCTTTAATAACCCCCAGCCACCGCTCGCTGAAGCTCGCGGCTGCGTCCATACCCGATTCCGACAATCGAACCATCAATATCAACTGCTTACACGCCTCTCCCCCCAAAACCTCTTGTATCCCGTGCGATAATCAAGGGAGATGCTGTTTTCCCCCTTATCCGCTATTTCTGTTGCGCATTGTTGCGCATAAGCCGGAACCCTTTCCTAACTCCTGTATTTCCAATACCACCTTTTCCAGTTTTGCCACGCAGGCGCTACAAATCCGCTCTTATCCGCAACACTTAGCCGCTTATCCGCAACACATACGCAACAGATTCGTATGCCTGTTGCGTTCACAACACTTTTATTTTTTTCTGTTGTGAACGCTCAATCACTTACCTCCACTTTCGCCTTTTTCCCGCTTCCGTCGATGCGACTCTTGGCTCGGGAACCAATGATTTCTGATCTCCTTTGCGCCGCCGACCCGGTCGCCTTCACCCGCCGTCGCCTCGACTTCTCGCCTGCCGCTTCCGCCGCGGCTTCTTCTACGGCGCCTGGACCCACGGCGACGACACCTGGGAGCGCGACACCGTCCCCGCCTCCGGCTGTCCCCGCATTCCCGCGGCCTTCCTCGAAGAAGAACGCCGCGCTCAGTTTGAACACGAGTTCCGCCGCCTCTATTGCTTCGACTTTGTGCCCGTCGGCCGCACCGCCTTCTCGCCCGCAGCCCTCGCCGACGACTCCGACCCGGTGTAACTTCCATGAACACCCCACGCTTCTTTGCCGGCCTCGACATCGGCAGACAACACGACCACTCTGCCCTCGCGGTCCTCGAACTCCTCAGCCGGCAGGCCGGCTTCGACCTTGTCTATTGGGTCCCCATCGTCGAATGGGACCTCCGGGCTCGCCGCTTGACGCGCTTTCCTCTCGGCACTGTCCTACCGCGACCTCATCGACGCCGTCGAACGCTGGGACCGCCCGACAACTTGAACGGAAAGCGGACCGCGCCGGGCGGCAAACAACGTCGCCCGGCGCCACTCAGGGGCGGGAACAAAACCTCAACAGAAATCGTCTGGAAGAGTGAACGGAATTCTGCGCGAATTCGTCTAACGGTTGTTAGGCCGCCCGCGTGCTCCCTCGAATTCGAGATTCTCGATGAGCAGTTGAAGGGGAGCCCCGGAGGCGGCTGGAACACGTGGAGAAATCGGCAATGCGCGAGCCTGCTCACGTCCTGGTGTGCCTGGCCGCGACGTTGCTTGCCGGTCACAGTGTGCTGTCCGGCAACGATCCCACCCGGCAGACCAAAGGCCCGCCCGATCACAAACCGCGATCGGCCGCCAGGCGGATGATCCGCGCCACCGGCGTGGTGCAGGCCGCGAAGACCTTCACGGTGCAGACTCCGCAGATTCAAGGGCAAGGAGGGCAACTCACCCTCGTTCGCCTGGTGGCGAGCGGGGCCATGGTCAAAGAAGGCGACCTGCTGGCCGAGTTCGACACCACCCGGCAGGCCGACGCCGCCCGCGACCTGGAGGCGAAAGTCGAGGACCTCGGCCACCAAATCGAACAAAAGAAAGCGGAAACCCGCGCCGGGATGGCGAAGCGCCGAGCTGAGTTGCGGGAAGCCGAAGCGGAACTCGCAAGGGCTCAGATCCAGATGCGAAAGGGTCCGCTCCTGCCGGAGATCGACCGCCTGAAGGCCGAAGTGAGCGCAGACCTCGCACGACAGCGGATCGACAGTCTGAAGAAATCCCAGCAGGCGCGGGACCGGGCCGAGGCCGGCGCCCTACGCGTACTCGAACTGCAGACCGACCGCCAAAAGGTAGGACTGCAGCGGGCACGGTCGAACCTCGAGCGCCTACGGGTGCGGGCGCCCATCGCCGGGATGGTGGCGCTGCAGAACACCTGGCGGAGCGGCAGCATCGGGCCTGCTCAGGAAGGCGATCAACTCTATTCCGGCCAGGCACTTCTGCGGATTTTCGACCCTGCTTCAGTGGTTGTGGAAGCGCAGGTGAACCAGGCGGACGGCTCCCGGTTGCGGCCGGGCGCGAAAGCCAGAGTCCGGTTGGATGCCTATCCTGAAATGGAGTATGACGCCGTGCTGGAATTCGCGAGCCCGGTAGCGGCGGCCGCGCTCGACAGTCCGATCCGCTTCTTCCCCGCCCGCTTTCGCCTGATCACCAAACCGGCGGCCCTGGGTGGCCAGGAGACGCGTGGAGATGCCCGCGTGCTGCCGGATCTCTCCGCCGCGGTCGAGATTGAGGCCGAAGATCTATGAGGCCCTGGTCGCGAATATTGACGTGGCTTTTCAGCGCCATGATCCTGGTGGGCATGGGCGCCTGGGGCGTACAGAAATTCCGGGCGGTGGAGGCGGCCACCACCCTCCCCACGGCGCCCGTGCGGCAAGGCGAGTTTCTCGAGATCGTCACCTGCCGGGGCGAGTTGTTCTCGCTGCGCTCGGTACAGGTGACCTCGCCGGTGAATGTGCCGGATCTGCGGATTGTCTGGCTGGCGCCCGCCGCCTCCCGCGTCAAGGCCGGCGATGTCGTCATCCGGTTCGATCCCAGTTCGGCGCGCCAACAGCTTGCCGAAAAGGAGGCCGCTCTGCGCCAGGCGGAAGCAACGCTCGAACAGGCCGTTGCCGAAGGGCGGATCACCCTGGAACAGGACAAACGCGATCTGGTTTCGTCACGGCACCAGGTGGAGCGCGCCAGGCTGGAGGTCTCCAAGGCGGACATTGTCTCCCGCCTCCAGGGGGAAGAGGCGAAGGTGAACCTGGGCTTGGCGGAAGACAAGCTGAAAGTGCAGGAAGCCACGGCCGATCTGCACGCCGCCTCCGATCAAGCCAAAGTGGCTTCCCTGAAGCGGGTTCGCGACAAGGCTGCCGACGAGGTCGCCATTACCAAGGATCGCCTGGCAAAAATGGAAATCAGAGCCCCGATGGATGGCATGATCATCTTCCTCTCCAACTACTCCCAGGGATGGATGAACGCCAAGCCGTTCGCTGTCGGCGACCGGGCTTGGCCGGGCAGCGCGATTGCCGAGGTTCCGGACCTGGACTCGCTCGAGATGAAAGGCAAGCTCGAGGAGACCGACCGGGGACGCATCATCAGTGGCGATGAGGTCCGGGTACATGTCGACTCGCTGCCCGAGAAGCCGCTCAAGGCGAAACTGCGGATGATCTCGCCCCTGACGGAGCAGAATTTCGAATGGCCTCCGACCCGTAATTTCCGCGCGCACGCGCAACTGGTGGAAACGGACACGCGGCTCAGGCCGGGCATGAACGGACGAATGGACATTATCGTCGGCCGCGCCAGCGGGGCGCTCAGCATTCCGGCCAAGGCCGTGTTCTCCCGTAACGGCAAACCGATCGTCTACCTGACCAAAGGTGGAAGGTTTCAGCCTGTAGAAATCGAGGTCGTGACCCGCAATCCGGACGAGGTGGCGATCAAGGGTTTGCGTCCGGGACAACAGGTAGCACTGGTTGAGCCGGAGGCGAAGGAGTTAATGCCATGAAGGGCCGGGCCATCGTTATCGTTCCCGCGTTGATCCTGGTAGCGGCGCTGCTCGGTTGGGCCGGCGTGAACCTGTTCAGGGCCGCTTCGGCTCCGGTGCCGGACTCGATTCCCACGGCCCGCGTCCGCCGGGGTGACGTCGAGTTTACGGTCACCGCCAAAGGCGAAATGCAGGGCGGCAACTCGCAGATGCTGACGGCGCCGATGGTCGGAGGCGCGGAACTCATCATCACGAAACTGCGCCGGCCCGGCGAACTCGTTCAGAAGAACGAAGTGGTGGTGGAGTTCGACACTACCGAGCAGATCTATAAACTTCGCGAGGCTGAGGCGGATCTGGCGGAGGCGGAACAGAAGGTGCTGCAGGCGAAAGCCGAAGGCGAGGCACGCCAGGAGGAAGATCGGTTCGCGCTCATCAAGGCGAAAGCGGACCTGACGCTGGCCGAACTGGACGCGCGCCGCAACCCCCTGCTGGCGGCGATTACGGCGCGCCAGAACGAGTTGGCGGTGGAGGCCGCGCGCACCCAACTGGAGCAACTCCAAAAGGATCTGGGCGCAAAAAAGGACTCTTCGCTCGCCTCCATACGCATCCAGGAGGCGGCGCTGAATAAGGCGAAGGTTCTGGCCGCCGTGGCGCAGAAGAACATCGACTCCATGACCCTGAAGGCGGCTTCCTGCGGGTATGTTTCCGTCCAGCAGAACGTCTCAGGCAATTTCTTCTTCATGGGGATGCAGTTTCCGCTTTACCAGGTCGGAGACATTGTCCGCCCAGGCATGGCCGTGGCGCAGATTCCGGATCTGGACAACTGGGAGGTGCAGGCGCGCATCGGCGAACTCGACCGCGGCCACCTGGCGGAGGGGCAGGCGGCCGAAGTCAAAGTAGTTGCCCTGCCGGGTAAGGCCTACAAGGCGCGGGTCAGGAACATGGGAGGCACGTACGGGCCACCCTGGGACCGGAGGTTCGAGTGCAAGCTCGGGTTAGAGGACCCGACCCGTGAGCTGCGCCCGGGAATGACGGTGGGGCTGACCGTGAAGACCGGGGTGCTCAGCAATGTGCTGTGGGTGCCGGCGCAAGCGCTGTTTGAAAGCGACAGCCGGACCTTTGTGTACGTACGGCATGGAAGCGGGTTCTCCCCGCTCGACGTCAAGCTTGTCCGGCGAGGCGAGTCCAAGGTGGTCGTCACGGGCGTTGGCGAGGGCCTGGAAGTGGCCTTGGCGGCTCCGGACCAGCAGAAGCAGGAACAGAAACCCGCCAACGGTCAAGGGATTCCCGGGAAAGGCTGATGCGTTATTTTCGCCTGATTGTCCAGATTTTTCGCGATCTTGGGGTGGCCCTGGACAGTATGCGGGCCCAGAAGATCCGCACCGTTCTGACGGCGCTGGGCATTGTTTTTGGCGTCGGATCCGTCATCGGCATGTTGGCCATCGCGGCCGGGGCTCGCGAGGAGTCGTTGCGGTTCATCGAGCAGTTGGGGGTTCGCAACGTGCTGGTGGATTCCCGGGCGGCCACGAGCCGGGAAGAATTGCAGCAACGGCGGCGAGCCTCGCCCGGCCTTACCGAGCGGGACATCCGCGTGCTCGAAGCCAATGTCGACGCGGTGGAGGCGCTTTCACCCCGCAAGCGTCTTCATCCGGCGCGGGTCCTGCCCAAGCCGGCGCAGCAGATCCCGGGGCTGTACGGGGTACGGCCAGCCTACGCCGTGATCCACAACCTCCGCGTCGCCGAAGGGAACTTCTTCGACGAGGGGGCCAACGAGGCGAGCGCCGCCGTCTGCGTGCTCGGCTCGAAGGCCAAGGTGAACCTGTTGGGCTTCGGTCCGGCCCTGGGCCGTTTCGTCAAGGTCAACGATACCTGGCTGCAGGTGGTCGGCGTGCTGGCCGACCAGTTCGCGGCCACCAGCCGCTCGGCCGGCGGACGGATGCAGGACCTCGACAACGTGATCTACATCCCCCTCACCACGTTCCAGTACCGGTTTTGGGACTCGGGCAGTTTCCTCAAAGATGACCTTGATGGCGTTGATCTGCGTCTGAAGGCCAACACCGACTCCATCCGGGTGGCCCAAGTCGTCACTGCGATTCTGAACCAGACCCATCGCAACACGGAGGATTTCACCGTGACCATCCCGGCCGCGCTGCTGGCCCAGCAGAAGCAGACGCAGACGATCTTCACGTATGTGATGGTGGCGATCGCCGCCATTTCGCTGCTCGTGGGCGGCATCGGCATCATGAACATCGTGCTCGCCACCGTTATGGAGCGCACTAAGGAGATCGGGATTCGGCGTGCCACCGGAGCGCGACGGCGCGACATCGTGCGGCAGTTCCTGGCCGAGAGCGTGGTGATCTCAGTCGGCGGCGGACTGGTTGGAATCGGATTCGGTTATGGGTTGTCGTGGTTTATCGCCCGGACCGCGGACTGGAAGACGATTGTGACGATTCCGTCGGTGGCCATCGCCTTTGGCGTGTCGATGATGGTGGGGGTGGTGTTCGGCCTGTATCCGGCGGTGAAGGCCTCGCGCATCGATCCGATCGAAGCGCTTCGCTACGAATGATTAGCTTAGCGCACCAGGGACTCGGCCGCCCCCAGCGGGTGGTAGGCCAGATCAATCCACTTATTGCCAGCCGTGCTCTGAACAAAGGAGAGATTCTCGACCGGGAAACTCCGGTCGAAACGGAACTCCCTCCAGCGCCGGTCCGCGAGTTCGGCGACAGCCTGAACCGTGCCGGGAGGCAGGTCCTGAGCCAGCGTGATGTGCGGGTGATAAGGAAACGGCTCCCGAAACTCCAGGTGTTTGGAGTTCAACTGGTGGTGCAGGTCCCGGAGTTGCCGTGCGCCGTTACGGAGTTCCAGAAACACGACGTCCGTTACCGGGAAGATCGCGACCTCTCCGCACTGAATCTCGAAAGGTTCGGTCTCCATCGCCGCCGCCCCTACCTGCTCGCTGGCGACCTCCGGTTCCGAGAAGATCGGGCGCGGCGGCAGGATGGTGACATGCGCTCGGGGCCTACAACCGGGAACCAGTTCCTGGCGGAGATCGTCGAGGAACCGCCCCAACGGGTCGGGGATATACGTCACCAGGGCGAAACAGTTGAGCCGGGCTTCGCTGTCTGGCAGGCCATCCATGTCGAATATCCTAACAGTTGTCGCTGCCGGTCGCTGGTGCCGGCGGTTTGGGTGCACTCAGCTCGGCAGGCAGGAGTACCCGAAAACAGGCCCCGGTTTGTGAGGGTAGCAGTTCCACCGCGCCCCCGTGCGATGCAAGGATTCTTTGTGTCAACACCAACCCCAGACCCTGACGGCCGTGCGTCGAGACGCCCGGGGTGAACAGGCGACTCGCGATCCCGGGGTCCACGCCGGGCCCCGTGTCTTGAATCTCTACACTCCAGCCGGATTCGATCTGATCGATCCGCAGCGTCAGGGTCCCGCGATTCTCCATCGCCTCGACGGCGTTCTCGATCAGGTACAGAAAGGCCTGGCGGATCGGGGCCAGCCGGCAAACGATCTCTGGATCTTGAGAGTAGAACTTCTCGACGGCTATCAATCCCTGGATCTCTTCGTCGAGAAGCACGAGAACCCCATCTAACAAAGCGCCGACCCGGACCCTTCCCGTTTCGTCGTCGGGGCGGGTAAACGCCCTCACCTCGTCAAGGATGGCGCTTACCCGCGCCGCGGTTGACGACAGGGTCCGGCTATTCTCTTCGGCCAAGTCCAGGGCGCGGTGGAAGGGCTTGTTGGCGCGCAGTTCCTCGATGGCTGCCATGCTCGCCAAAGCGCTCTTCAGACGGAGGGCGCAGCGGAGAGTCACTTCCGCCAGCCGGACGATGGAGCCCAAAGGGGCATGGGCCTGGCGGAGAACCGAGTCCACGTGCGCGGCCACGGCTGCCAGCCCATGGAGGCGCTGAAGTCGATCCTCTTCGAGTTGCTCGAGAACCCGGGCGAGTTCGGTCAAACCTTCCAATTCTAGCGCGGCCAGGGTCCGAGCTTTTCCGGTAAGACCACTATTCTGACGGACGAGGCCACCCGTGGGATACTTATCCGTATCCCAATTCTTGAGGAGGGTGGCATGCAGGCAGAACTCGAAGCCTCTTTGCCCGGGACCCCCGCGCCGGTGGGTGCCGGTGAACGCATCGCGGCCATCGATGTACTCCGGGGATTCGCGCTGCTCGGCATCCTGTTGATGAACATCGTGCCGTTCGGCCTGTACGGCGGGGCCTACGACAACCCAACTGTGGCAGGAGGCGCCGAAGGCCTGAATCTGGCCGTTTGGGCCGTCCTTCATGTTCTGGCTGAAGGCAAGATGCGATGCCTGTTCTCGCTGGTCTTCGGCGCCAGTGTCATCCTGCTCACTTCCCGCCTCGACCGCCGCGGCGATGGGGCCGATGTGTACTACCGCCGCACGCTGTGGCTGCTGTTATTCGGCATCGTCCACGCGTACCTGTTGTGGCTGGGCGATATTCTGTACCCCTATGCCCTGTGCGGTCTGATCCTCTATCCGTTCCGGAACTCGACCCCGCGCCGGCTGCTCATTATCGGCTGCACCATCCTGGCGATCAGTGCGGCGGCCTACCTCGGCTTGGGCTTCAAGACCAGGGAAATGATCGGAAAAGGACGCGCCGCCGAGAAGGTTGCGGCTTCGGGCCAGAAGCTCAGTGACGACCAGGCGGAAGCCAAAAAGGAATACGAGCAGTGGCGCAAGTTCAATCAGCCCACGGCCGAGGAACTGGAGAAAGACGCTAAGGCCTGGCGCGGCGATCCGCTGACGGTCATCAAGACGCGCGCCAAGGTCGTGGCCTTCTTTCATTTCAAGCCGTATTACCATCCTTTCAACTGGGACATCTGGAGCATGATGTTCATCGGGATGGGCCTGATGAAGCTGGGCGTCCTGAGCGCGGAGCGTTCCCTTCGCTTCTATGGGACGATCGCTCTCGTCGGCTACGGCATCGGCATTCCGGTGAACAGCTACACGGCTTGGGTCATTATTCGCGCCAACTTCGATCCGGCCATTCATGCCTTCTCCAATTCCACCTACGATGCCGGGCGGCTCTCCATCGCGCTGGGCCATCTGGGGATGCTGATGCTCTTCTGCAAACTGGGGTGGCTTCGATGGCTGACGAGCCGTCTGGGGGCTATCGGGCAGATGGCATTCTCGAGCTACATTACTCACTCGGTGATCTGCTCCGTCCTGTTTACAGGCTATGGCTTCAAGCTGTACGGGCGGCTCGAGCGATACGAGTTGTACTACGTGGTCGCGGCGATCTGGGTGCTGCAACTGATCGCGAGCCCGATCTGGCTGCGCCGCTACCGGTTCGGTCCGCTCGAGTGGGCGTGGCGGTCGCTCACCTACTGGCAGCGCCAGCCGATGCGGCTGACGCCCGTACCGGCGGGAGCGGCGATCGCGGAGTCATGACCCGGCCGATGGGCGAGGCCACGACTGAAGGAACCATCGAATGACATTTGGCATTACCATGGGCGACTCCAGCGGCGTCGGCCCGGAAATCCTCCTCAACGCCTGGCGAAGGGGCGAAATCGATCACCGCGTGGTTGCGTTCGGCGATCTGGCCATCCTCGACCACTGCAACCGCCTCTTGAGTTATGGCGTCCCGCTGCGGGCCGTCCGCGATTGCGGCGATATCCAGCCGGGCTTTCTCAACGTCCGCGACCTGCGGTTGCTCGAGGTTGCCGGCCTCCGGATTGGCCAGGTCAGCGCCGCTTCGGGCGCGGCCGCGCGGGAATACGTAGTGGCCGCTACCAAGGCCGCCCTGGCCGGAGAACTCGCGGCGATGGTCACACTACCCATGAACAAGGAAGCGACCCAGCTCTCCGATCCCGCCTTTGTCGGCCACACCGAATTGATCGGGGCTTTGTGCGGAGCTTCCGATGTCACCATCATGCTCGCTTCCGACCAACTGATCGTCACCCATGTCTCGACGCACGTCTCGCTGCGCGAAGCCATCGAGCGGTGCAAGCGGGAACGGGTATCGCGGATCATCGAGCTGACCTGCGACGCCGTTTCCAGGCTCAAAGAGAATCCCCGGATCGCAGTAGCCGGCCTCAACCCGCACGCTGGCGAGAACGGACTGTTTGGCCGCGAGGAGATTGACGAGATCCGCCCCGCCGTCGAATGGGCGCAATCCCGGGGAATGCCTGTCGAGGGTCCGTTTCCGCCGGACACGTTGTTCTACCTGGCTGTCCAGCGCAACAAGTTCGACGCGATCGTCTGCATGTACCACGACCAGGGTCACGTGCCCCTCAAGCTCCTGGACTTCGAGGCGGGGGTCAACATCGCCCTGGGCCTGCCCATCATCCGCACGTCCGTCGATCATGGTACGGCCTTCGACATCGCGTGGAAGGGCCTTGCATCTACGAAGAGCCTGGTTAGCGCCCTCGACTTCGCGGCCCGGCTCGCGCAAGCGCCTGCCCGAGCCTGAATCGAGGAAAGCTGACCGCTGAAAGCTGACCGCTACTCCATGTACGGCATCAACGGAGTCTTACCGAGCAGCCGCGAATAAACCGTCAGGGCTCCCCGATGATGCGCGGTGTGCTCGATGATGGCGCCCAGAATCACCCGGATCGGTTCGCCGCCCATCACCGGACCCGGCGGCAGGGGCCGAGCGAGTTCCGCTTCACTCTTCGAAGAGAAGAACGCACGCGCCGTCTCGAAGGACTTCGCGAGCCGCTCCCGCGCCTCGGTCAACGAAGTCGAGGCCTGCAATTCCGTGATCAACTGGTCAAAGTTCAGGTCGAAGCCTTCGGGCCGCCCGGCCCCTTCGATGAACCATTCGATGGTCTGGGCGACGTGCGCAACCTGTTGGGAAGCCGTCCACGTGCCTTCGGTCGGGCGAAACCCGGAGTCCTGTTCGGTCAGGCTCCGGCTGGAGCGTTCAAAGAATTCCTGGCTGCTGTTGAGGCTGTTGATCATTTCCTGGGAAGTCATGCCAAACACTTTACCAGAAGGCGAACAAAAAGAGAAGATGGCGAGGAGATTTTTCCCGCGCCCGGGTTTCACTCCGGCTTCCATCTCTCTCCAACTCCTGCGCCGGCACGGATCAGCTAAACTGATTTAGCACTTGTAGCCGATCCGGTCTTTTATAGTGAAAAGGATGCCCGGGGTACCAATCCTCTTTACCTTCCTTCTGTTACAAGCCTCACCGCCCGGCGCGCTCGCGGCCGACAGCGATTTCGCCGGCAGCACGGTCTGCCGCGCGTGCCATCCCGATGTCTGGTTGAATTTCTTCAAGAATCCGCACTACAAGAGCATCGCCGCCGGAAACCTGCCTAAGGACAAGACTGGCTGTGAAGGGTGTCATGGCCCCGGAAAAGCGCACGTGGAGGCCAAGGGCGGCAAAACCACCATCCCGTACGCGTTTTCCCTGATGCCTCCTGCAAAGGCCCTGGACCGCTGCCTCGACTGCCATTCCAGAGACCTGTCTCGGGCCAACATCAAGCGCTCGTCGCACACGCTCGCGGACGTCGTCTGTTCCAACTGCCATTCGATTCACAAATCCGGCGCGTCCCGATTCCTGCTGGCGAAGGCCCAGCAGCGCGATCTGTGCTATCAGTGCCACGGCAATGTCCGGGCCCAGTTCTCCATGCCGTTCAAGCACCGCGTCAATGAAGGATTCATCCAGTGCTCCGACTGCCACAATCCGCACGGGACCTTCGCACCCACGTGGCGTATGAGCCAACGCCCTCGCATGGTGGATCACGGGGTGGGGAACGAGATGCCCTGCGTCAAGTGCCACGCCGACAAGCGCGGGCCGTTTACCTTCGAGCATCCACCCGTGCGCGTCGAAGGCTGCGAGACCTGCCACAGCCCGCACGGCTCGATGAACGCGCGCCTTCTCAAGCGCCCGGTGATGTTCACCATGTGCCTGGAATGCCACAACGGCGCGGGGAACTTCGGCCGGCAGGGCGACGGCATCCAACTGCAGTCGTCCTCCCACAACATGACCGATCCCCGTTTCCAGAACTGCACCACCTGTCACCTGCGGATCCACGGGTCGAATGCGGATCCCCTGTTCCTGAGATGAGGAGCCACGCCATGAGATACGCCCTCACCGCCTTCCTCATGCTCTCCGGCGCGGTTTTCGCTCAGCAGACCGTAGCGCCCACCAACGAACCCGTCGGCCGGACCCGGGGCGAGGACTACCACGGATACAACATCGTGCAGTCGTTCGAAACCGGCGTCCGCTTCTCCTCCATCGACGGTAACCTCGGCAAGTACCGCAGCGACGTTAACTATCTGAACGGCCTTCGTCTGCTCGGCGGAACGTTTACCGTCCATTCGAAACAGGGGAAAGGGCGCTTCTTCGACGAGATCGTTATTTCCACGCAGGGTCTGGGAAACGATCCGTATCAATCGTCCACGCTGAGGGTCCAGAAGAATCGGCTGTACCGCTACGACATGACGTGGCGTCTGAACGACTACTTCAATCCCGCCCTGCCGGTCTCGGGCGGGCTTCACCTGATGAACACGGAACGGCGCCTTCAGGATCACGATCTGATCCTGAACCCGCAAGGCCGTTACCAGCTCAAGGCCGGCTACTCCCGCGTCACGCAGGACGGCCCGGCGCTATCGACCGTCAATCTGGAGGGTACCCGCGGCGACGATTTTCCGCTGTTCTCCGACGTGCGGCGGCTGCGGAGCGAATTCCGCCTCGGGGGCGATGTCGACTTGTTCGGCGTCAAGCTGAGCCTTCTCCGGTCGTGGGAAACCTTTCGTGAAGACACCCGGCGCTTCCGCAACACCAGCGACCCCGGCTACAACCCCAACGATCGCCTCGTCCTCGACAACTACCGGCAGGACGAACCCTACCACGGCTCCACGCCCCTCTGGCGCGGCAACCTGCGGTTTGAGAAGCCGGTGCTCGCCATCAACGCTCGCGCGACCTATTCCGGCGGGCAGCGCAATTTCCTCTACGATGAATTCGCGGCGGGCGTGAGCCGCATCGGGTTCAACCGCCAGACCCTCGTGTTTGGCAACGCCCGCCGCCCGGTCACCACAGGCGACTTCAACGTCACCCTCTTCCCCAGGACCCGCATCACGCTTGTGAATCACACGGCGGTGCACTCCACCCGCATCGACGGCGACTCCTTCTACAGGCAGCTCGACAGCGGCACCCTGTCCGACGAACTCATCTATTTCCGGTACCTGGGCATCCGCACCGTGTCGAACTCGACCGACGTCAACGTGCAGGCGGCGAAAACGGTCAGCTTTTTTGGCGGGTACCGCTGGTCGAACCGGCGGTTCCGCTCGGTCGATGGCTTCGCTTTTCCTGGCAGCACCCCCGCCCGCGCGGCTAACGAACAGGAGAATACTCTCCACTCTGGTGCGGCCGGCGTTCGATGGCGGCCCGTCAAGCCGCTGACCGTCGTCCTCGACGGGGAAGTGGCGCGCGCCGACCGTCCCTTCACGCCCATCAGTGAGCGCAATCTTCACGCCTTGGGCACGCGTGTCCAGTACAAGCAGAAGTCGCTGCTGCTGTCGGCGGCCTACAAACAGAACTACAACGTCAATTCGGCCAATCTCTCGTTCCACAGTTCGCGATCGCGCAATTACTTCTTCGATGCCTCGTGGGCCCCGCGGGACTGGTTTGCGTTCGATACTTCGTACGCCAAGATCCACCTCGATACCCTCACCGGTCTGGCCTTCTTCATCTCGAACCAGTTGGTCGGCGGGCAGCAGTCGCTCTACTTGAGTAACATCCACACGGCCAACCTGGGTCTGCGGTTCGCCGCACGGAAGAGGGCGGATCTTTACATCGGATATTCCATCAGCGAAGACGCGGGCGACGGGCGAGCGTCCGCATCGGCTCCAGCCGGAGTCTCGGCCGCTCTGGCCCTGTTGTATCCGGCGCAGACGTTCCCGCTGCGGTTCCAGTCCCCGCTGGCCCGCGTATCGTTCCGGCTGCACACGAAACTGCGTTGGAACGCGGGTTGGCAGCTCTATAAGTACAATGAACGCTTCAAACTAACGGCTATCCCGCAAGACTATCGCGCGCATACCGGGTATACTAGCGTGACGTGGTCCTTCTAGCGACAATCCGCCCGGGTCGCCTTGGGGGACGAGTCTGCCCTCCGCTCTCTGATGACCCCGTATGATCCCTGAGCTGCCCTGGACGTTAATCTACACTGTCACAATCCTCGCACTGACGCTGTGGTTCATGCGGCGGCGGTTCACCCAGCCGACGGAGTGGAACTTTCCGCTGTTCTATTACCTGTTGCTGGTCCTCTATGTGCGGGGGATGGAAGGACTGTTCGTCAATGAAGTCATCTTCGCCGCGGCGATCGGAGCGATGTTCATCCGTTTCGAATTCCTGGGCAAGATTCCCCTGCGCGTGATCCGCACCTATGAGTTTTTCGTGCTCGTGTACGTGGTTGTGAAGTGTTTCGGCGTATTGTTCTGACGGACGCGCCTCTCGCTCGTTCTCGTGGACTTTAGTCCCCCGCCATGAGCCCTGGAGTTACCGCTTCTTCCGAGCCGCGACTGTCAGAAGCCCTCTGGAAAATAGCCAACCGGTCAGGACGGGATGTAACTCAATGAAAAGACACCTGCTTCAGCGACGATCGGGGCACAAAAGGCGGAAATTTTCGTCCCAGTTGCGAGCGTCAGCTCATGATCGGCTGTAAAAAACAGTTCGCGGTAGGGATGACCATCGCTGATCACCCCCGCTCAGATCCGTGCTCGCCCCGTTAGCGCACATAATCCGCAACGCTTATCCGCTTATCCGCAACACATACGCAACAGATTCTTTGAAATCCCATTCAGCCTCCGGCTTTGACTCCATGTTTCGGGTTGGAATCCTCAGGGGTTGGCCGCTGCTCATGCAGAGCACGGCACCCTATTGTCTCTTGTTTGTTTCGCTTGGGATTGTGAACGTCGAGCGATGGATGGAAACAACCTGTGATAGAAGCCCCCTCCCGCGAGAGTAGCCTCGTCGCCTGAGTTTGCGCGTGAGCTCCGATTTGGAAGTCGGCCAGGATTCGGGTGCGTTTTCCCGACTTGAAGATGTCCGTTTTTCCGTTAAAAGGGGACGACGTTCTAGAGACAAGTTGAGCAGCATTTCCGAGCCGCTCGCCTCTAAGGGCAAAAGCCCTCTCCATGGCGGGGGTTCATTGCGGCAAATTCGCGGGAGGTGACGGTAGCCGGTTAGTTTGATCCCCCGGCCTGACGGCCCACCACTGACGGCTCCACCACTCGAAATTCGGCGGTCGAACGATCATATAATATGCGCATGATTTCACCCTTTGCCCGCGCCGTACTGCTGGTGGCGATCCTCGCGGCCCTCTCGCCCGCCCAAATCAGTTACTTCCCCACCGCCGCCGGACCCTGCTCGGTCGGCTTCAGCGCCGACGGCCGTTACATCTTCGAAGTGGATCTGATCGAAACAGAAAGCATTGAGCTCATCCTCCGTTTGAAGGACGTGCTTCAGAAAAGCGAGTTCGGATTCTACCCGTTGCCTCCTGGCCAAGCCAGAATGGCGGCGGAGAGTTTGGTTAAGGAAGTGGAAAAGGCCTGCAACGAAGGGCAGCTACAGAGCGGTCAGGGGGGCGGCCGGACTTCCGCAGAGAAACCGACGCAGCTCAAAGCCCTTAGCGCCCCACAGAGCCTTGCAAGCTCGGCTCGCGGGTGGGTTTCCGGGGATTGGAATCGAGACGGCGCCGTTGACACCGCATTCCTTTTCGCCGGCCAGGTCCTGGTTCAGATCGATCACAATGGCGCGCTCGACCGCGGTACGCTCCTCCGTTACTCGAATGATACCAACTTTGTCGTCGTTGTGACGGGAGATTTTACCGGTGACAACATTCAGGATCTAGTCTTGTGCTGCGCCGGTACCGGCGCCAATCGCACTTACTCGCTCATCCGCGGCGACGGGCGGGGCGGCTTCTCCGCGACGGCCACGGCGCTCATGCCCGGCGCTCAGACCGTCTACGCCATCGACTGGAATGGCGACAGCAAGCTGGACTTAGCGGGACTGACGCCGGGTAACGAAGCCTTTGTCGCACTAGGCAATGGCGACGGCACGTTCCAGACCCCTCGCCGAAGCGCCGCGATGACGAGGCCGTATCTGGTGATGGCCGCCGACGTCAACCGCGATAGCCGACCGGACTTGATCGCCTTCACGGAAGCCGAGGTGATCGTGTTTCCGAACAGGGCAGATTTCAGTTTCGGCGCGCCCATCGCGAGCACCTTGCCCACGGGGGACGCCAACGGCAACCGGTTTGCGCTCGCCGGAGACTGGAACGCCGACGGCCGCGTGGACCTGGCGGCCCAAAACAACGGGGCGGAACTGCTGACAGTGTTGTTCGGCGACGGTACGGGGCGTTTCCCGAATTCGTCGCTGATGCGTGGCGGAGGGGCGCGCGGCTTCACCGCGACCATTCCCGGCGGCACGGGCGGCGCGCTGTTCATTGTGCCAGACCCCTCGAGCTACGGCCTGATGTTCTTTCCGGCGGCGGGCGGCGGCAAATTCGAAGTGAATGGGCCGCAGCTGTTGCGCCTGCCCGACGAAGGAAGCAACTCTCTGGCCCGGCCGATGGCCGGGGTGGGGAACCTGAACAACGACAGCCGCGCGGACGCCGTCCTTGCCGACGGCGCCTCCGTCAGAGGAGTCGCCGGTTTGCGGGTCCAGGTTTTCCCCGGCGCCGCTACGCTTGCCGGCATCACGCGGCAGACGCTCCCGGCTCTGGTCCGCTTGAGTGGCACCGGCGACTTTCCGAAACCCGTCGGGGTCCACGTGCGCGATTTCACCGGAGACAGGAACGCGGATGTGCTGGTGACGGACGGGTCGCGCAATCCGAGCGTTCATCTGCTTCGCGGAGATGGCCGCGCCGGATTGTCGGCCGCCGCTAGCACGCCGCTACCGCTTACGGTGCACTGCTCGGGCGCCGCGGATATCAATGGCGACGGCCTGGCGGACGCATTGCTGGGAGCTTATAACTTTGGAAGCCCAGGCGAGCTACAGATCCTGCTCGGCAGCGCCGGCGGTATGCAGGCGCCCACGCGCATCGCGATCGGAAACTTCCAGCCGCTCGCCGTGGCCAGCGGCGACCTGAATGGCGATGGCCGCGTCGATCTCGTTTTGGTCGCGCAAGACGTGAACACCTTCGCCTCGAACATGCGCGTCTATCTGGGGACCGGCGCCAGCGGCGCCGCCGCGTTCTCCGCGCCGACGATCATTAGCCTCAGCTCGAGCAGTTTCGCTACCAGCGTGACGATCGCGAACATCGACTCCGATCCGCTGCCCGAGGTGCTGGTGGGCGGAAGTGGCTTTTTCATTTTTCGTAACACAGGCGGCGTGCTGACGCGAGCCGATAACGGTTCGGCCGCCTTCTCGGGTGGGGCCACGTCAATCCTGGTGAACGATTTCGATGGCGACGGCAAGGCCGACCTGATGCTCGCGACCTGCTGCGGGGAATCTTCCAACTACATTCACATTGGGCGAGGCGACGGTACTTTCGCTTCGCGCCTTCCCGGCCCCGCGATGGAAAGCAACGCCATGTTCCTGGCCGATTTCAATGGGGATGGCGCCATGGATTTCGCCCAACTCTTCAATGGCGGCATGGTAGTTCATCCGGCGCTGCTCAGAAACTTTGCGTCCACTGCGAATGGCGCGTCCTTCCGCGGCGGGTCGATCGCGCCGGCGTCGATTGCGGCGGTCGCGTTTGGCAATGCCCGCTATTTTTCGTCTCGCCGAATCAGGTGAACTTTTATGTGCCGGCCGGCGTGGCTCCCGGAGCGGCGACCGTCTACGCGCTGGGACCCACGGGAGGGGCGCTGGGAGCAATCGAGATCGTCCCGGTGGCACCCGGGATTTTTGTGGGGGGCGCGACACAGTCCCTGGTCGGCGCGATTACGCGGCTCCGGAACGGCGAACTGAGTTACGAGGTCATAACGGGAACGCCCATCGATCTGGGACCCGAGGGAGACGTAGCGGTGCTCACCATTTATGCGACGGGCTTGCGGAACCGCAGCAGCCAGGCGCAGGTGCGGGTCAACTTCTCCGTGCCGGGGAGTTCGCTCGCGCCAATCTTGAGCGTGCCAGTGGACTTCGCGGGTGCCCAAGGGGGCTTTGACGGGCTGGATCAAGTGAACGTGACGCTGCCGCGCTCGCTGGCGGGACGTGGGGCGCTCGAGGTGACCGTGGTGGTTGACTCGATCGCTTCGGCCCCGGCGGGCATTGTCGTCCGGTAGGGGGGCGGCGTTTGCGCGTGAACGCGCGGTCCCGGCACGAGGGTGAAACGAGAACCGGGGCCGTCGCGTTTCCCGGTTTCGGTTGTCGAGACTTGATTCCAATCAACCTCTTGCACACGAGTGACGACGCGGGTACAGTCGCACCTGTCCCAGGTTCCCCTGTCCAGGCCTGCCTTTCCGCCACCCCAAGCGCCGGCGGGTCAACGGCTCCTCTCGCAGTCCGCCTTCTCGGTTTGCATCCTTCTGATTCTGTTCCGGTTAGTGGGTAAGCTTCATGCGGTTGCTCCTCGCACGTCGATTCATCGCTCTGTTCGGCGAGGAAGCCAGGAGAAACCCGCGAGGATCTGGAAAGAAAATGGGTGGCCGCTCTGCAGCCGCGACCTGCCTCGCAACGGAGCGGTCCGTCAACGCGGGCGGTGATTATCGAGGCAGCCAGGATACAGGCCATCACCGAATACATGGCCGCGTGCCAGCGCACGGACAGCGCAGCACACCCTTGAGCATCTCAGCTTCGGTCGAGCAACCAGATTGGAAAATAGATCGGCAGGTACTCAGGGGGTTCCGACGGCTTGACCGGGTGCGCACCGAAGAGCGCTGACACTAGATCACGTAAGGCCGCCTCCGGCCATGAGGAGGCTAGTCTGCCTATGAGATCGCCCGGCGAGTTCAGCCGAATCATCATGCCGGCGCCCTCCGCCTGGCGGCGGCCCGGCAGCACAAGATCCAAAAGTCCGCCCAACACATTCCGTGTGAGCGGCGCCCATGCAGTGACTGTGGTGTCGTCGGCCAGCGTCGCCAGTTTCAACGAAAGCAGGTGTGCCACCGCGACGGCCTCTCCACCGGTCTCGATTACCCCCGGCTTGTTTACGGCGTTGCTCCAGGTCAGATAAGCGATGGGCCGGCCTTCGTGCTCGGCGATCGAATGCTCCATCTTAGGCAGGTGGAACAGCGCGTGATACTCATCCATGGTCCGCCGCACGCCACATGGATCACGTTCGTGCAGTGCGCGAATTGCCGGAAGGTCACTGTCCGTCATAGCCCGGCGAGAGAAGTCTGCCGCGGAAGCCGCGGCGAAGACAGCCGAATCCCGACAACGCAGCGTCCACATCCAGCCTTGGTTGCCGACCGGTTGCCAGCCGGCCAGTTCATAGAACGGAAACGTCTCGCACCGAGTCCATAGAACCGAAATCTCGCAACCGACTCGCTTCATACCCTCAATCGCGCTGCGCAGGCAAAGCGTACCGTAGCCCTGGTGCCGATACTGCGGTGCGGTGGCCGTCGGCGAGATGATCCCCATTCGGAAGGAGGCTCCCCCGATCTCGATCTCCCGCGGGATAAAGGGCACGACAGCCGCCATTTCGCCGTCCACACGCAATATGTACACATTGCTGAGATTGCTCTCCCGGTAGACCAATGGGTAGTCGGTGAGCAGACTTTGGTTGGTTCCACCGCGCATCGCGCCGTCCACCAACGCGATCATCTCCCGCAGTTCCTCTGGACGGCAGGCTCGTGGTCCATCGAGTTGTCTCATGCCGGCAATTCGACCATGATGGGCCAATTCAACGCAAGCCTCTAACCAAACTGCATCCAGATCCGTACTGCCTGAACCATGTTCCCCGATACGACCGTCGACACGATCACCGGATTTGCCGGAAAGAGGCAGATCTGTGGCCAAACGTCCTACTTCACCCGCTCTATGGGAAGGGACCCTGTCTGAGAACGTGCCCGGAAATTGAGTGCGAGCGCTAGCTCAGTTCAAAAAAACGATGACGGCTCCTGCCGCAAAGTCAAGCCGGCCTGGGGCCCGCCTTAATCCAAAAGAGCGGTCCCCTTGGACCGCAGGCCGGCCGAACGGGCGAAGCCCGGCAATGCCTGGTGAGTCACGGGGTCAGAGCCGACGCTACTCCGGCTCGACCTCCGCTTTCGGCAACAGGTGTTTCTGAATCTTCCCCATCGCGTTCCTCGGCAAGGCGTCGACACGGACAAACGCGCGCGGCATTTTGAACGAGGCCAGCTTGCTCCTGCACAGAGCTTCCAGGCGCGAGGCGTCGAATGCGTCCCGCGGCACGATGAATGCGACCGGCAACTCGCCCCGAACGCGGTCCGGGATCGCCGCGACCGCAGCTTCGGCGACGGCCGGGTCTTCGAGCAGCAGTTCCTCGATCTCGCGGGGATAAATGTTGAAGCCGCCCGAGATAATCAGGTCGGTCTTACGGCCTTCGAGCGTGTAGTAACCATCCGGAGAACACGAACCCATGTCGCCGGTGCGGAACCAGCCATCGGCGAACGCGTCGCGCGTAGCTTCTTCTCGACGCCAGTATCCGGAGAAGACGTTCGGCCCTTTGACGTAGAGCTCGCCGTTGACGATCTTGACCGATACCCCAGGCAGCGGCATGCCGACCGTGCCGGCGCGGCGTTCGCCCTCATACGGATTGCTGAGGTTCATAAGAGTTTCGGTCATTCCGTACCGCTCCAGGATGCGATGGCCGAACTTCACCTCGAACTCTTCCAGCACCTGCGCCGGCAGGGGCGCCGAGCCCGAGACAAACAACCGCATGTAGCCGCCTGCAAAGCGCGCGGTCTCCTCCGTCCAGTCCAGCAGGCGGACGTACATCGTGGGTACCCCGTAGAACAGACTAGGACGAAAGCGAAGGAACTCGTTGGCGGCGGATTGATGCTCAAAGCGGTCCAGCAGGCGCACGCGGCAGCCGGACATCAGCCACACCGGAATTCCGTTGCCGAGAGCGTGGACGTGAAACAGCGGGAGCGCCAGCAGGAGGCGGTCCTGCGCGGAGATCTGCCAGCAATTGACCAGGTTGACCGCATTGGAAGCGAAATTGTTGTGCGTGAGGACCGCGCCCTTCGAGACCCCGGTGGTGCCTGACGTGTAAACGATCGCGGCAGGGGAGTCGCCGTCCAACGGTTCCGCTACCGCTTCCTCACCCTCACCGTCCGCCGCGGCGGCGATTTCGCCGGGCGGCCAGATGTCCGCCAGGGCAGGGATGCCGGGAGCGTCCGATACCACGGCCTTGGGTTCGGCGTCGTGAAGGATGTGCGTGATCTCCCGTTCGCGGTACAGGATGTTGATCGGCACAAAGATGACACCGGTCCGGGTGCACGCCAGAAACAGGTCGATGATCTCGATGCAGTTGGAGAGATAGACGCACAGGCGATCGCCGCGCGCGAGGCCGCGCTGCTGGAGAAGGCGCGCCACGCGGTTGGCGCGCGCGTCCAAGTCGGCGAAGGTTAACTGGCGGTCGCCGGATTCCAGGGCGACCATCTCGGAGCGGCCCTTCAGGCTCAAATCAAAAAGAGTTGTCAGGTTCAAGATCAGGTCCTGGAGCAGCGGCGGCAGGAACCTGACAGTATACCGCCCCTGGGATTCCGCGAACGCGGATGATATGATTCGCGCCGGTGGCGCACTCCGCGGAAGCTCTACAGGCGGTTCCGGCAGAGGTGGGGCGACGGTTCGCCTGGCGCGTGATGTGGTTCCTGTTCTCGGCGTCGATGCTGAACTACATGGACCGCGCGGTGCTGGGAGTGCTGATGCCGCAGGTGCGCCGCGACCTGGGCCTCAGCAACACCGACTACGGCCTGGCCTTGAACGCGTTTCTCACCGTTTATGCCGTGATGTACGTGTGGGGCGGGCGCCTGGCGGACCGGCTCGCCTGCCGGCGCAGCTTCGTATGGACGATCGTGTTCTGGTCGGTCGCCAACATGCTTCACGGGTTTGCCTCCGGTCTGTGGACGCTGAGCCTGTTCCGCGCGATGCTCGGGGCCGGCGAAGGGGCGTTCTATCCGGCGGCGATTCGCGGCGCGGCGGAGTGGTTCCCGCCCAAGGATCGCGCCAAAGCGGTGGGCCTGCTGTTGTCGGGGATCAGCCTCGGGACCCTGCTCACGCCGCCCCTGGTGGTGTGGATCTCGATGCGGTTCGGATGGCGGGCCGCCTTCGTGATTACCGGAGCGCTGGGCCTCGTCCTGCTGCCCGGATGGCTGCACCTGCATCGTCGGATCCGGCAGCGGTACGGTGTGTCCGATCCCGCTCCGGCGGCCCGCGATGCCGAGCGCATCGAACCTGTCGCGGGAGGCGTTTCTTTGCGCTCGGCGCTGGGGGCCAGAAAATACTGGTGCGCTCTCTCGAGCCGCGCCATGACGGATGCCGCCTGGTACTTCTACCTGTTCTGGATGCCCGGATACTTCCAGGAGGTGCGGGCGTTTACTCCCGCGCAGGTGGGAGGGCTGTTGTGGATTCCCTACTTTTGCGGCGGAGTGGGCTCGGTCGGAGGAGCGTGGCTGAGCAGCACATTGATCGCCAGGGGTTGGAGCCTCGACCGCGGACGGAAGGCGGTTCTGTACGCCGCGCTGCTGTTGGCGGCGTTTGGAGGCTCTGCCTTCTGGATGGCCAATCCGATGGCGGCGCTGGGCGTCATCAGCCTGGCGCTCCTGGGGCACCAGGCGTTTGCCTCGAACATCCACACCGTGATCACCGAGATCAGCCCGCCGCGCCACGTGGCGGTGCTGTACGGGATCACCGGCGCCGCGGGGACCCTGTTGGGCGCCCTCTCGCAGCCGGTCATCGGGCGCATTGTCGACCTTCAGGGCTACGGCGCAGTGTTCGCCACGGCCGGCCTGTTGTACGTCGCGGGCGCCGGACTGCTCGCCGCCATGGGCAGGATCGAGCCGATATCCGAACGCCGTTCCCTGCGCCGGCCCGCGACTGGTTAGGCTTGGTTAGAGCGCTTGCGAGAACACCCTCACCCCGGCAAGAAAGGGATTGCGTCTGGTGTTCGTCCGGGGTATTCTACAGGCGATCGCGCTGCTTTGACAAAACTCCGATGAGTGGGCGGGCACGCAGTAGAGACGGGGTTCCCGGTCCGAAACTACTCGCTGACCTGAGAGGAGTGGCCAGGTGTGCTGGCCGCCCACTTTGACTCAGTAGACGGCCCTTTCAGGGTTCCGTTAGGTTCCTCCCGGAGAATTTACCCACCTTCCCTGAAGTCGCGGTGCCCGTCCTCCCCGTGATGCCTTATCATGATGACGTAAGGGGTGTTTCGCCGCCCACTGAAGGGCGGGTACAATTGAAGCGGCGATGTTTTTTGATCATCGCCGGGGTTCGTGCCAACTTGAGGCCGTTATGGAAAAGCCAGCGCAAAACATTCAAGATGCATTTCTAAACAACGCGCGCAAGGAAAAAGGGATCATCACGATCTACTTGCTGAGCGGGGTGAAATTGTCGGGCCGCATCAAGAGCTTCGACAAGTACTCGCTGATCCTGGAGACCAACAATCAGGAGCAGTTGATCTTCAAGCATGCGATCTCTACCGTGGTGACCATCAAGAGCGGTCATTCGCATTCCCATCAGATGTCGCCGCCTCCGCATGTAAGCGCTCCACCGCATGCACCCGCGGCGGCGCCGGGCGAACCGGCGGAGGGCTAAATCGTCGAGACGCCGTGTGATCTTCCAGCGGTGACAACTCCCGCGGACCGGGGGCGGGAAGGCGCGATTTTGGTCGGGTTTGGGGTAACCGGCCGGCGCCGTAAGGGAGCATTTTCCTCGGACAATCCGGAGGAGGCGCTGGAGGAACTCGAGCAACTGGCCGACAGTGCAGGCGCCCGGGTATTAGGGAAACTGCTGCAGATGCGCGACCGCCCGGACCCTGCGACCCTGGTCGGTGCGGGCAAGGTCGAGGAACTGGGGGCGCTCGTCAAATCGCTGCAGGCGGACGTCGTGATCTTCGACCAGGAGATCAGCCCGACCCAACAACGGAACCTCGAGCGGGCGCTTGACGCCAAGGTAATCAACCGCACCCAGCTGATTCTAGACATCTTTGCCAGTCGCGCACGCACTCGCGAAGGCCGCCTTCAGGTAGAACTGGCGCAACTCAGCTACCTTCTTCCGCGCCTGACCGGCAGAGGCGTGGAGATGTCGAGGCTCGGCGGCGGCATCGGGACCCGAGGTCCGGGCGAAACCAAACTGGAAACCGACCGGCGGCGGATCGCGCGGCGGATTCGCAGCCTCAAGGAGGAATTGGAAGGCGTTCGAGGGGGACGCGCCATCCATCGCCAACAGCGGCTCTCCGTGCCCTTGCCGGTGGTGGCCCTTGCGGGGTATACCAACGCCGGGAAATCCACCCTGTTCAACGTCCTGACGCGGGCGGGCGTGTTGAGCGATGCCCGGATGTTCGCGACGCTCGATCCCACGATTCGCTCCCTCTGCCTGCCCTCCCGGCGCCGTCTGCTGATCGGCGATACCGTCGGATTCATCCGCAACCTCCCGACGACCCTGGTGGAAGCGTTCCGCGCGACGCTGGAAGAGGTCAGAGAAGCCACCCTGATCCTTCATGTGGTGGATGCCTCGACGCCCCATGCGGCTACCCACGTGGCGCACGTCCTCGAGGTGCTCTCGGAGATCGGCGCTTCCGATACGCCCCAGCTTCTTATCCTTAACAAGATCGACCGGCTTCCTGCAGGCGAGGATGTCGAGGCGCTGCGCCGGAAGTTGTGTCCGGAAGGCAGTGCGTTCAAGGCGGCGGTCGCCATCTCGGCCACCACCGGACAGGGGCTGGCCGACCTGCTCGACACCATCGACCGCGTGCTCCCGTTCGATCCCGTCGTGCGGGCCCGATTCCGGATCCCGGCCAGCGATGGCGCCACGATCCACCTGCTACACGAGCATTCCCGGGTGGTCCGATCCAGCTATCGCGGTGAGTATTGCGAGGTGGAAGCCGAGGTTGCGCAATCGCTTCGGGAGCGGCTGGCGGGATTCGAGATCCCGGAAGATGTGGAAGTCCCTGTGGAAAACCCTGCCGCCATCCAGTAAGCAATTGATTTTGAATCTTTAATCCAGGGTCCGGTTTTCCACACCCTCAGGTCCGATTCGTTCGGTGGGGCCGGGATGCGCAAGGGCCGGATCCAAAGCTGGAAGCTTGGGGGAGTTGTCGGTCCACCGGTCAGAGGGTATAGTCAGTAAGGTGACAGTTCAGTCGGCAGAAAGAGCAGCCCGCCGCGTCAATCTTCCGAACTTCCTGACGCTGATGCGGATCTTCTTTGTGCCGCTTCTGGTGGCGGCCCTCGTTCAGGAGAACGTCTATTTCAAGATTGGCTCGTTGGTTGTAACCAATGAGAGGCTGGCGCTGGGTATCTTTCTGGTGGCGGCGGCAACCGATCTGCTGGATGGCCACCTGGCGCGTCGATGGGGACAGGTCACGACGATCGGAACCCTGCTGGACCCCATCGCCGACAAGCTTCTCATTTCTGCGGCGCTGGTTTCCCTGGTTCAGGTGAGGGCCGTTCCGGGATGGATGGCGATCCTGATCATTGGCCGGGAATTCGCGGTTTCCGGCCTGCGCGGAATCGCCGCGGCGGAAGGCTACACCATCCAGGCCAGTGAACTCGGCAAGACCAAGATGGTCCTGCAGGTGGCGGCGATTTCCTGCGTGCTGCTCGGTTTGCGTCACCGCCCGTTGGCGCCCTGGGGAACGCTGCTCATGTGGGCCGTGGTTCTGTTTGCGGTCGTGTCAGCGGCGGACTACTTCCACAAATTCTGGGGCAAGATTGATCTGAGCATCAAGAACCGGAGACGGAGAGAGCTGCTGATGCTGGAACGGCGGCGGCGCCGGGAAGCCCGGGCGCTGTCTCAGAGCGGTTCGGGCGTCAGAGGTTTCAGAGGAACGATTTCGTAGCCGTCCGGCCGCAATTCAACCACCCTTACTTGTCCTCGCGGCCCAACTTGCGGAATCTCTTTGCCATTGAGCTGAATCTTCACGCCCCCGGCATTTCCGATCAGGAGGCGAATCGGGCCCGAGGCCTCGATGGTTTTCGATTGGTTGGCCTGCAAGGCGTCTGAAAACACGCGCTTGCCCTCGGAAGTCGCCTGCACCCAGGTGAGTTCCTCGGCCAACAGGCCGACCCTGACGGGAACAACGGCGGCGGCCAGTTGAATCGGAGCCGCGGCCGAGTGTTCCGCCGGGGCGGGGGCCGGAGCTTGCTGCTGGCCGACGGCCTGCGCCTGCGGGGCACTCTGACTTTCCGCCGGCACCGCTTGGGGAACAGACGGGATCGTGGCAATGGGGCGCGGCGGAGACGTCCTCGCCGGGTGCTCGCTGACGTACAGGTAGTACAGGGTCGTACAGGCCACGATCACCCCGAGCACGGCGAGAAACGATCCAAAGGACGCCCGCAGGCTGCTCCAGTCGCGCTCACCCACAATCGGAGGCATTTCCAGGACATGGCGCGCTTCCTCCCGTTCGGGAACCGCGGGTTGCTCCTGGAATGCGGCCAGCAAATTCAGTTTTTCGGTGATTTCGGCGGTGTCGGCCCCGAGTGCCCGGGCGTATTGAAGGACGAAGCTCTTGCGGAACACTCCTCCCGGAAGTTGATCGAAATCCTCCGCTTCAATCGCCTGGAGCAGCCGCACCCGTATCTTGATCTCGGCCGCGATTTCAGCGAGCGCGACACCCTTTTGGATGCGTAATTGGCGAAGGGTTTCTCCCACGGAGCTGCCGAGTGTCATGCTCGCTCCTTCACCTGCTGGGGGCATCCGGATCACCCGGCGACTCGGCCGGGCATACCCCAACCTGCAGGCGGTGCTCTTTGTATGATACTACGGAACACTGGTACTATTGAACCGGTACTTTTCCTTACAACTCTGCACGTCACTACGCCTACAGCGCTGGTGGCGAACCGATTTAGAGCGTCAGCGCTGAACAGCTTATCGAAACGACCGCACGTCTCGACAATTATCGTGAACTGGAACCGGCGAACCCTATTGAAGGAAGCGCTGGAAGCGGTTCGCGGACAGGACTATCCCTCCACCTTGGTGGAGATAGTAGTCGTCGACAATGGGTCCACGGATGGATCGGCCGAAATGGTCAGCCGTGAGTTTCCGCGGGCCCGGCTGATCCGGAACGGGCAGAACCGGGGCTTCTGCGCTGCCAACAACCAGGGAATCCAGGCGGCGTCCCCGGAGAGCCGGTACATCGTTTTGCTCAACAACGACGCAACTCCGGAGTCCGGATGGCTTTCGGCACTGGTGGAAGTGGCCGAGACGCACCCCGGCGCCGGGATGGTGGCCTCCAAGATCGTGGTGTATGAGGATCCGTCGCGAATCGACAAAGTGGGCCACCTGCTCTATCTGGACGGGCAGAATCGGGGGCGGGGCACCGGTCAGATCGACCGCGGCCAATTCGACCAGGTGGAAGAAATTCTTTGGCCGGACGGTTGCGCTGCTCTGTATCGCCGGGAGATGCTGGAGGAAATCGGCGGATTCGACGAAGACCTGTTCGCGTATGGGGATGACGCGGATCTGGGCTTTCGTGCGCGTGTGGCCGGTTGGCGCTGCTGGTACTCGCCGCGGGCGGTGGTCCGGCATCATCGCGGCGCAACGCTGGGATTGCAGAGCAGCCGCCGGATTGAACTGATCGAACGCAATCGGGTGTTGTTGGCGGCTAAACTATTCCCTTGGAGCCTGCTATGGCTGAACGGGATCTTCTATCTGGCCCGGATCGCGGCCGGAGTGTGGGCGGCGATGATGGGCCGCGGGGAAACGGCCTTGTATCCGGGAATTCAGGGAAAGCTGAGGATCGCCCTCGCCCTGGCGTGGGGCGGCCTGCAGGCGATTCCCCTCCTCCCGGGGACTTTCAACAAGCGTCGCTGTTTGATTCGGAGGCTGACCCCGCGCCAGATCGTTCAGTTGATCCTCCGGCACCGGATCAGCCTGCGGGAGTTGAGCCAGCAGAGCACCCTTCCATAGTGGAGAACAAGGGCGATCATTGTCCCGCCTGCGCGTCCCCGGAATACCGGTTGGTCTACCGGGCAACCGACCGCCTGTACGCGACCACCGACCAGAAGTTCAGCGTCGTCAGTTGCGTCGGATGCGGGTTGATCCGCCTCGCGCCTCAACCTCCCTCGGATGAACTGAGCCGTTATTACCCCGCGGAGTACTGGCACGACGGAGCCCACGACGCCGCAGGGCGGATGGAAGAGGTCTACCGCCGGTTCGTGCTGATGGATCATCTGCGCTTTGTGGAGCGCGCCCTCCGGGATGCCGATGAAACGGGCCTCGTCCTCGATGTCGGCTGCGGAGGCGGGCTATTCCTCCACCTGCTGGCCGAACGTGGGATCCCGGTCATCGGGCTCGATTTTTCGCTGAGCGCGGCTTCGGTTTCCTGGCGCGTAAACGGGGTGCCCACCGTGTGCGGTTCGCTGTCACGGCCTCCATTCCCACCTGGTTCGTGCGCCGCGGTGACCATGTTTCACGTGCTCGAGCACCTGTATGATCCGGCCGCGTACGTCGAGGCGGCGCATGAGTTGCTCCGGCCGGAGGGCCGGCTGATCGTGCAGGTGCCCAACGCCGCGTCCTGGCAGTTCCTGCTGTTTGGCGAAGCCTGGAATGGACTGGACGTGCCTCGTCACCTGTTCGACTTCCGGGCATCGGACCTCGAAACGCTGCTCGAGGCGTGCGGGTTCGAGGTGATGCGTCGCAAGCATTTCTCCCTGCGGGACAACCCGGCCGGTTTCGCCACCAGCCTGGCGCCGTGGCTCGATCCCATGGCCCGGCGCGTTCGGCGTGCCGGGGAAACTCCACGCGCGAGGCTGGCCAAGGATCTTCTCTATTTCCTGATCGTCCTCGCCGCCCTGCCGTTCACGTTGATGGAGGCAGGCTGCCGGGCAGGTTCCACCATCATGATCGAGGCGCGCAAGAGATCCTGACGGCCCCCCCAAAAAAAAGGCCGCCCCGCGGGGCGGCCTGAATTGGAGAGAACGAAAGGGAATGGGACTAGTCGCCGAAGGAGCCGACTTCCTCTTCCTTCTTCGCGGCCGCGGGTTTGGCCGCAAGGTTGTTGATCGGGACGAAGCCCTGCGGCGCTGGCTGCTCTTTCAACACGTGCTGCCTGTACAGCTTTGCCATGTTGGCGTTGTAGGCGGCGTCCTTCAAGTGCTGTTCGCGCTCCTTCAGCTTATCGTCCAGGTGGGCGTCGCGCTGGCGACGTTTCTCTTCACGCGCCGTCTTGGCGATCCCGAGAACGTCCAGATCTTTTTGCTCTTCCAGCGTGACCAGTTCATCGCGTAAGACCAGCGTGTGGTCTTTGGACGGCATCGGCACGGCCTTGCCGCCGGCGAAGATTTCGTGCCGCCCGCGATCGTCGTACCACTTGGTCAGCGTGGCGGTCATGTGCATCTTCTCGATGATGTTCCGCCAGCCGACACCGGTGTTGTAGGCGCAGAAGGAGATCTCCCCTTCCTGCGTCGCATACGGGATGATGCACTGTTCCGTGCGCCGGAAGTCGTAGTTGAACAGGTCCTGGAACCACATGCCCGCGATGAACAGGAAGTTCCAGCGGTCAGCCCGGCGGTGCTGGACGTCCTTGATCGTCCGGTCGCCGGAGACCTTGCCGTAGCTGCGGCCGGTCGCCCCGAAACACTTATCGAACTTCTTCATCAGGTCCATCAGGCGGAAGTGCTTGGGAGCCTGGAACGGATCGTAATTGCGCATCAGCGACAGCGCGATTCCTACCACAGAGAGGAACTTGCCGCGCGCCGCGTCGTTGATCTTCGCCACGTCCTTCGCCAGACGGTCGGCATCCAGGAACTGCGTGACGGGAACCGCCTCTTTGGTTTCCTTGTCGACCATGATGGCGAGGCCGATTCCGCAATTCGGGTGGCAGCCGCAGCTTAGCTGGCCCCAGTCGGCCGAGGGTCCGTGCACAAGATCGGCGAAGTCGGAAAACGTCGCCATGAACGAGATCGGATACCAGTCGCGCTCGGGGACACCGAGGCCGGTCTGGTTCTTGACGTCGTGCGCCAGGTGCGACAGTGTATAGCGCTGGGCCATGCGGCGCTCATCGGTCACCGCTTCATCGCGGCCGGTGAACGAAACCGGCTGAAAGGAGCAGAACGGTATTTTCTTCGGGTTGTCGAGCGCGAACTCGACGATGCGCCCCACCTGCTCGTTGTTGATGCCGTTGACGATCGTCGTGACGGGCACGATATCGATGCCGGCCGAGTACATGTTCTCGATCGCCCGCAGCTTGACGTCGAACAGGTTGCCCACCGCGCGATGCGCGTTGGCGGCGTTGCCGATGCCGTCAAACTGGAGGTAGGCGTAGCGCAGGCCCGCCTCGGCGGCCTGCTTGGCGAACTCCGGATACTTGGCGAACTCGATGCCGTTGGTCGCGGCCTGCACGCTGTTGTAGCCCACCTTGCGGCAGTAGCGGATCGCGTCCAGGAAGTAGGGCGAAAGCGTCGGCTCGCCGCCCGAGAACTGGACCGACATCTGCCGGCGCGGCTTGATCGAAATCGCGTTGTCGAGCAGTGTCTTGATGTCGTCCCACGTCAGTTCATGCACGAAACCGACCTGGTTGGCGTCCATGAAACACGGGTCGCACATCATGTTGCAGCGGTTGGTCAGGTCGACCGTCAGGACCGACCCGCGGCCGTATTTGACCGTGCTCGAACCGTGGTTGTGCAGCTTTTCGTCGTTGTGAGCGCGGATGTCGCGCCCGGGGAAGACGTCTTCCAGGTGCTTGAAGAACTTCGTATCGATGGCCATCACATCTTCGAAGTGGCCGTGCTTCGGGCAATCCTTCACCATCAGGATCTTGCCGTCGCGCTCGATAATCTGGGCCTTGATCTCGCCGACGGGTTCCTTCAGCAGGATCTTATAATCCACTTCGCCGTCCACGATCCGCTGGCGGATTTCGGGGAGGCATCGGGGGCACAACGAGTCGGTGGTTCGGGGCCAGCCGAGGGGGGGCTTGGACTTCTGGTACGACTTCAGCAGTGGCTTGTCGGACCAATTGGGGGTAAAGGAGGGGTTTTGGCGGATTCCGTTGAATGCGTCGAAAACCGTCCACGCGCCCTTGGCGGCGTAGGTGAGTGCTTTCTCGGCTAGTTTTCCTGGCTTGTGCATTGTTGTTCTCTCGCTCCGGGATCCTCTCCCAGCCCGCAGGGGTAGAGTGAAGCCGTTAGAGAGTATACAGAACAAACCCCTAGGAGGACCAGGAGAAGCCATTTAACTGCGCGATTCCCCGGTTATTCTGCAGTGAGGCGGGGTTGAATGGCTGCCGATTCATCGGACGACGCAAAAGGCGAACGTCAGGCGAAATAGCCGCCTTGCACGGGCCATTGGATGATCGGGCGGTCCGAGGTTGATTTGCGCCTTGTTTCGAACCTCTGTCGAACCACGCTTACCCTTGACAGTCGGACATAAATGTCCGATTCTAGCCTCATGAGAGGTGGGGAGTTCGAGCGCCGGGTGCGGAAGTTGGCCCGACGCAAACAGATGGCTTGCCAATTCGTAGCTACGGAGGGAAAAGGAAGTCATGGCCGCCTGTATTACGGCGGGGACTTCACAACACTCAAGGATCGAAAAAAGGAGATCGGCCATGATCTGCTGATGAAGATGTGTAGGGATCTGAAGATCGATCCGCATGAGCTCTGAGATCGATCCGTATAATATTGGTAAATAAAAGAATAGTTGAGACTTAGGTACATACTACATATTAAACCTCCTGGTAAATTTGTTATGTTTGTATTTGCGTATCCTGCGAAGTTTACGGCCGGCAAGGACGGCCGCGTCCTGGTAGAGTTTGTCGATCTTCCCCATGTCGCTACCGACGGCAAGGATGAGCGTGAGGCGCTTGAAGAGGCGATGGACGCGCTCGGTTCCGATCTTTCCATCCGCTTGTCCCGTCGCGAGGAAATCCCGGCGCCCTCGGGCGCCAAACACGGCCTTCGCCTAGTTCCCGTACCATTTTGGCTTGCACCGAAACTGGCATTGTTCCTGGCCCTGCGCGGCCAAGCGGTGAACAACTCCGAATTGGCTCGCCGCCTCGGCGTCCACGAGCGAGTGGTGCGCCGCATGCTCGATCCAAAGCACGCCACCAGGGCGGAAAAGATCCAGGCGGCACTGGCCGCCTTAGGTAAACAAATGACCCTCGAAGTCCGTGACGCCGCCTGATCGGAGTCCCGAAAGGCGGTTTCGCGACTCGGTGTGGCGGATTTTCCCGCTACGGCGTGCTTTCGCGCGTCCTCGGGTTCTACCCTCGCGGCGCACGCTTCCAGCGTGCAGAACTATAGTTCCTCCGACGGTTCGCCTACCGTATCGCGGAA
>JBJXGR010000111.1:0-5583 GCA_046160045.1 Bryobacteraceae bacterium
TGGAGGAAGCCCAGCGCAAGAACGAGATCCTGGCGGGGCAGACGTTGGAAATGATCAACAGCCTGGCGCGCATTGCGCAGGCTCACGAGCGGCGTTTGGACCAACTGGAAGGCCAGTGAAAGGCTTCAGCGGATCCGCCGGTAGTGACCATTTTCAAAGGTCAGAACCGCCTGCGCCGCCGCCAACTCCTCCTCGGTCAGAGTCCGGCCGACCCGCCGCTCCTGAACGACTTCGATACTCGGATCGTTCAAGACCAGCCACGTGATGAACACGATATCGAACCCTTCGAACGGATCCTTCAGGAAGACGACCCGCCCGTTGCGCGGCACCTTCAGCCGGAAGGCTTCTATCTCCTTGATGGACGTCCACGTCAGGTTCTGCGACTCGATCAGCGCGGCCGTATACTCGGCGCCCATCGACAGTGCCCGCTGACTGAGCACGAGGGACGCCACACCAACCATCAGCACCCTGGCGAATCCGCGCGGGAGCCTCACCCAACGGAAGAGAACTTCTTTTGAAAGAAAACGCGCCGCGTCATGCGCGAGTGTGGCCCCCAGCAGGCTGAATCCCAGAAGGGGGATATACGCAGCGCCCCATCCCCGTCCGGGGATGAACGCGATCGGCAGGGGACTCGCCAGGGCGAAGATCCAGGCAAAGCGCAGGTGAGGCCTTGGCCGCCTCCAGGCCAGGTAGACCCACACGGCCCAGAACGCAAACAAGTTCCACTTGGTAAACACCGTCGTGTAGAACGCCTCGTTGGTGTATTGGGCACTTCGCTCCAAATAGTGTCCGGCGGTGACTACCGGCCGGTAGGCCGGCATCTTGGTCAATGCCCCCGGACCCTGTGTCTTGCCGATAACGAAGATCAACGTAATGCCTACAAAAAGGGCGAGGGGAATGGTGACCTGCCTCCGTAGGAGGGTCTTCACGTGATAGAACCCTTCGTAGGCAAGGATCGCGACCGGAAACGAAACCGCCATTTCCTTGGAATTCAAGGCACAGAGGTAGAGCGCAATCACGGCCACCAATCGAGCCTTGGTGAGAACGCGCCCCTGCGCCCGGGCCTCGAGATAGCAAAGAAGCGCGGCGATGTAGAAAAAGAAACAGAGCACGTCGTAAACACTGGAGGTGTTGTAGTGGATATCCGGCTGGTGGCCATGATAGCCGCAAGCCATGGCTGCCAGCCACGCCGTCAGCCGCGAGCCTGTGAGCAGTCTGGCCACCCGGTAGACCATCAACCCGTTGGCCAGCCCGATGACGTAGATCACCACTCGGTAAGGAAGCGGGTTCAGGCCGAACCACTCGTAGAGAGAGAGGTAGAACACACCTCCCATGGGGCGATAAAACGTACTCCAGAAGAGCGCCAGCCCTTGCGCAACCTGTTCCCAGCCCCGCTGAAGGTACGTCCCGAGATTCATCATGTCGTCCGCAGCGAACTTGGCGGATAGTCCGACCCGGCAGACCACGACGAGATAGAGGGCGAGGGCGGCCGGCAGACCCAACGCAAGGACGTTTTTGGAGGTACGGAAAGGAATGCGCACGGATGAATCGGCCTTCGCCTCGATCCCCGTCACTTCATAAGGACCGGCAGCGGCTCCGCCTTGACGACACGATCATGGATGTGGCGCATTGGCGGCCACGCGAAAGCCCAGGAACAAATCGCAAAGCTGCGGCGGATGAAAGTTGCGGTAGTTCACCTTCAGAAATCCTTCGTCGTTGGCCCACGATCCGCCGCGGATCACGCGATACATCTTGAGTTCCTCCTGCACAGGACGGCCATTAAAGGTGGGAACGTACCAATCGGCGGTCCATTGCCAGACGTTCCCCGCCATGCCGAACAGGCCGTAGCCGTTTGGCTTGCCGTAGTCCACCGCCTGCATCGTCTTCGGGCCCTCCCACTTGCGCCCGAACCAGGCCGTCGCCAGGTTAACTGCGTCACCCCAGGGATAGGGCTTGCCACTCAGCCCGCCACGGGCGGCAACCTCCCATTCTTCTTCTGTGGGCAAACGGTATCCTGTCCCCGATTTCTTCGAAAGCCACTGGCAGTACGCGACGGCGTCGTCCCAGGTGACGTTGACCACCGGTTGACGGGCAATGGCTGCGGGAAATTCCTTCCCTACCCAAAGCCGGTACTTGCTTCCCAGGCTGTTCGCCGCGGGAGGCGCGTGGCCGGTCTCGTCGACGAACGCCTTGAACTCCTGGTTCGTCACTGCGTACTTCGCGATGCGAAACGCCGCGACGTCGGGCTTGTGGACTTCCTCGTGGCTCACCTCATCGCCGACCGTACACTTCGCCGCGGGCACTGGAACCATCTCGACCGTTTGCGCCATCGCCAGGGGCAGCGCGCAGACGATCGCCAGCGCGTTACGCGAAGGCTTCCGCAACGGGCTTGCCTCCGTTGACCACGGCGATTGGCCGGCCTTCCGGCGTGTGGTTCACGGCGTGAAGATCCACGCCGAGCGCCGTGAACATGGTCGCCGAGAGATCCTCTACGGTGATCGGCTTTTCGGTGACCTCGGCCGCGTGCTTGTCGGTGGCCCCGATGATCTGACCGCCGCGGATGCCTCCGCCCGCCAGCACCACCGAGAACGCTTTCGGCCAGTGATCGCGGCCCGCATCCTTGTTCACCTTCGGGGTGCGGCCGAACTCGCCTAGTTGGACTACCAGCGTTTTGTCGAGCAACCCCCGTTGGTGGAGATCTTCGATCAGCGCTCCGTAGCCTTGGTCCATCGGGGGAAGCAGTTTCGACTTCAGCGACTTGAAATTGTTCGAATGCGTATCCCAGCCCGGCATCCAGACGCTGATGGCTTTGACTCCGTGCTCCACCAGGCGGCGCGCCAGCAGCAATCCTTGACCTACCGGATGCATGCCGTACGTCTCGCGAACCTTGGCGGGCTCCTTCTCGATGTCAAAGGCTCGATGTACTTTCTCCGAGAAGACCATCGAATACGCCCGCTCGACCGCCGGATCGTAGCTGTTCAGCTTCGCTTCGGTGTCCGCCCCGCGCCATGCATCGTTGAACTCCTTGAGGAGTTCGCGGCGGCGGTTCAACCGGTCGAGGGTGACACCCTCCGGGGGAACCAGGTCACGCACGCGGTAGCCCTTCTCCGACGGATCGCCCGCGAGAAATGGATCGTACGCAGCCCCCAGAAATCCCGCGCCCCAGCCGCGTTCCTGCGGTTTCAGGACGCCCACGAACGGTGGCACGTCGCTTTGGAACTTCTTCTCTTTCACGTACACCGAGCCGAACGACGCGAAATCGGTATTCGGGACCGGCAACACGCCCGTTTGCAGGTAGCGGCTCGACCGCTCGTGGCTGCCCAGATCGACCGACGTCACCGAGCGCAGGATGCAGATCTTGTCGGCTACCGCTGCGGTCTTCGGCAGGAGTTCACACATCTGGATCCCAGGGACCTTCGTCGCGACGGGCTTGAACTCACCGCGATATTCCAGCGGCGCGTCCGGTTTCATGTCGTAGGTGTCCTGCTGCGGCGGGCCGCCCGACAGCCACAGGAAGATCAGCGCCTTGTCCTCGCCGGGTTTCTGGGCGCGCAGGAACTGGGGCAGGGTCAGGCTGCCGAGGCCAAACATGCCGATGCGAAGAATCTCGCGCCGGCGGACACCATCGCAGTTGACGTGAAACGACATCCCATCACCTCAATGATTGAAGATGAACTCCCGGGAGTTCATAATGGCCCACAGTACATCTTCCCAGGCTTCGCGCCGGTTCGGCGCCGACGCGATGCGCGTGAGTAGCCGGTCCTTTTCCGCAGATGCGGGACGCCGCGCCAGAGAAGCCACGAACATCTCCTCCAGAAGCTCGCTGTCGCTCTTTCCGGAGGCGATCCATTGTGCCAGCCTTCCGTCGGTGTTCGAGAGCTTTGCCTGCACTTCCGGTCCGTTGACGAAATGCATGGCCTGCGGCACGGTCACGTTCTCTTCGCGATCGCAAATCACCAGGCGGTTGTTGCGTTCGAACACCTCGAGGAACACGGAGTTGTATCGATTGTCGGGTAACTGCACGGCACGCTTGGCTTCCGGCCAGTCCTTGAACTCGTCGGGCACGCCGGTGATCTGCGCGACTGCGTCCATGTAGACCTCGGCCATCAGCCGTTTCGGATACGCGCGCGAGTAGTATTTGAAGTCCAGTTTGTTGGTCTCGTTGGCCGCGCTCGAATGCTGATACGTTCGTGAGTTAGCGATGAGGCGGATCAGGTGCTTCTGGTCGAAGTTATGATCAGCCAACTCCCGGGCCAGCGCGTCGAGCAGGGCCGGATGGGTGGGAGGGTTGGTATCCCGAATGTCGTCGGCGGCATGCACAATACCCCGGCCCATCATGTTGCGCCAGATCAAATTGGCCATGGCGCGCGCGAAGAAGGGGTTCTGTTTGGAGGTCAGCCACTCGGCAAAGGCGAGGCGGCGGTCGGCGCCGGGTTCGAGGTCAATCGCCTCGCCGCCGAACAACCGGGGAATCGCGGCCTTCTTTGTGACGGGATGCACGACCGGCCGGTTAGGGTCGATGCGTAGCTCGAACTCCTGCGCGCTCTTGCCGGAGAACTCAACCACCTGCGAGAACACAGCAGCCAGCGAGTAGAAGTCGTCCTGCTTCCACTTTTCGAAGGGATGGTTGTGGCACTGCGCGCACCCGATTCGCACGCCGAGGAAAACCTGTCCCGTCTGAATCGCCACTTCGATCGGGGTCGAAATCTTGTCGTAGTTGCCCCAGTAGTTGGCCGCCCCATTAGCGAAGCTATAGCCTTTGGCCGTGAGCAGGGATCGCGCGAACTTGTCGAGCGGCCGATTGGCGGCGAATTGCTCCCGCATCCACCGGTAGTACGATCGCACGCCGCCGATCCGATGGAAACGCGAGTCGCTGCGAAGGCGATCCGCCCACAGGAGCGTTTGCAGGTCGGCGTGCTCGGGACGCTCCAGCAGTTGGTCCACCAGCAGAGCCCGCTTGTTGGGCGCCGTTGAGGCGACGAACTGCCGCACATCCGCCGCCGACGGCAGCACGCCGAGGAGGTCGAGGTAGATGCGCCGTACGAACTCCTGATCGCCCGCCGGCGGTGACGGCGAGATATTCAGGTCCCGCAGCTTCGAGTACACTTCGCGGTCGATCAGACCGGAAGGCACGGCGAGGGGCTTCTTGGCCGCCGGGAGCATGGTCGCGCCATACACCGGAGCGGCAAACTGTCCCGCGTAGCGAATCAGGATGGCGGCGTCGCCGGTGGCGCCTTGCGCGCTCACACGTCCGGCTGCATCGACCTTCAGCACCGCATCGTCGTTGCCCGAATAGACGGCCGTTCGCGTGACATCCTCGCGCGAGCCATCCGAGTAGAGGGCTTCCACTCGCGTCTGGACCGTCTGCCCCTTGACGCGCAGCACCTGATAGGGCGGGGTGACTTCGATCTTCGCCAACCGGGGCGCATTCGGGTCGCCGAACGGAGCGCCGGCCTCGATCCAGGCGCGCAGCATTCGAAATTCGCGGGAGTCCCGGGCGAAGCGTTTGCCGCCTCCGTGCGCTACCAGCATGGCGGGCTTTCGGAGCAGCAGGCTTTCGTCGATCTTTTCGCGATTGACCCG
>JBJXGR010000112.1:0-5857 GCA_046160045.1 Bryobacteraceae bacterium
GGTCACGATCGCGAAGGTGAACACGCGGTTCCCAGGCTCGACATGGCCGCCGAACGCCTTGTCGGGATTGACCAGCGTCATATGGGCATGAACGCGGCCGTCAATCACGTAACCGTTGATGCTGACAATGTCGGCCGGAGCGGATTCATCCCTGGTGTACACATTGCGCGACGGAGAGTCGCGATTGCTGACGGTGTGAATGTGGTAGTTGCGGAGCGATCCCGCGCCGGCCAGAATCACGGCGTTGCGGATCTTCTGCTGCTGCACCATCTTCTCGAGTCCGGCCAGGAGGTCGGCCTGGTGCTTGAAGCGCAGCACGACCATGCGCTCAAACTGGCCGTTGATGGCATAGACCTCGGGAACCTGATCGCTGTTGGGCTTGGAGTCGTCGAGGGGTGTTGTGGCTTTGGTGACTTCCGTGCGGGCGGGTTGAGCGGCGAGGGGCATCGCCAGGGCAAGCACGCCCAGCGCAAGTAGGCAAAGGGTGGCACGCATGTGAGTGCCTACAGGATACAAGGACTCTTCGTAGGGCGCGGGGAACGCCGCTCCAGGAGACCTGGCGGCAGCGGTAACGGATTGCAGGGTTCAGGGAGTCTTGCTGGCCCTTAGCTCCGCGGCCATGAGTTCGGCGACCTTCCTGGCGGTGCGGTTCAATTCGTCCGCAGTGCTATTCTTTGGTTTGACGTACCCCGACCAGATCACCTGGCGTGATCTGGCATCTACCAGGAAGACATTCCCCTTGGCCGCGCCCGACGAGAAAGACGCCGTAGGAAACTCGTGCTCTTTTTGCGACCCGCCGGTGCGGGAATCGGATTTCTTTTTGTCTTCGTCCTGGCGCTGCGAGTTCAGTTCGGCCATCTTGCGCTCAAACGGCTCTCCGATCCTGTCGGCCAGGAACACGCCGGCCGTCCTTGGATCGGTTACGACGCGAAACAATTTTGCGGTGGCGATATGGTTCGACAGAAACTGGTCGAATCCGCCACGCATGGGCAATACGTATAGCAAGTCCGGATTGGACGCCTGGGCGCCGGCCGCCAAAGCCGTGGCCAGCCCGGAAAGAAACAAGCGGCGATTCACCCTTCGATCATATCGCGGAGGAGCGCTTGTATAACGGACACCGCATCACCGTCATCGCTCCGTGCCTGAACGAAGAGCAGGGGATCCGGGAAGTGCTGACGCGGATGCCGGCCTTCGTGGACGAGGTGATCGTGGTGGACAACAACTCGACGGATCGCACCTCCGAGGTGGCGGAGCAACTGGGCGCAAAGGTGATTCGCGAGGCTGTCCGGGGCTACGGGCGGAGTTACAAGCGGGGATTCGCGAACGCCACCGGCGACGTCATCGTGACCCTGGACGGCGACCACAGCTACCCGGTTGACGCCATCTCCTACCTGCTGGAGGCGTTCCGCCACCTGGAAGTGGATTTCCTCAGCGCCTCCCGATTCCCGGTTCGCGACCGCAACGCGATGAGCTTCAAGCACAAGATCGGGAACCTGATCTTGTCGCTGGCCGCATCGATCCTGTATTTCCGCTGGGTACGCGACTCGCAGTCGGGGATGTGGGTGTTGCGGCGGTCGATTCTGCCGCTGATGAAGCTGGAATCCGACGGCATGGCTTTTTCCGAGGAGATCAAGATCGAAGCTTTGAAGCATCCGAAGATCCGTTTCGGCGAGATTTCGATTCAGTACTCGTCGCGGCTGGGGGAGATCAAGCTGAACCCGTGGCGCGACGGCTTCTACAACCTTTGGTTTCTGCTCAAGAAGCGGTTCTCGTGAGCGTGCCCGATGCGGTGACGGTGCTGATTCCGGTGTGGAACGGAAAGGAGATGCTGGTCCGCCTGCTGGAGTCCCTCTCCCGGCAGACCCTGCGTCCGGAGGAGGTGCTGGTGGTGGATGACGGGTCGACCGATGGGGCCCCTGAGGAGGCCGAGCGCCGGGGAGCGTGCGTCGAGCGCCTTGGCGGGAACTACGGCTTCGCGCGCGCGGTCAATCATGGCTTAGGTCTGGTCCGGACGCCGCTCGTGGCCATTGTCAACAGCGACGTGGATCCGGCGCCCGACTGGCTGGAGCGGTTAGCTCCGGCCACCGCCCGGGAAGAAGTTTGGTTCGTATGTGGGAAGCTCTACCACCCCGGCTCGGAGGTGCTCGACGGGACCTTTGACCTGGTCAGCCGTGGGCTGGGAGCTTGGCGCGCGGGCAATGGACGCCGTGACTTCCCGGCGCTCAACGTCGCCCGGCCCGTGGCGATGGCGTCGATGACCGCCACGCTCTACCGCCGCCGGATCTTCGACCTGGTCGGGTTGCTGGAACCGGCCTTCGAGTCCTATCTTGAAGACGTCGACTTCGCCCTCAGGGCCTGCACTCAGGGGTACCGGGGCTGGTATCAGCCGGAGGCGGTGGCGGTACATGTGGGTGGCGGCAGCCTCGGGCGGTGGCATCGCGACACGGTCCGGAGAGTCGCGCGGAATCAAATATTTCTGCTGGCCCGGCACTACCCGCCGTCGTTAATCCGCCGTTACTGGCGGTCTATAGGAGTAACGCAGATTCTGTGGGGACTGGTGGCGCTAAAGCGCGGCGGTTTACTCCCGTTCCTACGGGGCAAGTGGGAAGGGTTGGCACGTTTCCGCGAGATGCGCCGCCCGACGGACCCATCTGCGACGGAACGAGCGGTGGAAGAGTGCGAACGGGAACTGATGTTTCTGCAGGAAGCCGGAGGGTGGGACCCGTTCTGGCGGATGTACCGTGTGCTGGCCGGCCGGATCAAGTGACATCCCTGCTCTCCCAGATCGGCATCGTGGTCATCACCCACAACTCGGCGATCGAAATTGGCGAGTGTCTATCCGCCGCCGCCGGGACCGGCGCCCCGGTGATGGTTGTGGACAACGGGTCGGCCGATGGCACCCTGGACCAGATCGGCGACTATCCGGTAACGATCGTGCGCAACGACGTCAACCTGGGCTTCGCGGGCGCGGTCAATCAAGCCGTCCGCAAACTGGACAAAGATCTGATCCTGCTGCTGAATCCCGATTGCATCCTGCAGAGTCCGGTCGATTCGCTGGCGGAGGCCTGCTGGCGGCCCGGTGTCGGGGTGGCGGGAGGAAAACTCATCGGCCCCGACGGGATAGCCCAACGGGGATTTGTCGTGAGACGCTTTCCAACACCCCTCTCCCTGGCGTTCGAGGCACTATTGGTGAATCGTGTATGGCCTTCCAATCCGGTGAACCGCCGCTTCCGCTGCCTGGATCTAAACCTGGATCAGGCGCAGGAAGTAGACCAGCCTGCCGGCGCGTTTCTGATGTTCCGGCGCGAGGCCTGGTGCGCGGTGGGTGGGTTTGACGAATCGTTCTACCCGGTCTGGTTCGAGGACGTCGACTTCTGCAAGCGCGTTTACAATGCCGGTTGGAGCGTCTACTACGAGCCTCGCGCCGTGGCGCGCCATGCGGGCGGTCATTCGGTAAACAGGATGAGAGTGGAAGATCGGCAGATAAGTTGGTATGGTAGTTTGCTTAGGTATGCGGGGAAGCACTTCCGGCCAGGCGCCGGCCGGGCGGTTTGCTTCGCTATACTGGTGGGTGCCGCGGTTCGGGCCCTGCCCGCGATTTTCCTGGAACGAAGTCTTCGGCCGCTCAAAGGTTGCATAGGGGTGATGCAACTGGCGGGGCGGCGGCTTTGTTCGGCGTCGTGGAGGCCGTAGCGGGGTTCGGATGCAGATGCTGATTCCCGTGAAGTGAAACAATCCCAAGGGGAGTCTTCTCTACCAGCTCATGGCTCAGACCGACTTTGTGTCCGTCACGATCGTTACTTTCAACAGCGGTCGTTTTATCAAGCGATGCATTGAGTCCGTTCTCTCCCAGCGCTACCCGAACAAAGAGATCATCGTGATCGACAATAACTCGACGGATGGCACCATCGACATCCTCGAGCAGTTCGAGGACCGCTGCCGCATCTACTACAATGGCGAAAACATCGGGTTCGCCGCTGCGCAGAATCAGGCGATCGGCCTGGCCAAGGGGGATTGGGTCCTGACCCTGAACCCGGACGTGCTGCTGCTGCCGAACTTCATCGAGTCCCTGGTACGGGCCGGGAACCTCGCCCCGCGGATCGGAACGGTGTGCGGCAAGCTGCTCACCATGACGTCGACGTTCGACATTCCGAACAAACCGCTGGTGGATTCCACAGGAATCTACTTCAACCCCATGCTTCGGCATCTGGACCGCGGCAGCCAGGAAGTGGACAACGGGCACTACCTCAAGTTCGAGTACGTCTTCGGGGCCACAGCGGCGGCCGCGCTCTACCGGCGCGAGATGATCGACGACATCTCGATCGACGGGGAGTTCTTCGACGCGGACTTCTTTGTGTACCGCGAAGACGCCGACGTCGCCTGGCGGGCCCAGTTGCAGGGCTGGACCTGTATGTACACGCCCTACGCCCGGGGCTATCATGTCCGCAACGTCCTGCCCCACAACCGTCGCGCCCTCCCCGCCGCCATCAACATGCATTCGGTCAAGAACCGCTTCCTGATGCGGATGAAGAACATCTCGGCGGGCTTGTACGTCCGGAACTGGTTTTCGATCACCGCGCGGGATCTGGTAGTGATCACGTGCTGCCTGATGTGGGAGCACACATCGCTGAAAGCGTTCTGGTTCCTGGCCAAGAACTGGAAGAGCGTGCTTGCCAAGCGGAGAGAGATCCAGCGGCGGCGCGTAGTTTCAGACGAAGAGATCGCGTCCTGGTTCCGGTATCAGCCGGTGAGCAAGCCTGCTCCGCAAGCCTCCAATCAGAAAGCCATGGCGGGCGTCCGGGCCAGCCGCCGCTAGCCCCGTGCGCATCGCCATCGCCGGGACCCGCGGCATCCCCGCGAGTTACGGCGGTTTCGAGACCTTCGCTGAAGAGATTTCGACGCGGCTCGCGGCACGGGGTCACCACGTAATTGTCTATTGCCGCTCGCCGCATGACTCCCCCTATCGCGGGGTCGAACTTCGCTATCTCCCCGCCATCCGCCACAAGTACTTCGAGACCATCGCCCACACCGGGATCTCCACCTTGCATCTGCTGGTGAATCGCGTCGACGCTGTCCTCTACTGCAACGGGGCGAACGCGATCTTCACGTGGATGCCGCGACTCGCCGGAATGCCGACCGTTCTCAACGTCGATGGGCTGGAACGAAAGCGTAAGAAGTGGAACCGGCTGGCCAGGAGCTGGTATCACCTGTCCGAGTACCTGTCGACCTTCTGCCCCACCGAGGTGGTGACGGACGCGCGCTCGATCGAGCGGTATTACCGCGACACCTACGGCAAATCCAGCTCGTTCATCCCGTATGGGGCGCCGGTGGGCAAGGTGGTGGAGGACGATGTGGTGCGCTCGCTGGGCCTGCGGCCCGGCGGCTATTTCCTGTACGTCAGCCGGATGGAGCCGGAGAACAATCCGCTGCTGGTGCGCCAGGAGTTCGAGAAGGCGCGGACGGACTTTCAGCTCGCCCTGATCGGCGACGCACCGTACGCCCACGAATACATCCGGCAGGTCAAGGAGACTGCGGATCCCCGCATCCTGATTCCAGGCGCCGTCTACGGGCGCGGGTATCATCAGCTCGGGTCGCATTGCTTCGCCTACATTCACGCGACGGAGGTCGGCGGGACCCACCCGGCGCTGATTGAGGCCATGGGCCGCGGCGCGCTGGTGTTGTACCTCGATACGGAGGAGAACCGCGAGGTGGCCGGTGGTGCCGGCGTTCCCTTTGACCTTCGCGAAGGAAGTTTGCGCGAAGGCATTGAGCGGGTGCTGGCCATGTCCGATGACGACCGAGCGCGATTGCGCGCCGCCGCCATGGACCGGGTCCGCGAGCGCTATTCGTGGGAGGC
>JBJXGR010000113.1:0-7637 GCA_046160045.1 Bryobacteraceae bacterium
GGCCGAATTCGCGTGCGATGATCGCGCCGTGCGAGAGCATCCCGCCGCGCTCAATCACCAGCCCCTTGATCAGAAAGAAGACCGGCGCCCAGCCGGGATCGGTCTGTTTGGTCACCAATATGTCGCCCGCGCGGATCAGGTGCGACTCCGCGACGCTTTCGAGGATGGCGGCGGGACCGGTCACCTTGCCGCCGCAGGCGCCGGTTCCCGTGAGCGTCGTACCGCCGCCGTCGACATGCCCGCCCGGCACGACCGGTTCCTTCCCAGCCGGGAGATACTCTCCCTCGGGCAAAGTAAACGAGTCGGGAGGACACATCGCGCTCAGCTCCGCATGCTGCGCCCGCCTGAGTTCGATGAGAGACCGGACTCCGTGCGGGAACATGGCCGCTCCTGAGCCAAGCGCCTCGATCTCCTGGTACGTCAGGAAGAAGATGTCATCGGCCGTCCCGAGACGCCCGGTCTCGGCCAATCTCGCCCCAATAGCCAGAGCGATGCGGCGGCAGCGGGAGTAAAGCAGGGCCTGCTGGAGACGCGCCCGCTCCCGGTAGACGATCGACCGCTGCGTCCACCGGAGGACGATCCGGGTCACGCCGGACCAATTCAGCAACGGAAGCCAGGGAACCAGCGACTGCCGTCCCAGGGCGTCCATTAGGCGTGCCGTCTCGGTCACACGCTCGGCGTCATGCTTTCGCATGATGTCCCGCGGGGAGTCCCCAGTCAGGCTGGCGTACCCTTTCAGGATGTCCAGAAGGGGCGCCGGATTCTCCTGGAAGCCGGGCACAGTCAACATCAATTCGGACGAGGAGCGGAAACCCCATTCCTCGAGGAAACGGTCGAACTCCCGGCGGAAGGATTCGAATGCGTCGTTGGCGCGAAGGTGGTCGAGAATCCGTACGCCATCGTGTTTTACGAACAACCCGGCCAGAGCCGGATCGTCGCGAATCAGCCTCGACAGATTCCACAGTTCGATCACGGGTACGCCGCTCACCACATCGGGCAGCGCCTTGAGGAGGGTGTTGTGTAAAGCCGGTGGAGCGCCGGCTTCCGGCAGCGCGCGCGAGAGAAGCGCCTTCAAGGCTCCATAGCAGATCATGGAACCCGCGTCGGCGAGCGACGCATCCGTCCACCGGTTGCGGCGGATGTCCAGGAAGTCACGGAGATCTTCGAGCAGTTCATCGAGCGGCCGTGAATCCAGGGCGTCCGGGTGCGTCCGGCGGCTGAATTCGCCGGCGGTTCTCTCGAAGCGCTCAATGCACCGGCGGAGAAACAAATACTGCCACGTCGTTTTGAGCGCCATGCGTACGGCTTCGCCGGCCTGCACCGCGCGGCTCATACGAGTCCGCGACCAAAGCTCGGGTTGCTCGGGTGGCGAAGGACGCTCCGCGGCCCCGGTGAACGCGTTGAACCAGTCGACCAGCCAATCGCCGAACGGCGCGGCCCGCAGGATGGCGTGGATGCTGGTCAGGTTGTAGTACATCCGTGCGCCGTGCACGCCAATGATGTTGCGCAGCGGTTGTTCCATGTCCCGGATCCGGCGCGGCGAGATCCCAAACGCGCGGCACAGGTTCCGGAAGTAGTGGTAGTAGCCTTCCGATGCGATCGAGTAGAGTAGCGGCGAGATCGGAGCCGGAAAGTTCTCGCTGACGTTGGCGTTGGACCAAACGATCAGCCGAGGCGAGGATCGCGGCGTGAGGCGCGTCGCCGTGATCGGCCGCGACTGGACGCACCAGAGAAAGCCCGCACGATCGAGCGCCCACTCCACGTCCTGCGGCCCTCCGAAGGCGCTCTCCAGTTTCATTCCCAGTTGCTTCAAGGCAGCCATCGCCGCGTGGTTGAGCAGAAGCGTGTCGTTGCCGTCCGCCGCATCCTCGGGCGAGCGCTCGTTTCTCCAGGCGTCATCCTCGCGCCCGATCACGAAACGGCCGGGGTTGATGCCGCCGGACACCAGGGTGTCCGCCAGTCCCCCGCAGTACTCGCCGAGCATCGAGTCCGGCGCGTCCGGCGAGCGGGTGAAGAGCACGCCGGCAAACGCCGCCGGGACCTGCTCCTGGACGATCACCCCCATTCCGTCGAGGCCGCTTCGGAGGGCGGCCTGGTAGAACAACGCCCGCTCCGACCAGTAGGACGCCCAGCACGACATCACCGCGCTCTCGAGTTCCTCGAAGGAATCGATGTTCAACCGGGAATCGAGTTGGCCGGCGAACGACGCCTGAGCCGAATCCTCGCCAACCGCGGAACTTCTGACTGCTATCAGGGTCCCGCTCGAGCGGGCGTTCCACCATTCTCGAAGCAGACGACGTACACGATCGGGAAACGGGGCGGCGCGGATCAACTCGCCAATCGTACGCGACCGTTTGCGGAGATCCTGGGGAAAGCGGGCGTCGAGACCTCGGCATTCGAGGTCAATCGCTCGACGCAAGGTGGTTTCGTCGAGAAACCGCTGAAACACAACGTTCGTAATCACGATGCCAGGCGGCACTGGCAACCCGACAGCGATCGCGCGCGACAGGTTGAAGGCTTTGCCGCCGGCCTCGCGCGCGCCCAGGGGTTCGGCGAGCGAACGCACCAGGACTTCGGGGTCCGGCTTTGCCGCGACAACCGTTGCCAACCCAGGGGCGCTCATATCAGAGATCGAACCCTGTCTGATGCCGGTTCTGAAACAGGAACACCACGCCGGGAAGCTGTTTTGCCCTCCGGAGCCAGCGCAGCCAATCCACCTCGTTCCGGGGCCGGTAATCGAGGCGGTGCAAGTAATAACCGGGGACAAACGGGTACATATGGTGCAACTCGTGAGCATCGAAGTGGAGCAGGAATGCGGAGATCCACTTTGGAAGCCGCAAAGAGCGCGTGAACACTTCCTGTTCCAGCGCGGGGAACGGCTGGACGGGACGACCTTGGCTCAAGCGCTGGGGAAGGTGCGTGTGCTGGCTGAGAATCAACGGGTCCTGAATCGCCAGACCCATCAGAACGGCCGCGCCCGCGAAGCGCAGGACACCCAAGGGTCCTGCAATTGCCGCGAGGGCCGCGTAGGCGGAGATCAGGGCCGCGATGTTGATGGCGACCGTTCGCGCCTGGTGCCGTGTCAGCATCCGGTTCAATCGGGCCGCGTTCCAGAAATTGCCGATGCGATAGAGGACCGAGAAGAGAGGGATCGAGCCGGCCCAGCAGACATTCACCAGGACGCGTTCGATTGGCTTGATCTGCCTGGGCACCAGCGCTTCGGTCGTCGGGTCGAGGTCCTGGTAGCCCGTCCACTTGTGATGACGCCCGTGAATCAGCTTCCAACTGTGGAAGGGGATCATCGCGAAAAACCCCGCCAGGTGTCCAACCGGCGCGTGGAGCCATTTGCTCCGAAAGAGGGTGCCGTGCCCGGCCTCGTGGAGAATGACAAACCATTGGACCAAGGCAAAGGCGAGCAGCAACTGCCCGGCAAACCAGAGCACGAGTGACGGCTGTGACGACAGCGCCAGCGCTCCTCCCGTGACACCACAACAAACGGCGACCCATCCAAGACCCAGGGCGTTATTCGGTTGGAGATGATACAACCCATCAGGGCGTGGACTCATGGATTCACCTCGGCGTACAGCCGTTCGTCGCGGCAGTGAGCACTTGCCGCCGCTGCTGCCTGCCGCGTCGGCGCGCGGCCGTCCGCCATGCCGAAATCCCGCTCGATCGCGTATCGCATCAACGATCCCAGCGCTCGCGGGCTGATCGCTGGGCACCGCAGCCCGGCCCGGCTCAACAACGGCTTCAGGTTCATGGATTCGAACAACATGGGGCCGCAGGTGATGTAGGGAGTGTAAAGCGCCCCGACGGTGCGGTAGTAGAGATCTTCCAGCGCATTCCGGGAGACGGGCACGTGGTCCACCTGGGTAACGCCGGAAACACCGATCGCCTCGAGCAGTTGCGGGATATATCGCGAGTGCGGGGTCTCGGCGTCGTTGACCAGGTGGTAGCTCGACCCCGGATGGTCTTGATCGCACACCAGGTACATCGCTTTGGCCACGTAGTCGACGGGCACAATATTCAACCCGCTCCGCCGGTTGTAGCAGACGCGCACGTTCAGCACCCGGGGATGCCTGGCGCCCTGCTGCGCCGCCTTCCGCGACATACGAGCGAAGAACGCCGGCCAGGAGTAGAACACGTCGAACTTGCTGACGGCGCCCAAAGGGGGCTCGAGCAGCCGGCCGCAGATCGTTGCCGGGCGAAAATACCGGCAACGGGTCCCGGTTTTCCGGGCGAATTCACGCACCAGAAGTTCGGCTGAGCATTTGCTGCGCTCGTAGGGGTTCCGAAATTGGCGGCCCGGACTCAGATCGTCGGGATTAATTCTCCCCGAGGTGATGCCGCATGAGTACGCCGTGCCGACATAGCAGAACTCCCGAACACGAAGGCGCGAAACCAACTGCAGCACGCGGCTGGTGCCTTCCATGTTGACACGGTGAAGAGCCATCTCCGAAGGACGTCCCGTTCGCAGGTCGGTCAGCCCCGCCAGGTGAAAGAACCAGTCGATGGGTGCGGAGGCAAGCCGGGTGAAATCATCAGGCGCGAGATGGACATCGTCGGAAGTGAAGTCCACGTCAATAAACTGAAAGACCCTCGACAGAAGAAAATCGACTGCCTCACGCGACAGCCGCAGGCACTCGAAGTCGTCGCCGGCCAGGATCTCGCGAATCCTCTCCTTCAGGGCCTCGCCATTACTGGCCGGGCGGCCGAGAACGGCAATCTGCAGCGCGTCCAGCCTGGAACGGTTTTGCCTGATCACTTCGAACAGCAGGTTTCTCCCGAGAAATCCGGTTACGCCCGTCATCGCGATTCTTGGTGCGCGTACACTCACGAGATCTTCTTCCTCCGTCCTACTGCCGTGAAAAGACCGCCAGCCAAACCGGGGCGGCAACGACAAAGCTGTCGAATCGATCCAACACCCCCCCGTGCCCTGGCAGGAGGCGGCCAAAGTCCTTCACTCCCGCCCTCCTCTTGATCCAGGAAGCAGCGAGATCGCCGGCCAGCGCGGCCGCCACGATGACCGTGGCGGCGGAAAGAGCGCCACTGGAACTCGCGCCGGCGATCCCGCGCATCCACACGGCGCTCAAGATGGCGGCCAGCGCGCCCCCAATCGCCCCTTCAATGGTTTTCGACGGGCTGACCGATCGGGTCAACTGACGTTTGCCGAACAACTGGCCAAACACCTGGCTGAATCCGTCGAACAGGGCGACGGTCAGGTAGACGAACGCGATCTGGCCTGGTGAAGCGATGCGCGCAAAGGCAACCAGGCCGGTCCCCAGCAACAAATAGAAGGGCCAGATCAAGCCCGGGTACCGTGGCGCCGGGAATTGAAGGGAGTGTAGCTCGTAGCATCCGATCGCCAGGATTGCCAACACCAGGATCGTGAAGGCCGTTGTGCCGAGTTCAGCCAGGCACAACACGCCGTTCATGATCACGAAATAGGTGGCGAGCTTGATCCACCGGCGCCGTCGTGTTTCCGCATCCACCTTGCGGTTCGCGGCGTACATCCCCACTCCGCCAATCGCGAACGACAGAAGGGTGAGCTGTAGAATCTCGGGGTTCATACGCGCTGGGGAACCACCATGAATTCCGCCGCCGCGGGACGGATCGCCACCCGCAGAGCGACCACGCCGGGGAACAGTTCGCCATCGATCATGAGATCGCGGGGTTCACTCAGCTCCAGCGCAATCTGCGTCATCCCGCTAAGGTTCACCGGATTGTAGAACTGCAATCCGGAAAGGGCGGAGAGGTTGTGCAGCGTTTGACGGATGCGCCCGGCGGACATCTCCATGACGTCGAAGTACCCGTCGCGACAGCACGAATCCGGCAGGGCGACAAAGCTCGCAAGGTGCCGTGTGTTGTTGATCACCAGACCGGTGAGAGGTTTCTCGACGGACGAGTCTCCCAGAAACTTCACGCTGGTCGTGGTCGGTCTGGCGCAGGCAGCCGCCGCAGTGTAGCAATGGACCCCGAGGCGGCGGAACCGCGTCCCCGCAACCCGGACCACGCTGGCGGGGTATCCGAGAGCGATCGTGCTGCCGGAAAGATACTGGTGTCGCGTCCCATTCTGATCCTCAAAGGAGACGTCCATGAGGTCGATGCGCGATCCGCCACCCGAATGCAACGCGGCCAGGCTTCTCGAGAGCGGGTACAGTCCCAGGTCACGGGCGAGGGAGTTCCCGCGGCCGATCGGGACAACGGAGAGCCTCTGCCGCTCGAGGTCGACTCCGTTGAGCGCTTCGAGAAGAGTACCGTCTCCTCCGACGACGATCAGGTTGTCGAACCCCTGCGACCGGGCCGCTAACTCCCGCGCATGTCCCGCGTGTTCGGTGAACACCGTCTTCGAAGCGATCCTCTCCACCTGATCGAGCACGGATCGCAGCCGCTGCGGGGATTGAACTCCTCCGGAGCGCCGGTTCACAATCGCCAGATGTTTCATGAGTGGGCTACACCTCGTTACCCGAACAGCCGGTTTTCGCAGGAAGTCGACCGAATGCTCCCGATTTGGCTCCCTTGTTGATCTCAGAATTATACATTCGACCGCAAGCTTCGCTTTTAGTTTTTGGGCGGCCGGCTTTTGCGCCGCGCTGCTGTCACGGCAGGCCCAACCTCTGGCCGCCCTCCAGGGTGAGACGATTTCCGTTCCAATGAGGCTCAGCCGTCTGTGGCCGGAACGCGCTCGCTGCCCCCATTGGCGGCTGGGATGCAGGAGGGCTGGCGGTGACGGTGGCTGAGGGATTGGCCAGGGTGGAATCCAAAGGTGCCGCTGGGCGAATTGGGGGTAGAAGGCGTAAGAGGCGTGCCAGATATTGCGGGCTCCGGCGAAACAAATTTTTTTTATCGAAACAAAACGGTCTGAAATCGGGGGTAAGTATCTGAAGGCCTGCGAGATAGCTGTTTGAAGCCAATCGAAACATAACGAAACAAAGCGAAGCAACCGAAACAGGGGAAGGTCCACCGGGCTCGACCCGGCCAGGATTGGGGTTCTGGCGAGCGGCACATGGGCGCGAGGTGACAGTTCGCAGCGGAAGTTCATTTCCGCGACTACGCCGAAGCTGTGGCATCGCCGGATGGGGTTGGACAGGCGCTGCCGGCGGCCGCGTTTGGGGAACTGAAGTGCCCGTGCAAGCTGAAGCTTGCGTTGCGGGAGAACGCGCCGAAGCGCCGGCCGGGGGGCCGGCGGCGGGCGAGGGCGCCCGCCCCACCAGGGTGTCAGGGACTGGAAGCACGGGGTTTATTTCTCCTTGGCGGGGACGGGGGCGAGGGGGTATCGTCGGGCAGGGCGCTGATTTTGATCTCGTCGGAATCATGGTCGAAATCCTCGCGCCGCCGAACGATTCGCGAGTACAGGAATCGGGCAAGTGATTGGATTTATGGCGATAGACGCCGAGGTGGGAGATGCCGAAGTGGGCGGCGATGGCGCGATCGTCGAGGATCGTGTTATTGATTTCGTCGCGTTTCGGGTGAATACACACTGTACAAGGACGCATAAGAAAGGGCCTCCCACCCTCACAGTGACATGGCGATCCAAGGGTCAAGAGCCTTGCGCGAGTGGCGTTTTTGCGTAACTCGGTGGAAATGCAGGGAAATTGCGGATGAAAATAAATCTTTGACCCTTGTGAACGGGAAAT
>JBJXGR010000114.1:0-9746 GCA_046160045.1 Bryobacteraceae bacterium
CAGGTCAGGGAGTTATCCCTGTTCGGTTCGGCTGCGCGCGGTGAGATGCGACCGGATAGCGACATCGATCTTCTCGTTGATTTCCTGCCGGGCGCGCGACCTGGGCTGTTGGGCGTTTCGGCAATGATGCGTGAGCTCTCGGCACTGCTCGGCCGCCGCGTCGATCTGGCCGTCAAGCCTGCATTGAAGCCCCTCAGCCGGCCCGGTGTGCTGGCTGAGGCCCGACTGATCTATGCGACGTGATCGGCAGCGTCTGAACGACATCTTGGAAGCGCTGGACTGGATTGCGAAAGCGATCGCCGGGCGGACCGAGACTGAGTTCGTGGCCGACGAGACGCTCCTGCTAAGCGGTCGCCCAGAAGTTGACGATCATCGGTGAAGCGGTCGCGCGGCTCAGCCAGGAAATCAGAGCGCGGCACAACTCAGTTCCGTGGCCCGATATTGTGGGTCTGAGGAACATTCTCGTTCACGACTACTTTGGCATCTATTGGCCGCTCGTCTGGCAAACAGCGGTCGACCATGCGCCGGTGTTACGCGAGCAAGTTGCGGAAATGCTGCGCGCAGAGTCACCGGAGTAAGCAGTGCTTCCCCAAAATCGCGGCTTCGCGACAGAAAAACATTCTGGAGGTGAGGCGGTACGCAGTCTTCCCCCTTCGCTTCGATTGGCGGGGCGCCGGGGTCGGCGGGCTTGAAGACATAGCGCTCCCGGAAGACGTTCAGCACGCCGTTCGAGCCGTGAAACTCCGCGCCGACATAACGCCGGGGGGGACGACACGGAGGCATCGAAGGTCACGTTCACTTCCTGACGATATTGCGCCACGATGCTGATGGTGTCGGGCGTATCGCGATCGTCGGGGAACTCGTACATGCCGCCCAGGGCCACAACGGTCTGGGGCGGAGAGCCCCAGCATGGTGTGCACGATGTCCAGAGTGTGAACCATCAGGCCGCCGGGTTGGCCGGTCGAATAGTCCTGTTAGTGATACCAGTAGAAGTAGCGCTGGGCGTCGAACGGCCGCTTGGGCGCCGCGCCGAGAAATCGGCCCCAGTCGAGGTCCGACGGGTCGTAGACGAAGTCCTTGGGCACCTTCAGGCGATAGCCGGTGTTGCCCAGCCATCAAGTCCTGACAAGGGCTACCTTGCCCGGGGCGCCAGTATCGACGAAACCGGTGACAGTATCCCCTTTGCAGGTTTTTCAATCGCTGGATCGTTTTTTAAGCTGGACGGCGGCACAATCCGCAGAAACCCGCGTCTGCGTCCACCTGCCCCAAGTTCTTCAAGGGAGGCGGCAGGCGAACGCGGCCGGGGTCGGGACGGCTGTACCGGCAATACAGGCGGCCAGGGCGACGGCGATCACCAAATCCGCAGGGGGTGAATCCGAAGAGGGGCCTGGTCAAGGATTTCAGGGGAGTTACGTCGTTCAAGAAAAGGCGACCGGCTTGTGAACGCCAAACCGGGTGATGGTGGCAGCCCCTCGACTATCGAGGCTACGCCAGAACTAACCGGAACAGAATCAGAAGGATGCAAGCCGAGAAGGCGGACCGCGAGAGGAGCCGTTGACCCGCCGGTGCTTGGGGTGGTGACGGAAAGGCAGGCCTGGACAAGGAAACCTGGGACAGGTGCGACTGTACCCGCGTCGTCGCTCGTGTGCAAGAGGTTGATTGGAATCAAGTCTAGTCTCGACAACGGAAACCGGGAAACTCCATTGGACATCCCCAGGTTTCTCGCATTGGACGTCCCCAGGTTTCTCAGGTTTCTATGCGAGCCGCGAGCATCACGATCTCTGCCCTGTGCACCCGGAGTGGTTTCGTCAGCATTCGCCTGGCAGGCGGTCGACTGCCCGGGCGGTTGTGGTGGCGTGTGTGAGCGGAGGAAAAAGAGTTACTTGAATGCTTCCTGCACGTAAGTGGTCGCTGCCGTCTCAAGCAAGACGGGGCCTTCGTCGTTATGGTATATACACATCGTGTCCGGTTTGGAGGGCAAAGGAGGCCTACCAATCATGCCATCGTGTAAGGACCCCAGCATTACCTTCCTGAACAAGTTCGGGTACAACGTCGTCAAGTTGCCCCGGACAGGGATCGAGCCCCTGGATGTCGTCGGGCGCGACAAGTCGACGGAATGGCTAGGCAAGCTTAGCGCGGTGTGGAAGTCCACCGTCGCCGTGCCTCAACCGGGCGCGCCTCAGCCGGCGGTCGACGTGCAAGGGCAGAAATCCGATCAACTCGAGCTGTCGATTGGTCTGAAGGTGCTCGAAAACGCGCTGAAGGCGTTCGGCGCCACTGTTCCCACGCTCAGCTTCGCGTTCCAGAAAGCGAGGAAAGTGCAGTTCACGTTCACGAACGTCGCTTCCACGTTTGTGGCTCCCCTGGAGGCGGGCAACTTCCTGGCCGCAGGCGACCTGAACACGAACAACCCAGTGGTAGAACACTACTTCCTGGAAGACGACCCGCAGGCGTTCCTGCTCACCGAGGTTTTGAAGTCCGACTCGATCTCCGTTACGGCCACGGACACAAACGGCGCGGACGTCAAGGTCGACGTGCCCCAGATTCAGAGCGTGGTCGGCGCGAACGTTGGGGTGAAAGCCAGTGGGGCGAACAACTCGACCCTCACGTTCACGGGCAAGACGCCGGTCACATTCGGCTTCAAGGCGTTCGAGATCAGCTTCGAGAACGGTCGCTGGAAGCTGCGGGGCGCGAAGGCGTCAGCCGACCTGGCCTTCGAGGCGGTGGCCGCCGCGGGCGGCACGACCGCCGCGCTGGAAGAGGATCTCGGCGACCCAGTGCTGCTCCGCTCCAGCGGGCTCATCAGGCTATAAGGTATGAGCGGAGAGCCACGGCGGCAGACTGGCCTCGAAATCCGTGTTCGAGGCGCAAAGGCAACTGCCGACCAGACGTCGACCCATGATGTCGAGGCCCGGATTGAGGGTGGAGGCCTTTGGAGCGGCGAGTCCGTCCTCGACTACGGCGCTCTGAGCGCCCGCGAAGGCAATCCGGAAGAGTACGGTCGCGAGTTGGGCCGCCAACTCCTGAACCCGAAGGTGGCGAGGGCGTTCTCGGTAGCGCTGGGAAAGACCGGCGCGGTGCGAATCCGGCTCGCGCTGGATGGAGAACCGTCGCGCCACCACACCCTTCGTTGGGAGCGCATGTACTGGCGCGTCGGCGACCGGGACTGGCCCGTCGCGACGTCGCCGGACCTGGCATTCACCCGCTATATTGTCGGCGAGCGTGAGGACACCGAGACGCCGGAGGATCCGGTGTTCCGGCTTCTTTTGGCGGTAGCCAACCCCTCGAACCTTCCGGACAAGTTCGCGCCGGTCGAAGTGGAGCCGGAGATTGAGAGCATCATCAACGCCTTCATGCCGTTTCGCGAAGACGGCCGACTTCAGCTTTGCGTGATCCCCGGCGTCACGCCGCTCAGCGACGCCCTGAAGCAAAAGCTCAAGGAGTTCGGCGCCCAGGTGATCGCGGGACCTTCTACCATCGAATCCATCGCCGCCGAAGCGCAGCGGCGTCACGGCCTCCACATCATTGCCCATGGCAACTTCCGCGCCGCCAAGCGACAGGGCTTCCTACTGCTCGAAGGCAAGGACGGTGAGCTGAAGCCGGCTGCGGATGACGATCTCGCGGCATGGGTACATGACCGGCTTCAGCTTGTCGTTTTGCAGGCCTGCAATAGCGCCGCGCCCGCTCCCGAGGACGGTCCCCCATTCGTCGGGATCGCGCCGAAGATGATCTTGGGGGGCGTGCCCGCCGTGGTCGCCATGCAGGACTTCGTGGCCATGGATGACGCGCGGCCGTTCGTCCGCGAGTTCTACAAGACCCTGTTACGTGAAGGGCTCGTAGACGTGGCCGTGAACACCGGGAGGCGCGTGGTCGGCACCAGCACGCGAAGCGACAACTGGTCGATCCCGGCGCTCTTTTCGCGGGTGAAGGACGGACGGCTGTGGCGTTCCGATCCGTGGCGCGAACTGGCACGCTACCGGGTCAGCCAGATTAAGGACGAGCCCGAGGTCAGGTACCCGCTGCCGCTGCAGTTGGTTCGCAGCAGCATGGGAACGAAGTACGACCCGGCGGTGGGGCCGAACGGGCCGATCCTCGACTTGCAACAGCATAGTAAGCAGCTCGCCGAAAAGCGCCAGACGGCAATCTGCCTGGTCGGCGCTCCGGGCATGGCGAAGACATCCGTGCTGAAGTGGCTGTACGCCGAAACCGCCAGACAGTTCCTCGAAGGCAAGGCGGGCACCCCGGTCCCGCTTCTGCTGTGTTTCGACGACCTGCGCAACGCAGGAAGGCTTGCGCGGAACCCACTGGCGGCCGTCGTGGCGGCACAGTGGAACGAACTGCCCTGCTTCGCGGAGAAGTGGAAGTCCGCGGACGTAGACACACTGATGGAAGGCCGCCGCTTCGTCTTCCTGGTCGACAGCGGCGTCCTCCAAGATCCGGTCGCGCGCGAGGACGGCTTTTGCGGGCTGAAGCGCCTCCGCGAACTGCATGGGGAGAGTGTCTTTGTGGTCACGTTCTCCGAAGAGCAGCTTGCCGAATGGGACGACAGCCTGACGGGTTTCGAGTTCTGGATCCTGCGCCCGATGGATCTCTCGCGCGTGAGGGTTTACTTAGCCGGGCACCCCTCAAAGACCGCGGTCAAGCTCTGCGAAACCATCGAGAATAAACGCTACGACGACTTGGCGGGAGTTCCGTGGCTTCTGACGAAGATGCTGAACCTAGCCGAGCGGGAACAGAACATCGACTCGCGCGCCAGGGTGCTCGACTGCGTGGCGGCAGACAATCTTCGCGGGTTGAACACGCTCGTCATTTCGCGGGCCTCCGCGGAGGCGGCATTGGATCGTCTGGCTTGGGAGATGCAGAGGGGCCGTAACCCGTCTCTGGGCGCAGAGGCCGTCTATGCGGTGTTTGCCGCGGTCCGTGGGACGCAGGACTTCCGGCTAACCGACCTGCGCGACGCTCTAACGCGAGAGTGTCTTATGCTCGCGCCGTGCGTCGGCGGGGGGGTGCGGTTCGTCTATCCGAGTATGCAGGCCTACTTCGCGGCGCGGTTCCTGCGTAAGTCGCCCGCCCACGATGAACTAATGGAGGACATTACGGCCTCCCTGGGAAGGCTGGCGCGTCTGCGCTGGTGGGACGACACGCTGGTCATCCTGGCCGGCCTGATGGAAAGCGCTGATCCGCTGCTTCGGGCGATTCTGGCAGGGTCGAGCCTGATGGAAGGCGAGCAGGTGTACCTCGCCGCGCGCTGCCTGTTGGAGTCCAAGGCAGCGAGAAAGAAACCAGTGGGAGAGGACGTCACCGCGCAAGTGGTGGACACGCTCATCTGGCGGTCGCATCCGGCGAACTTGCGGCCGTACTCATACCGCGTGCAGGCCCTGAACTCGCTGGCCGAGCTGCGGGAACGGGCTGCGGCGCTGCACCTGGTGAGGCTTGCCTGCGACCGGATCGCGCAGGACTGGGACAACAACCGCAGGCACGACTTCTCCGGAATCCGGCTGACCGCGGTCAAGGGCCTCCTGTTGATGCCCCAGGCCACGATGGACTACGTGCGCAGGGATCGCGCAGACTTGCACGGGGTCCTGGACGCGTGGCGCTCGCTTCCACAGGTCGGTCCCGCGGTCGCGATCCTCGATCACAACGATCCGTCGACTTCACCCGTCGCCGCTTTCGCTCTGGGACAAGTGGGATCGGAGGAGGCGCGCCAGGCGTTGCGGAATGCCTATGTTAAGCCTGGCATCGATCCCGAAGTTCACTGGGCCATCACCGACCTGTTCGGACGGATGGACGCGGCTTGGGTGACGGAGAACGTCATTCAACCGGAGATGAAGCGGGAACAAATGGACCACCGCTTGTGCTACCTCATCGGCAAGGTGGGTTTGGCCACAGCCGGCTCGAACGAATGGAAGTACCTGAGGAAGGCGCTGACTTCGCCGGAGTCCCGCTTACAGAGCAGGGCGCTCCGAGCGTTCGCCGATCTTCGGGACCCGTCGGACCAGAAGTGGCTGCGTTCTCTTTGTGAGGCCATCGCCAAGGGCGACTGGAAGCAAGTCAGGAGCCAGGATCTCATGGAGCTGGGTGCCAACTTTAGCGAGGCTGATAAAAACCGGCTGCGTCACGCGGCGCTTGAGGCGTTGCGAACGGTCGGCAACGCTGGTTCGATCAAGGCGCTGCGCGAGATCCGCAGCGAGGATCTGAGGCCTTCGCTTTATCAGCTTAGTTTCGACGTCGCCGAGGAGATCTACTGGCGGCTGACCGGCGGGCTGCGCCAAGAGACGTACACCGGGGACGCGTTCCAACCTACAATGGAGTAACAGATCATGCCGTATCGCGATATTCCGGGCGCGAACCTTCGTTACGCGCTGATCAGCTTCGATGACAAGGGGAGAGAAAGGACCGACGATCCAGAAGGCGGTGTGTTCAGCCGAAGGCTCATCGAGTCGGCGCGCCAAGAGAAGCCCACGAACATCTTCCTGTTCAGCCATGGATGGAAAGGCGATCTTCCAGCGGCCATCGACCAGTACAACCGGTGGATCGGCGCGATGGGCGGCCTGGTTGCGGACCAGCGGGCCATGGGTGGGAGCTTCAAGCCGATGTGGATCGGTCTTCACTGGCCCAGCTTGCCGTGGGGCGAGGAGTCGTTCGGCGGCGCCAGTTTCGCTGCGGGCGAGGAGGGCGGCCCTACTGTGGATGAACTCCTGGAAAAGGCAGTGGAGCACTTCGGCGGCGAAAGCGTGCGTGGGCCGCTGAAGGTGATCTTCGACGCGCACAGGGCCGACATGGCCGCCTTCGAAGTGCCGCCGGAGGCTCTGGCCGCTTACCAGGAACTCGCGAAGGCGATCGGCTTTTCGGCGTCCGGCGAGGCCGACGGTTCGCCCGACACGGACGGCGCGGCGCTGGACCCGCAGGCGGCACTCGAAGCCGAGAACGCAGCGGCGGCGGCTTTCGGCGGTGGCGGCGGTTTCCTGGGCGGCATCGTCTCCGGTCTGCGGCAAGCGTCGTTCTGGATGATGAAGTCGCGCGCCCGCACTGTGGGCGAGCAGGGTATGCACCAGTTCATCGCGGCACTGCAAAACGTGTGCGGCGCGAAGATCCACCTGATGGGTCACAGCTTCGGATGCGTCGTGGTGTCGTCGATCCTCGGTGGGCCGGGCGGCAAGGCAAGAATGCCTAGGCCCGTCAGTTCGGCGGTGCTTGTGCAGGGCGCTATGTCGTTGTGGGGCTATGCCGACCAGGTGCCGGACTTGAGCAAGCCCGGCTATTTCCGGAATGTGCTCGCGAACCGGAACGTCAGCGGGCCAATCGTAACCACGCAGTCGCCGTTCGACACCGCCGTGGGCGTGTTGTATCCGGCGGCGGTGGGACTGGTGCGGGAAGCGGACTTCGCCCCGGGCAACCTGCCGAAGTATGGGGCCATCGGCACCTTCGGCATTCAAGGGACGAATGTCGCCGAGGGCCGCGAGATGCTCGAGGCGGACGGCCAGTATGGTTTCCAGTGCGGGCGAATCTACAACCTCGCGAGCGGGAAGTTCATCAAGAAGATGGAAGGCGCTTCCGGGGCGCACAGCGACATCGACGGGCAGCAGGTGGCGCACGCCATCTGGCAGGCCGCGTTGGTGTCGTAGGGCAGTCCAGGAGGCCGGTCCCACTGAGGAGGAGCGATTTGGCGGGCGAAGCAACTGTCACGAGTCCGGACACTAGCGAGCAACCGGAAGAGATGCCGTTGCCGTTCGGCGTGTACGCCGACACGGGCCAGTATCTATCGGGCGTGACCGACAAAGACCTGGACGAAATCCAGGGCGACCACAAGTCGGTGCGGGCGCGCATGGGGCAGAACAAGCGTCTGGGCGCAGTCTTCGGCGTCGAGCCGAATAAGCTCGATCAGGCGGGCTGGGGCATTATCTTCCCGGCACAAGGAGACAACTCGGCGATCAAGGATGCTCTGGCGCCGTTGATCGAACTGCGCAAGGCGCAGGCGAAACGGCCGGAGCTGTTCAAGGTCTTCGAGGGGCCGAAGGGCTACAGACCCGGCGACACGACGGCGAGTTGGCTGGCACGGTTCGGCGTCGGCATCGACGAAGTGGACCCCGAGAACGGCGTTCCCTTGTATTTGCTCCTGGTTGGCTCCCCCAAAGAAATCCCCTTCGACTTTCAGTACCTTCTCGACGGCTATTGGAACGTCGGCCGGCTGCACCTGGAGAAGACGGAAGACTATCGCGCCTACGCGCTCGCGGTCGACGCCTACGAAAGAGCCACCAAGCCGGCCCATCGCAAGCGCGCCGCGATGTGGATGACGAAGAACCCTGGCGACAAGGCGACCGCGCTGCTGCACAACCAGGTGGGCTTGCCCTTCGCAAAGGGGGTCGGGACCAAGCAGCCGCTGGGTCAGCAGCAGGGCTTCCAACTAAGTTCGATTCTCGGCGACAACGCCACAAAACCCGCGCTCATCAAGTTGCTTCAAGGCCAGGACTCCGGCGGCCCGACCGCGCTGCTCTTCACGGGGTCCCACGGACTCGCGTGGTCGACCAAAGACCCCGGCGGCTTGGCCGAGAAGCAGGGAGCGCTAGTCACGCAGGAGTGGATCGCGGAAACCCCGGTCCAGGCGAACCAGTATTTCGCCGCCGCCGAACTGCCGGATGGCGCGCAGGTGGGGGGCATGATCCACGTGCTGTTCGCGTGTTTCGGCGGCGGATGCCCGGAGACGGACAACTTCGGCCGCAAGCCCAACGGCGACCGGATTTCTCTGGCACCAGAGCCTCTCATTGCGCGGTTTCCGCAGCGGATGCTCGCGCGCGGCGCGCTGGCCGTGATGGCGCACGTCGACCGGGCATGGGCGTATTCATTCCAGACCAGCGGCGGGCATCCGCGCGCCCAGGGACTGCGGGGCGTGATGGAACGAATCATGGCCGGTGAGCGGATCGGCCAGGCGACCGACGTTTTCAACCAGCGCTGGTCGAGGGTGGCGGGCCAACTTCAGATGATGCTCGACCAGCAGGATCAAGGCTTGCAGCCGGTGGTTCCGGCGGCGCTTGCCAACTTGGCTGTAGCGCGCGACGACGCGAGGAACTACATCATCCTGGGCGACCCGGCCGTGCGGCTGAGGGTTGAGGAGATGGAGGGCTAAAGCTAAAATTAGTTCCGACACTGCCTCGATCGTCACGGGGCTGCCGGAATCACACCCGATCACAATGACCTGAGAAATCTAACTTGCGTCGGCCGATTCATTTGCAGCTTTCCTCACCGTCGGCCCCCAACTTCTCCTGGAGAATGAGGGTGAGAGGATGTCCGAATGAGTCAACTCGACATGCTGTTCGCGATGCGCCTTCGGCGTCAACGAGGGCGTTGCGCGGCTGGAGCCTGCGGCCAGCGTTGGTGAGGGATTCCCGACACTCCCTGGCCGCCTCCCGATCAGGAGATGGCCTCCAGATCCCAAGCCGGATTCCAGGTCATCGGCTTCCCGGTTTGATACGAGCGGTTGCCCATATGACAGACGGCCGCCAGGTAGTGTGAGTACACCACGTCGGAGTTCGGCTGCTTGCGGCTGCGCATGGCGTCGACAAAATTCTGGAGGTGAGGCCGCACGCAGTCTTCCCCTTTCACTTCAATCGGCGGGGCGCCGGGGTCGGCGGGCTTGAAGACATAGCGCTCCCGGAAGATGTTCAGCACGCCGTTCGAGCCGTGAAACTCCACGTCGACATAACGCCGGGGGGTCGACACGGAGGCATCGAAGGTCACATTCACTTTCT
>JBJXGR010000115.1:0-3437 GCA_046160045.1 Bryobacteraceae bacterium
CCCGGTTGGGGAAGGACCCTAATCCGACCACGTCGGCAAATCAAACATTCCTGGAATCGGTGGCCATCGGCGACATCAGGGCGGTCAACGGGAGACCAGGTAAGGGTTTTCGGACCTATCACGTCCGTGCCTTACCGTTCAGGGTCAACCCGGCGCCCGGCCAGCCCATCGCCGACGCCGACGGGAGCGGCACGTTCCACTGCATCTGGCAGATCCTGGCGCCGGACGGAACGTATGTAGGAACGATCACGGATCTGGGTGGCACCCCCGGATCGGATCACATCGTGGTGGGCGGATCTGGCGCGTTCTTCGGGGTAACGGGTGTGCACGGGATGATGCAGGCGGCCAGCGGATCCATGCAGAGGGGCGCCTCCATGTCTGAGGACCCGGCGAAGCGGCGAATGAACGGCGGCGGCAAGTCGCGCGCCACATTCTATCTGTACCCGCGGTTCCGCCCGGAGGTCGAGATGTTGCCGTCGGGTCCTGCCGTCTTTCACGGAGCCGACTTTTCGCAAGTGACGGCTACCTCGCCGGCGCACGCCGGCGAGGTTTTGGTCATGCGGGCGAGAGGTCTCGGTCTGATACGTCCACAACTCATTCCGGCCGGTTTCAGGCCGTTTGGCTCAGATCCGCACGAGGAAGTCAATTCATCAGTCGAGGTCACCATCGGTGGAAAAGGCGCGGAAGTCATTAACAAGATCGGCTGGCCCGGAACCCTCGACCGCTACCGGGTAGACGTTCGCGTGCCATCGGGGATCGCGCCGGGAATGGCCGCGCTCCTCATCACGGCCGCCTGGATTCCCGCAGAAGAAGTGAAGATCCCGGTGCAGTGAACCGCCACACGCCGCACACGGAGGGCTTCCGTTGGGTGCACGGGCGGGCATGGCGGTCCTCGAATTCGAGCGGGGAGAGATGAAGTTGGTCCTCGTCCGGCGGGGGGCGGTTTCGTCTGGCTCCACGGCCGCAAGCCGTTCGGCCGTCCGATGGCTACGACCGCGGCCGCCGTGCAATTCATGAAAAACCTTTGCGAGATCTACAACTACACCCCGGACGTCGCCCGGCCGCCACGGGACTGAGAACAGGGATAGCCAGGAAAAAAAGGTATTCATTGATGTGGTCAGCGACCTCAGGAACGACCAGTCGGCCTCGTCGCGGCATACATTGAGAGTGGTTCGGAAGGGGCGATCCTTTCGAGGAATCTACAAAGGGATTACTGTCGCCGGGTCCCCCATCATGTAGCCCTCCCCTCGCAAGAATCTGTGTAGGAAACCGCCAACGTTTGGGGCGGGCGGGTCTCGCGGCCAGAGCGGCCAATGGTCGGCGGCGTTCATCACCACGCGGCTGTAGAGCCCACGGCCACAACCTCGCACTCGACCCCGGCGGCCTACCAACCGTCACCGAAGATCCTCGATCAGCCAGACATTGCCTTCCGGAGTGATCTCGCCAAAGGCGAGATACCGCCCATCGGGAGATGGGACCGGGTTCTCGGTGTAGTAGCGTCCCGTGTGCAGCGGCCGAACTTCGCCATTGAGCGAGACACGCAGCAGAGGAAATCCGTTCGAGGAATAACTGGTCAGGAAGAGAGCTTGGCCGTCCGCCGCCCACGCTGCGGATTCCAGTCGGGACCAGCCTCTCACCGACAGGGTGTGTGGCTTCTGGCCGGCCAGCGGCACAAGCCGGATTTGGCCGCTATGCTCCTCGCGACTGCCGAACGCGATCCAACCCCCATCGGGAGAAAGATCCCAAAACGTAGGGATCCGCGGCTCGATGTTGATCGTGGCAACCTCACCCTGCCTGCCCTTGACGGGATCGAATGCAGTGAAGACGACGCGGTTTTGAGTCTGCTCGCTCAACACGCAGGGGGACTGCGGAAAGGAGGGGCAACGGAAACGAGGGTGTCCCGTAGCCGAGGTGGCCGGGCTTGTGCCGTCGGGCAAGGCCCGGACCGGACCCGGATATCCGCTCACCCGAAGCACGGTCTCTGGTGCGCCCGCTCCAGCGGCGACGCGCATGAGCCGGCCTTCGCCAGCGCGGATCCGTTCTCCTTCTTTGGGCCAGGCCAGATACAGAATCCATCGGCCGTTCGGGCTCATTCGCGCATCCCTCTTCTCCTCTTGCCCGGTCACGATCGGCAGAGCTTGTCGCGCCGCCACACTCTGTTTAAAGATGTCCACGTCGCCGTTGCGGTCGGAATAGAAGAGAACGGCTTGACTGTCCGGGGTCCATCCTGTCGGCCAGTTGATCCATTCATCGAAAGTCAGCCTTCTTAGGGCGGCCAGGCGATCGCCGTTTCCTTCAAGTTGCCCCACGTAGATTTCATGGCGGAAGCGCTGACGCACAAAGGACAGACGCCGGCCGTCCGCGCTGATGTGAAGAGAGCCGATGAGAAAACCGCCCCAGTTCGACAGGCGGCGTGGTTTGGCTCCAACTCGTGCTTTCCCAGGACCGACTCTGACCTCCCACAGATTGGCGCTGGTTTCATTCGGACGGGCTTCGAGACGAGCGTAAATGATTCGCCCATCCCGCACCCAGCAAAAGCCGCCGATTTTCGCGTCCGAGAGAATGACGCGGGTACGGCCCGTGTTGAGATCATAGCTCTCAATCGCGAACTCGTCACCCGCCTGGCTTCGCTTTCCATACGCGATCGAGGAGCCGTCGGGGGACCATGCCAGCGCCTCGGAAAAGGAGTAGCCCGGTGGAGCATCCAACAGTCTGCGCGGCTCCCCGCCCTCGGCATTCATCACCCAGATCTCGGCGCTGCGGTGGAAGGCGATCCGCGAGCCATCCGCCGACAGAACCGCGAACCCTGCATTGTCTTGTAGCTTGCGGAGAGCGCCGCCCTCGACGGGAAGCACCCAAATCCCTGTCGCCTCCCGCGGACCGGCCGGACCGCTTACCAGCAGGTTGGTTCCATCCTGGAACCAGGTGACGGTCGTTCATCGGAAACAGCTTCCTTCCGGCGCGAGAGTGGAGTGCGTCTCTCCGGTGTTGATCTGGCGCACGTGGATGCCGGCGAGATCCTGATAGGCCACGAACTGACCGTTGGGGGAAATGGAAGCCCGGATCACTGGATCTTCGAGCGGATTGGCGGTGAGCTGGCGCTGAGTCAACTGGATGGCGGCGGGCGGCTCGGCGAACCATCCAAACCTCACGCCGGCGAGTGTTACGCCGAATGCCAACAGAAGGGCGGCTGCAATCGCTGCCAGCCACCGATTGCGTGTCGATGCCGACCGCCGCAGACGCTCGACGTCGGCGCGCAGTTCCGCCGCGCTCTGGTAGCGCGCCGTCCGGTCCTTCTCCAGCGCCTTCGCGATGATCCGTTCCAGCTTTGCGGGAATCGCATGATTCCGCTGCCGCGGCGGGACCGGCTTTCCGGTGAGGATCGCCTCCACCGTCTGCTCCGGCGTATCTCCCTCGAAGGGCCGCGTCCCCGTGGT
>JBJXGR010000116.1:0-3103 GCA_046160045.1 Bryobacteraceae bacterium
TGCACCTGATCTCCGGGTAGTCCGCGCCTTTCTGGCCGGTGTCCCTCTTCTTTGCGTTCACCATAGTGGTTACACACGTCCCAACCCTTCGGTAGAACGCTGCTCACGGGACTTTCCCGTACCGCAAGCCGGCCTGCGGCCGGAGGGTCGCATGTTATGCGGCCTCAAGGGTTGAGTGCAAAGGGCCAAACACGAGGGGCGCGCTCAAGCGCGCCGCGGCCTGAAGGGCCGCCCCACAGGTTGGGGAAAAGTCTGGTAAATTTAAGTCCATTCGAGGAGAACTTCTGTGCTGAGCTGGCTCTCTGTTGCGCGGAGGCGCGCGGCCGTATTGGTTTCGGCCGTGCTGGTTGCATTTCCTGTGTCGGCGGATCCAGGATTCGGAGGTCTGACCAAGAAGAAAATCGGAGTCGAGCGCCGTCAGCCGGCTATGATCCGGTTGACCAACGTGGCGTTCTACGTAGTGGCCGATTCGGGCAACCCGATGTATCAGCTTGCCGAAAAGAGCCTGGTGGCCATCGCCGAGGCGGAACTTCTGCAGAACGACCGCACCCTGCGGATTGAACGCCAGAACTACGATTGGCGCGTCCTGTTGACCATCACCAACCTGTCCGTCGTGGACCCAAACCGCATGCAGCGAGGCAATCAGGCCTGGTATGGGTACTCGGGGTCGATGAACGTGGCCTATCGCGTGCTCGACAAGCGCGGAAAACAGCATGACGCGGGCAACATCGCCAGCCGCCTGGAGGGCGAACTTCCCGAGTCGACTTCGGGCTTCAACCTGAAGTCTCTGCCCGGGGTGCCGAAGAAACAGAAGGCGCAAAAGGTTCCGCGCACTCGCGACGATGTCCAGCAAATGGTCATCGAAGACGTGGTGAGGCAGATCGCGGCGAAATTGGGGAACACTTCGGAGTCGCTGGAGGTGTATCTGGCGAAGGATGGCCGAATGGAGACCGCAAACCGCTTCATGGAGAAGAAGCTGTGGTCGAAGGCCCAGGAAGAGTTGGAAGCCATGTCCCCGTATGGCTCGCCGGAGCAGGACGCCTACCGCCTTTACAATCTCGGCATCGTCCACGAAGCCCTGGCGTATTCGTCGAGCGACTTCAAGACGGGCAAAGTGCACTTCTTCAAAGCGCAGGAATACTACGACAAGGCCCAGCAGTCGAAGACGGAGGAGAAGTACTTCTTCGAGCCGCTGCCGCGCATCAAGGACGGAATCGCACGCTACCGGCAACTGGAGAACATGGACCGGGAAGACGAGATCAAAGGCCTCAAGGGGTCGCGGGCGGCGGCGCCGGCCGCCCCGGCACCGCCGCGCGTCGCGCAGCCCGTGGCTGTGGTCGAGAGCAGGCCCGAAGCCAAACCGCCGCTGGCGTTGGACAAGGTGGTGGAGATGGTGCGCGGGCAGGTTCCGGCGTCGGACATTGTCTTCGTGATCGAGAGTGCGTCGAAGGTGGAATACGACCCGGCCAACCCTGATCACCTGCTGAAGCTGAACGCGGTCAAACCGCCGATCGAAGTGGTCAATGCGCTGCGGAAGAAGGCGGGATTGCCTCCGGCCGGCGCCAGACCGGCGGCTGCGAAGAAGCCCGCACCGGCCGCCAAACCAGCCACCGCACCAAAGCCGGCGGCGGCGAAGTCCGCGACCAAGTAAGGCGACCATGCGGCGGCGAGCGTTCCTGCCCCTGCTGGCCGCTCCGGCCCTCGTGGGCCAAGGCGAGGACCGCAACGGAGCGGCGCTCGACCTTATGTACGCCGCGATCGAGAAACTGACCGCGAAAGCGGGCCGTGAGGAAGTTGAGTCCGCAACTTCGCTGCTGCGCGCCGCCATCGATCAACAAAGCGGGCTTGGCGACGCCCACTATTTCCTCGCTCTTTGTTACGAGAAGCTGAAGGATGCGCGACGCGCGCAACTGGCTCGCGGCAAAGCGAGGGATTTCGGTTCGCAGGCGCTGGCCGAAGAGTTGAATCCGTTCAGCCTGGCGGCGCCCTTGAAGGGCGTGCAGAAGCTCCCGCCGTTGGGGCAGAAGTGGGCCCTGGCCATCGGCATCAACGAATTCGTACATCCCAGGATCAATCCACTCAATTTCGCCGCCAAGGATGCTACCGATTTCGCCAAGGTGCTTCTGGATTCGAAGATCGGCCGGTTCCCGTCCGCGAACGTCAAGGTGCTGCTGAACCAACAGGCGACCACGCGCCAGATCAAGAGCGAACTCAACTGGCTGGCCCGGAGCGCAAGGCCGGAAGACCTGGCGGTGTTGTTCCTGTCGAGCCATGGCTCCGGCCGCGAGTCCGACGTGGTCGGCGGGCTGACGTATGTCATCACCCACGACACGGAAACGGATGCGACCGGAGACCGCCTGTTCGCGACCGCGCTGCCGATGGTCGAGATTTCGGACATCGTGCGCACGCGCGTCAAAGCCCGCCGCACCGTCGTGATCCTAGACACCTGCCATAGCGCCGGGGCGATGCCCCGCGTTCGCCCTTCGGCCCTGTCCGCGGCCGGCCTCGACCGCATCAGCGAAGGCGAGGGCCGGGTCATCCTCAGCGCCTGCACGGTCGAACAGAGTTCCTGGGAGAATGCCGGTATCGGCAACGGTTACTTCACGTCGTGCCTGCTACAGGCGCTGCGGCAGACCGGCGGGTGCCGGCCGCTCACCGCTTTGTTTCCCGCAATTCGGGAGCAGGTGCGCACCGAAGTCGCCGCGATCGGCCAGCAGCAGACACCCGTGATCAACGGCAGCGAGAATGCCGATCAGGTGATCCTGGGAGCCTCCTCGGCCGGCGGATGCGCCTAGAGGGAATGGGAGCCAAGGGCGGTCGCTGGTCCGAACCGCTGGCCTGCGGGTTGTAGGAAGTGGAAGTGACTCAGGTCGCAAAAAAAAGAACCCACGGGCTTACGACTGTAGGTCGGAGTTCCACATTCCACGATGCGCCTGCAGGGCCGAATCCAGCGGCCCTGCCCAGCGCTGGCTTGTCGGAGACCGGCTATTTGTGGTGCCAGGCACCACGCGGCTCAGTAGTCCCAGGGGACTTGCCTGTTTCATTCCGGCGCACTTTCGTGGTGCCGTGCCAGGCACCACGCGGCTCTGTAGTCCCAGGGACG
>JBJXGR010000117.1:0-44163 GCA_046160045.1 Bryobacteraceae bacterium
CGATCCCATCGTTTCAAGTTCCCGGCCAGTCCGATTTTGCGGTCAACACAGGAGGCGGGTTTCGATTTTATATGAGTCAACGTTTTGGGTTCCGGGTGGAGGCGAAGGCGTATAAGCCGACGGGAACATTTTCGGCCGTCTTTGGAAAAGTGGAGGGGGGCGTATTCCTGCAGCTTAGGTAGTAACTGTGTTTCGGCTAATCCACAAAGGATTAAGCAGGCGTCCTGTCTGGCCTGCCAATTCGGCGGCTGAACGAACTGATCGGGTGAAGGCAAATGTGCGCAATGGTAATTCGGCTATGGATAAGCTGTTTGGGCGTCAATCGGGCGTTGGAGAAGTCAAGTGGCGGGAATGGCGGATTCGAGAGTCCCGAGGTGGGAGGGAGTGGTTGGAGAGTGGCCGCCACCGTTTGGACTTGCCCCCAGTTTTGGGACAAACGGTTAAGATTCAAGATCGTACGTCAGCGCCAGATAAAGGTGCACTGAACGAGGCGAGATGCAGCTCATGCCGAGATTTGGATCCAAACCGTGCCCCTTGACAAGCGCTTCCGTTTTTTCGATTCGGGCGCACCTTGCTGTGATTCCGGCAGTGTCGGATGGGTCGTCCTACGCGGCTAGTCAGGCGCGTCCATATCATTAGCGAGGTGAACTATGATGTGCTGCTACTGTTCGCCTGCCTCCTTCCGTTGTCCGCGATTTGTCAGGGGTACTTTCGCTAGGTGCGCCGTCAGGACGGCACTGTCCGCTTGTCTTTTTGCCTGGGCATCTGTCGCGAATGCGGCTCCGACACCTCCTACTAGCTTGATCGCGACTGTTCAATCAGTGGTCATGTTGAACTGGGGAGCCAGCAGCTCGTCAGGCGTGGCCGGCTACAACATATACCGTTCGACTACCTCGAGCGGACCTTACACCAAGCTCAATTCGTCTCTCGTAACTGGAACCACGTACACAGATATCGCCGTGCAGGCCGGTCAAACCTACTACTACGTTGCCAGAGCGGTCGACAGCAGCAATGCAGAGAGTGCAAATTCGAATCAGGTTCAGGTACTCATTCCGATGTCGCCGAGTGCCTGTGATCTGAACAGTGACGGTGTCGTCACAAGCGCGGACGTGCAGTTGGCGACTAACCAGGCTTCGGGGTTTGCGCCGTGCACTGCTGATCTGAATAGCAATGGATTCTGCGACCCGGGCGACGTACGACGGGTTGTCAACGCCCTTTTAGGCGGCGCCTGCCTCGTCGGACCGGGCAGTCCTCCGGCACCTCCCACTGGCTTGAGCGCGACGCCTGCCGGGGCGGCAGTCAACCTGTCCTGGACCGCCTCGACCAGCGCGAACGTCATCGGCTACGTCGTCTACCGCAACAACGCTTTCATCGCCAACCTGGGAATATCGATTTCCTATGTCGACACGACGGTGGCGCCAGCGAGCACTTACTCGTACAAGGTGGCCGCCTATAATTCCGCCGGGGACATCTCCCCGTGGTCGCAGCCTGCCTCGACCACGCTGTGTACGTTCATGACTGCCGGAGGTTGGGCTAGGACGATTGGGCCCGGCGGTACATCCGCAAACGTGACTCTTTTCTTTAGCGGTCCTGGGTGCACCTGGAGCGTCAGTTCGAACGCCGCTTGGGCAACCCCGCAAAACGCAACGTCAGGCACCAGTACAGGTGCAAGCGTCACAATCTTATTCTCCATTTCCGCTAATAGCGGAGGAACGCCACGCCATGGAGCCATATTTGCCACAGTGAACGGCATCAATGCCGCCAACTTCGCGCTCGATCAAAACTCGACGTCGTGTACGTATTCGTTTTCGCCTCCAACGCTTAACGTGCCGGCAGCCGGGGGAAGCGGCTCCTTTGTTATCAGTGCCTCACCGAGTGATTGCTGGTGGTCCGGTACTGGGTCGACGCCTTCCTGGCTTACTGTAAGTCTCCAAAGCGGAGGGACCTATTCATACTCAGCACAACCGAATAGCGGTGCGTCTCGTCCAGCGACTGTTGGAGTGACTTCGGATCCCCCCTCGGCGGCTGTGATAGTGATCAACCAAGCTGGGGCGCTTACGCCGGTTACACTTGTCACCGTTCCCGCCGGATTGCAGATTGTCGTCGATGGAGCGACCCTGACGGCTCCGCAAAGCTTCACCTGGGCGGCAGGCACGACCCACACCATCGGCGCGAGTTCTCCGCAGGGCAGCGGCGGAACGCGATCTGTGTTTACCAGTTGGAGCGATGGCGGAACGCAGAGCCACACCATCACCGTGCCTACGACGGGCATCACCTACACGGCCAACTTCAAGACCCAATACCGGCTCACCGCGAACGTATCGGGCGCCGGTGAGGTGACTCTGACTCCCAACTCCACAGATGGGTTTTACGACAGCGGCAGCAGTGTGCAACTGAAGGCAGATCCGGCTGCTCAGTTCCTGAACTGGAACGGCGATTTGTCCGGCTCGACGAACCCGCAAACCATCGTGATGAGCGGGCCGAAATCGGTGACCGCCAACTTCGGATCCGGAGTCACGATCACCACCAGTCCGCCGGGGTTGCAGATTGTGGTGGACGGCACGACAGGCACGGCTCCGCAAAGCTTCACATGGGCGGCAGGCACGACCCACACCATCGGCGCCAGTTCTCCGCAGGACAGCGGCGGAACGCGATCTGCATTTACCGGTTGGAGCGATGGCGGAACGCAGAGCCACACCATTACCGTGCCTACGACGGGCATCACCTACACGGCCAACTTCAAGACCCAATACCGGCTCACCGCCACTGTATCGGGTGCCGGTGAGGTGACTCCTACGCCCAACTCCACAGATGGGTTTTACGACAACGGCAGCAGTGTGCAATTGAAGGCAGATCCGGATGCTCAGTTCCTGAACTGGAGCGGCGATTTGTCCGGCTCGACCAACCCGCAGACGATCGTCCTGAGCGCGCCGAAATCGGTGACCGCCAACTTTGGATCCAGCGTCCTGACCACCATCAACACCAGTCCGCCTGGCTTGCAGATTGTGGTGGATGGCACCGCGCTCACTGCTCCCAAAAGCTTCACTTGGGCAGCAGGCACGAACCATACCATCGGCGCTACTTCGCCGCAGGGTAGCGGCGGCATTCGATCCGTATTCACCAGTTGGAGCGATGGTGGCGAGCAGAGCCATGCAATTATTGTTCCTGCTGTAGCCACCACCTACACGGCTGGTTTCAAGACGCAGTATTTGCTTACGACCACAGTATTGGGCACCGGTACACTGACTACGACGCCCAACTCCGCGGATGGATTCCACGACAGCGGCAGCAGTGTGCAACTGAAGGCAGATCCGGCTGCTCAGTTCCTGAACTGGAGTGGCGATTTGTCCGGCTCGACCAACCCGCAGACGATCGTAATGAGCGCGCCGAAATCGGTGACCGCCAACTTTCGATCCGGCAACCCAACCAGCTTGCTAGCGAGCCCATCGAGCCTGAACTTCGACTACCGAATCGGAGATGCGGCTCCCGTAGCCCAGACACTGTCGGTAAGTAGCAGCAACCCGTCGAGCCGGGTCAGCGTGTCGGCCAGCGAGATATGCGACTGGCTGACGGTGAGCCCGGCGGCCGCAAACACCCCAGCGTCTTTCAATGTGTCGGTGGCTCCATCCGGTCTGCCTGCGGGCAACTACTCGTGCACCATTTCGTTCAGCGGTGGGGGTGGCGTGAACGTCGCGGTCACCCTCCAAATAACGGAGCCGACGACGCTGTCGGTGAGTCCGTCCAGCTTGAGTTTTACTTATCGGCCGGGGGACCCAAGGCCGCAACAGCAGTCGTTCAAGGTCGCTAGTAGCAATCCGTCGAGTGGGGTTGCCGTGACGGTGACGGCGAGTGAGCCCTGCGGCTGGCTGACCGTCACTCCTACCGCGGGGGCTACGCTGGCAACGTTCGCGGCGTTGGTTAGTGCCAGCGGGTTGGCCGCGGGGAATTACGCCTGCACGATCACCCTGAGTGGAACGGGGGCTGTCAATCGGCCCCCGGTGCAACTAAGCCTGACGGTGATCGCGACCGACCGGCCGAGCCTGCTGGCAAGTCCTGGTGCGTTGAGTTTCGCTTACGAGATCGGAGCGCCCGCTCCGGCGAATCAGGCGATCACGGTGACCAGTTCGGGCGCGGCAGTGAGTTTCACGGGGGCGGCAGCGACCACCAGCGGCGGCGAGTGGCTCGCGGTGAATCCGACAAATGGAAGTACACCGGCAACGCTGTCGGTGGCGCTTAAGACCGCGGCAGTTGTGGTCCCGGGAACGTATAGCGGTTCAGTTACGATTTCCTCCGCCGGCGTCAGTGCGGGTTCGCCAATACCGGTAACGCTGGTGGTGACGGCGCCAAGGCTGACGGCGAATCCCACGGAGCTGAGTTTCCGGTATCAGCAGGGCGGGCTTGTGCCTGCGCCACAGACGGTGTTCGTAGAGTTGGGAAGCCGAGATTCGACGCTGACCTTTGCCGCGGCCGTATCGGATAGCAGCAGGAACTGGCTGCGGGTCGAGCCGGCGAGTGGGAGCCTGCCCGCCAGTCTGGCGGTGTCGGTGGCTCCGTCGGGTCTGTCGGCAGGAACGTACACCGGAACGATCGAGATCACGATCCAAGGCGTGGCGGCTATCACCAGGCAGACCATCACGGTCAGCCTGACGGTGAGCAGCCTGCCCACGCTCACGGTGGCACCGAAGAGCCTGAGTTTCACGCACCAGCCCGATAGTCCGACGCCGCCGGCGTCGCAAAGCGTTTCAGTGTTTACGATCGGGCCGGCGGCGGACTATAGAGTGGTGGCGACAGGGGGTGGGTTGGCAGTAACGCCATCGAGCGGGCAGACGCCGGGGAGTTTCACGGTGAATGTGAATCCCTCCGGTTTATCTGCGAACACGACCCACACGGGACAGATCGAGGTTCAGGGGACGAGAACAAATCCAGAGAAGCTGGTGGTGCCGGTGACGGTGGTGGTGGGAGCACCGGCCCCGCTTCCAAGGCTGGAGTTGACGTCGCGGGACACAAGTTTTTCCCTGGTGCAGGGCGCGGGGCCGGCGCGAGGGCAGTTCGTGGTTGCCAACGCGGGCGGCGGGGTGCTGAACTTCCGGGTGGAGGCGGTGACGTCGGTGTGCGGGCGGTGGCTGACGGTAGAGAGTACGGGCGGCAGTGTGCCGGCGAGGTCGTCGGCGGCAGTGGACTTTGCGGTCAATCCTACGGGGTTGCCGGCCGGGGTCTGTACCGGGGAGATTCGGGTCACGGACTTGAGGAGCAATGCCCTGCATGGAATCGCGATTACGTTGGCTGTCACGGCCAAGCCACAGACTATCCAGTTGACCGAGAGCGGGTTTCAGTTCACGGCAACACCGGGAGGGCTGTCGACGCTGGCGCAGCGATTTGGGATCCGCGGCGGCGGGCAAGCGCCGCTGGAGTGGACGGTGCAGACACAAACATTGGGCAACCGCTCGGGGTGGCTGCAAGTCACGCCGACAGGCGGGATCTATCGACCGGGGAGCGAAGGGGCTTCCTTGGTGACTGTGTCGGTGAATGCGCAAGGGCTGGAGGTCGGGCAGTATTACGGGTCGGTGAGGGTGTTGGCCTCGAACGCGGCGAACTCGCCGCAGGTCGTGGCGGTACGGTTGGATGTGGTGGATCCAAGCCGGCAAGTAACCGTACAAGCGGACCCGGTGGGGTTGTTGCAGGTGGGGGCGGGAACGGCTCGGGTGCAACTGGGGAATCTGTCGGCGGTGCCGGTGAGTTACAGGACGGCGCTGAGCACCGAGGATGGGCAGCCGTGGTTGAGAGCGTCACAGGCAAGCGGAACGCTGGCGGCGGGCGGCACGGCTCAAATCAACATAGCGGTAGACCCTACCGGTTTGGCGGCGGGTATACGCCGAGGAACACTGAGGGTCTCGCTGGCGGACGGCAGTGTGCGTACCGTCAGTGTGGCGTCGGTGCTGCCGGGGAGCACGAGCAGCGGAGCCGCCGCCGCGAAGGAACGGTTGGCGGACGGTTGCCGGCCAAGCTACCTCGTGCCGCAAATGACGACGCTGGAGGACAACTTCAGCGTTCCGGCATTGCAGGCGGTGAGTTTGAAAGTGCAGGTCGCCGACGACTGTGGGACGCTGGTCCGATCCGGCCAGGTGTACGCGGGTTTCAGTTACGCGGGGTCGAGCGAGAGAGAGCGGCTGAGCCTGGCGCATGAGGGAGAAGGGCTGTGGAGCACCACGTGGGTTCCCCGCGTGGTGAGTTCACGGGTGACGCTCTCGATGACGGCGGTATCAGGGACAGCGGGGACCGTGGCTGGACTGATCGGCCAAAGGGACATGACGGGGAGTGTGCGGAGCAGTACGACCAGGTCCGGAGGCCTGGCGGGTGTGGTGGTGAACTCAGCGAGTTTCAAAGGGGCTGGACTAATCGCGCCGGGGAGTTGGGTGACCGTCTTTGGAGAAGGGCTGGCGACGGAAATTGCGGAAAGACCGGATGCGCCATTCCCGGAAGATCTGCGCGGGACGCGGGTGGTGGTGAACGACCAGCCGATGAAGCTGCGCTATGTGAGCGGAAACCAGGTGAACGCGCTGATTCCATTCGGCGTGGAATCGAACGCGGTGCAGCAGATTGTGGTGCAGCGGGAGACGACCCTGTCGGTTCCGGCCGAGGTGACGGTGGCGGAGGTGCAACCTGGGATCTACTCGGTGAATCAGGGCGGGACGGGACAAGGGCACATCTATGTGTCCGCCCCGGACAATCCACTGGCAGCGTCGGAAACCCAGCCGAGGGCGCGACCGGTGAAGGCAGGCGAGTTCCTGACCATCTACTGTGCTGGGCTGGGGGATGTCTCGAACCGGCCGGAGCCGCCGGAATCGTCGGCGCGGAGCGAACCGTTGTCGAGAACACTGGTGACACCCGTGGTCACAATCGGAGGCGTGGAGGCGCAGGTATCGTTCTCAGGACTGGCGCCGGGGTTTGTCGGTCTGTATCAGGTGAACGTCCAAGTACCGGTAGAAGCGCCGGCGGGCGACTCCGTGCCGGTAGTGATCCGGATGAAGAATCTCGAGTCGAACACAGTGACCATCGCAGTGGGGCGATAACGTTTGAAAACGATGGGAGCCACTCGATCCACGCGACCAAGTGAAGACTCAACCTCGATCGGCCTTTTGGGGAACGCAGATGGCGGCAAGGGCGGATTGGGTTGGGCCTGGCAAAATAATCTGAGACGCGAAAGCCGCGCAACGGTCCAGCCCTTTTCGACAAAGCTCGATGGCTGACCCGGTCGCGGACTACATCACTGCTCCGCAGATCGGGTGTCCCCCGGAGAGAGGGGACCGTTTAGTTCAGTCACGCCGCCCGGCGCTTATCCTCATCCTCCCGCGCGATCCGCTCCGCCACCTCCAGTAGGGCTTCCTCCGCCCCCGGGAATCGCCGCAGGACTTCTTGCAGCGTTCCGTTCCCGGCCGCCGTCCCCGCCCGATCGCCGCCACCTCCCGCTGGCTTCCGGTATCCCGCCTCCAGCGACCACAACCGCGACAGTTCTTTCATCGCATCGAGCACCACCCGCGGCTTCTTCCGCTCGTGCCGCCCATACATCACCGTCATCCCTTCCCGCATCCAGTCCAACCGCTGGAGCAACTCGTCCTGCCGTTCCGCGTCCTGTTCGGCCCGCGTCCGCCCCGCCGCCAGTTCCCGCGTCAGGTGCTCAGTCCGGTGCCGCGACAACGCGCTCTTCGACACCTCGTACCGTCTTGCCACTACCCGGCAATTCGTTCCTTCCATCAGCGCCGTTTCCATCGCTTTCCGCTCAGGATGCCGGCAAATTGAACATTTGGGTTCCTGCATCGTTCTAGATAACCCGCCAATAGCATCTCACGCCTGTCTACACGTTCTACGCCTCCAGCCGGCCTTCGCCGCCGCTCCGATTTCTCCTGAATTCCTCTCCCTTAACGACTTACGTTCACAAGGGCCTTAAAAATAATTTTCCTTCAACTGCTGTGACTTACAAGTCTGCCCCCTCAAATTCCTCTGGACATCCCCTCATCCTGAAAGTGGAAAGGATCCCTCAATGACCTCGAGCACCAGTAGGGCCGCTGGCCTGGCCAAACCCTTGTGGGGCGGGCCCCCCGGCCCGCCGCCGGCCCCCTGGCCGGCGTTCTTCCCCCCGTGGCACCGGGCGACGTTTTTGGTCGCCCGGTGCCTTCGCAGTTCTTTTGCCGCCCGCCGTTCCTCCATTTCCCCCAAGAAAATCTTTGTCCCGCATCTCCGCACCTCTGTCCCACTTTGTCCCACTTCTTGTCCCACACCTATCTCCATTCCCTCCAATCGTTTACACCAAAAACCCCGTTTTTTTGTCCCACTTGTCCCACTTCGTCACCTAACCCGTTGATTCTACGTGCCGCCTACCCCCCTTGTCCCGCTTCCAAGTGGGACGTCCCACCATTTGTCCCAGTTCAACACTTTTCCAGAAATCTCGCCCTTTCTTTCCGGTCATTTACCGAAATCATCCCCAAAATTCCCTTGACTCCGCCTGCCACACTGAGGGTAGAGAGAGAATTTCCATGCCGTTTCCCCTGGAGCCTGAACTCGATTACCTCTGCTTCTCGAACCCCTCCTGGTTCGCCCGACTCGCCCTCGGCTTCTCTCCCGACCCTCACCAGGAACGCGTCCTCACCTCGCTGCACCCCCGCCGCGCCCTGTGCTGCTCCCGCCAGTGGGGCAAGTCCACCCTGGCCGCCGTCCTCGCCGTCCACCGCCTCGTCTACGGTCCGCCCGGCAATACCTCCGTCATCGTCGCCCCCGCCCTCCGTCAGTCCCGCGAACTCCTCCGCAAGATGCGCTCCTTCGTCCGCACCCTCGGCTTCCGTCCCCGTGGCGATGGCGACAACCCGCACTCCCTCATGCTCCCCAACGCTTCCCGGGTCGTTGCCGTGCCCGCCCGCGACGCCACCACCCGAGGCTTCTCCTCCGTCTCCCTCCTCATCCTCGACGAGGCCGCCCGCATCCCCGACTTCGTCTACTATGCCTTCCGCCCCATGCTCGCCGTCTCCCAAGGCGACCTCCTCGCCCTCAGCACCCCCGCCGGCCGTGTGCGGACATTGGATGCGCAAGCCCTCCCTTGCGGTCGGGCCTCGGACAGGGCCTTCGGGAGGGGTAGAGGTCGCAACAGGTTCATGGACCCAGCGCCCGGCAAGGCGTCGAGACAGGTCTGGCCTCGACGCGCCACACACGAGTCTGCGCCACGAATCGCCTCGTCGAAACTGCGGACGTTAGCGCCTATGGGGGCCAGCCCACTTTAGTAACATAGAAACAAGAAATGCAAACGCGCGAAAGCACGGAAACGCCTGCCCGAAGCGCGTCCGTGCCGGAAACCGCGCGAATGTACATCCGCCGTCTCCAGGCCGGACTTGGCGACGCACTCAAGGGCAAGCCGGAAGTGGTCAAGCTGACGCTGACGAGCCTTCTCGCCCGCGGCCACCTGCTGATCGAGGATGTTCCCGGCGTGGGAAAGACCACGCTCGCCCAATCGCTGGCCAAGTCGGTCGACTGCTCCTTCAGCCGTCTGCAGTTCACTTCCGACATGCTGCCGAGCGACGTTCTCGGCGTTACCGTCTACAACTCGCACACCCAGGCGTTCGAGTTCAAACACGGACCGATCTTTGCCAACTTCCTTCTGGCGGATGAAATCAACCGGACCACGCCCAAGACGCAGTCGGCGCTGTTGGAAGCGATGAACGAAACGCAGGTGACCGTGGATGGCAAATCGTACCCGCTGCCGAAGCCGTTCATGGTCATCGCTACACAGAACCCCATCGAGCACCACGGCACGTATCCGCTGCCGGAATCACAGTTGGACCGCTTCCTGATGCGGGTCCGGATCGGGTACCCGGGGCGGGAGAGCGAACGGGAGATTCTGCGCAACGGCTATCGCGGCGAGGGACCGTCCATCGAACCGGTCCTGACCGCCGCCGAAGTGCTGGAGCTTCAGGAACGGGCCGATGCTGTGAGAGTGGACCCGTCGCTCGAAGACTACATGCTCGCCATTGTCGAGCAGACGCGGAAGCACGATTCGCTCGCTCTGGGTGTGAGCCCGCGCGGCGCGCAAGCGCTCTATCGCGCGGCGCAAGGGCACGCGTTGGTGGACGGCCGGGAGTACGTGCTGCCGGATGACATCAAACGGCTCGCCCCGGCGGTGTTCGGGCATCGCGTGATCGTGTCGAGCAAGGTGGCGCTGGCACAACGGCGTTCGGACCTGAGCGACCGGATCATCGAGGACATTCTGCTGCACCTGGACGTTCCGTTGTAGCGCAACCCCCTCTGCCCGGATCGGGAAAGAAACTTCATGAAAACCGCAATTATCGGATTGCCCATGGTGGGCAAAACTTCCCTGTTTACGATTCTCACCGGCGTGCACCAGGAGGCGCGGATCGGCTCCACCGCCGTGCGTACCGGCGTCTCCAAGGTTCCGGATGACCGGCTTGGCGCCCTGGCCGCGATCTTCGAGCCTCCCAAGGTGACGCACGCGGTGGTGGAGTATCTCGACGTGCCGGCGGTGTCGAAAGAATCGCTGCGCGAGGGCTCGTACCTGGCCAGCCTGCGCGTGGTGGACGCGTTCGCACACGTGGTTCGCGTGTTTGAAGACGAGACGGTGCCGCACGAGTTTGGCAGTGTCGACCCGGTTCGAGACATCGACAACGTCGAGACGGAGCTGATTCTCAGCGACCTGGTGGTGATCGAGAAACGCCTGGAACGGCTGGACAAAGACCGCAAGAAGGTAAAGAACCCCGAACTCGACCGCGAGGCGGAACTCCTTTACAAATGCAAGGAGATGCTGGAGGCCTCGACGCCGCTGCGGCAGTTGGAACTCGATCCGGAAGACGACCGCCGGCTGCGCGGTTTTCAATTCCTGTCGCAGAAGCCCATGCTGTACGTGTTGAATCTGGGCGAAGGAGACGCTCCGGCGCTGCATCAGAAAGAGGAGGCGTTTCGCGCGACGATTCACGCCCGCCCTAATACCGCGGTGACGGCGGTGTGCGGCAAGATCGAAGCGGAACTGGCCGAGTTGTCACCCGAAGAGGCCAAGGAGTTGATGGACAGCTACGGTCTGGCGGAACCCGGGTTGAACCGGATCATCTCGGCGACGTACACACTGCTGGGCCTGATGTCGTTCCTCACGGCCGGGGAGACGGAAGTGCGGGCGTGGACGATACCCATCGGCAGCACGGCGGTCAAGGCGGCCGGGGCGATCCACACGGACTTCGAGAAGAAGTTCATCCGTGCCGAAGTCGTGAACTGGCAGCCGCTGGTGGATCACAAGGGCTATCCGGGGGTTCGCGAAAAGGGCCTGTTACGGCTGGAGGGAAAAGAGTACGTCGTCAAAGACGGCGACGTCCTGGTGATCCGGCACGGGTAACACTCCCAACCGGAATCCGCGCGCGCTGCGATAAGATACGCCCAAGCACTCATGAGCGGTCAGCGGATCGGGCTGTCGATTGCACTACTATTGGTTTCGTTGCCGGCCGGGCCCGCAAAGGCGCCATCGGTCTGGACTCAGGACACATTCCTGGAGTTCATCGAAGGCTCCTTCGACGATGGCGGTGCGAATACCTACATCGCCGCGGACGGCTCGCTACAGTTGGTCCACCGCTGGGACTTGAACAACGACGGCTTTCTCGACCCGGTGTTTCCGTCCAGCCATGACAACAATTACGGCGTGCCTTCGTACATCTACTGGGGCGGATCCCGCGCACAGCGGACTTCCCTTCCCGGCAACGGCTCCCACGGCCAGACGATTGCCGACTTGAATCGAGACGGATTTCCCGATATCGTTTTGGCCAGCGAGTTCAACGGCACCAAAACCGAGTTGCGGTCGTTCATCTACTGGGGTGGCAAAGAAGGCTTTTCTCCTAACCGGCGGACGGGACTCCCGACTGTCGCGGCTACGGCGGTGGCGGCCGCGGACCTGAACGGCGATGGCTATCCGGAACTCGTGTTCGCGAGTTCCGGACGTTCCTACCAGTTCGAAAAGCTGGGTGGCGATTTTACCTTTCTGCGTCCGGTCTCGGACATCTACTGGGGCTCAGCCGAGGGCTACTCGCCAAAGCGCGTTTTGCAACTTACCACCCATCACGCCACGGACATCAAGATCGCCGACCTCAACCAGGACGGCGCGCCCGACCTGGTGTTCGCCAACTTCGGCCAGACTCCCGCCAACGCGGGCGTGCTGATCTACTGGGGTCCCACGTACTCGAAAGACCGGTCGCACTTTCTTCCGGCTCTGTCGGCCGCGGCCGTGGCGCTGGCCGACCTGAACGGCGACGGGTTCATCGACATCGCAAAGGCCACGGAGCGCCGTCCCGTGGAATCGATCGAGTTTGCCCCGAGCGATGACCTACCTGTGCCCTCCTTCATCTTCTGGGGCTCGCGCGAGGGGTTCGACGGGAAGAGGCGCACCGAACTCCCGAGCTACGCCGCCCGCGACGTGAAAGCCGCAGATCTCAACCATGACGGCCGGCCGGATCTGATCTACGCCAATCAGCGTGCCGATTCCCTGATCTACTGGAACTCGGCCGACGGTTTCCGGCCCGAGCGGCGAACGGCGTTGGCCGGGCGGAACGCATCGCGCTGCGCCGTCGCCGACGTGAATGGCGACGGGCGCCCGGATCTTGTTTTCGCCATCGAGGACAACGGCAGGACCACGGAGACGTCGTCGGTCGTCTACTGGAACAGTACTGCCGGGTTCAGTGAACAACGCAAGACCGAACTACCGACGATGGGCGCGGTTGATGCCGGCGTCGCCGACTTCAATCGCGACGGCAAGCCGGACGTTCTGTTCGTCAACGGGCGGGATGGCACGGCGGGCCAACCGGTGGACATGCAGTTGTATTGGGGCGGGGTTCAGGGCTACTCCGCCGCACGCCGTCTGACGCTGCCCGGAGAGGGTCTTACCGCCTACACGACGGCTGACCTGAACTCGGACGGCTGGCCGGAACTCATCGCGGTGGGGAAGGAACTCCGCATCTTCCAGGGTTCACCCGTGCCGTTTCAGATAGCGCGGTCGTTCACCCTCCCCGTGCATTACGCGTTCTCCGTCGGGGTGGCGGATTTCAACCGCGACGGCTATCTGGACCTGAGCGTCGCGGATTGGGGGGCGGGGGATCCGAAACAGGACCGCACCCTTGTCTACTGGGGTGGCCCTTCCGGCTTTTCCGCCGGCAACCAGTTTCGATTTCCGGTTCCCGGCGCGCGCACGCACGCGTTGGCCGATCTGGATCGTAACGGGTATCCCGATTTGATCTTCACGGGTACGTACGGAGAGACGCTGATCTTCTGGAACAGCCCGCGCGGCTTCGACGTGGAGCGCAAGACTTCTCTTCCGAGCAAGCTTGCCGTAGCGGCGGAGGTCGCCGATTTGAATCACGACGGCTACCTCGACATCATCGTCTGCAATCTCTACGACTACGACAAGCTGGAGTTTCCAACGGTGTTCCCTGCCATCGATGCGCCTCCCCAGACAAAACCCTTCGAGGCGGGCACGGACATTTTCTGGGGCGGGCCGGATGGCTACTCCGCCCAGCGCCGCCTCACGCTGCCGACGACCGGAGGGGAAGACGCCGCCGTGGCCGATTTGAATCGAGACGGTTATCTCGATCTTGTGGTGACGAGTTATCACGCGGGCGTGACACGCAACCACCCTTCCTACATTTTCTGGGGTTCGGCCGGCGGCATCGATCCGCAAAAGGTGACCTTGCTGCCCACCGAATCGGCCTCCGGCGTCATCGCGTCGGACTTCAACCGGGACGACTGGCCGGACATCCTCTTCTCCTGCCACACGCAGGGCACCAATCATCGCAACGATTCGTTCCTGTATTGGGGCGGTCCCGAAGGCTTCAGCGAGAAGCGCCGGGCGCTGCTGCCCGCCAAAGGGCCGCACTTCCTGACGCTGGAGGACCCCGGCCACATCGCCACGCGCAAACCGGAGTTCACCTACACGTCCAAGCCGTTCGACGCCGGCGGCACTGTCCGCCTCGGCCGCCTGCTGTGGCAGGGGACCACGCCCCATCGCGCGGCCCTGCGGTTCCAGGTCCGGAGCGCGCCAGACCGCGAGAGTCTCCTGCGTGCTGCGTGGCAGGGACCCAGCGGGCCGGATTCGTTCTACACCGCTTCCGGGATCGTCCTCGGCCGAGAGGGCCGATGGATCCAATACAAAGTAATGCTGACATCGCCGGGCGGCGCGAATTCCCCCGTGCTGCGTTCGGTGACCCTCGAATATGAGAAATAAGGAGCTGTCATGACTCGCCGTGGATTTCTTTTTACCGCCTCATCGTCTTCATTGAGCTTTGCCCAGCCGCCGGCCGCTCTCTCCCTGCGATGGGGCGACGGGCCTTCGTACCCGATGTTCGTGAAGGGTGGCGCGATGGGCGCGTTCGCGGATGCCGTCGCCTACGTCGGGGGCTCGACCTACCCGTGGCGCGAGTCGGAAGCAGGCTGGTATTTCGAGCCGGAGAACGGCTGGACGCCGGCCGCGCCGGGATCCATCACCTCCGACGCCAAGAAGGCGCTGCTCGGCGGCGGGTGGAAGCCGCTGCCCGCGATGCCGGTCGGCCGGGCCTATACGCACGGGACCGCGATCGACGATTCCCTGGTCGTGGTCGGAGGGCGATGGCAGATGCACGGCTGCCGCGAAGTGTTTCAGCTCAAGCGCATGTCAAAGGCGGATTGGCGCTGGGAGGCCCTGCCCTCGCTCCAGCAAGCCCGCTGCGTGCCCGGAGTGGCGGCGATCGGTTCGCTGCTGATTGCGGCGCACGGCGGCGATTGGGATCGGGTTCGCGGAGGCGCCTTTACGCCACGCGACGTCACCCTGGTGGAAGGCCTCGACCTTCGCGCGAAACAGAAAGGCTGGCGTACCCTGGCGCCCTGTCCGGGCGGAGCGCGCGTGGGCGCAATGACCGCGGCGGTCAACGGCCGCATGTATGTCTTCGGCGGCTACGATCTGTGGTATGAGAACAATCAGCGGCGAATCAAGAACCTGTCGGATGCGTATCGCTACGACCCGTCAACCGACCGATGGGAGCAACTCCCGGCGTTACCGGCCGGCGCGCGCAACTGCGGCGCGGTGGCCTGGAAGGATCGCTACATCCTGTTGATCGGCGGCATCATGGAGATCCCTGGCGGCGGCGGGGAGGTGCACCAGTCGATTGTGGTCGACCCGAAGCGCCGGGTCGTCATGGGGCAATACAGCAACCGCGTGATGGTCTACGACACCGAGTCGCGAACGTATTCGTCGGTCAACTCGCTAATGCCGCGCGGCCACGGCGACATCCGGGCGTGTGTAATGGGTTCACGCGTCTACGCGCTGGGCGGCGAGAACGTCGACGTGACCCTGTCGAACTGCACCAATGACTTCATGGTGGGTGAGCCTGCGTGACAAGGCCGGGGAGCCCGTTCCCGTTCGCCGGAGCCACTTTCCGCCGGGCTCCGCTGCACCCTTAGGAGATGATCTTCTTCCGCACCGCGAACAGCACCAGGTCCACCGTGCTGTGCAGATCCAGTTTCTGCATGATGTTGTTGCGGTGCGTCTCGATCGTGTAGGGGCTCAGATTCAGGATCGTCGCCACTTCCTTGTTCGACTTGCCCTCCGCCAACAACTGGAACACTTCCTTCTCACGCTCGGTCAGCAGGTCATAGGAGTCCACCAGGCCGCGCTGCTGAAGTTGCCGCATGTAGTCGTCGAGCAGCGTCTTGGCAATCGCCGGGCTGAAGAAGGGCTTGCCTTGCGACACCGCCTGCACGGCGCGATGCAGGTCGGTGTCGGCATTGTCCTTCAGCAAATACCCTTTTGCACCGGCCTTCAACGCCCGGACCAAGTAGGTTTCATCGGAGTGCATGCTCAGAATCACTACGCCGATGCGGGGGTGCCTTTTCACGATCTGGGCCGTGGCTTCAATGCCGTTCAGATTTGGCATGCCGACATCCATGATCACCACGTCCGGCTTGAGTTCCTCGGCCTGCTGGCACGCCTCCCGTCCGTCCGCGGCTTCGCCCACCACTTCGAACTCTTCATGCTGCTCCAGTTGCAGGCGAAGCCCCTTGCGGACGATGCCGTGATCGTCGGCGATCAGAATGCGGACTTTGCTCATACCAGGGACGCATCTTTCATCGGAACGTCGACCTTGAGGAGCGTTCCTTTCCGAGGCTCGGAGACGATATGCACCACGCCGCCGAGTTCCCGAATCCGCTCTTCAATCCCGAGAAGACCCAACCCCTGAACCGTACCGTCACTCGCCTCGAAGCCGATTCCGTCATCCTGGACGGTCACGTGGACCCGGTCTTGCGAACCATGCACCACCACACGGATACTTTTGGCGTGGGCGTGCCGGGCGCAGTTGGTCAACGCTTCCTGGACCACTCGAAAGATCCCGGTGCGGTGCGGTTCCGACAGGCTATCGAGCGTCCCGTCTACCTGGACAGTGACGGGAATGCCGCTACGGCGCGAGAATTCCCTGCCCTGCCACTCGAGGGCCGGGCCGAGCCCCAGATCGTCGAGCATGGCCGGCCGCAGCCCCATTGCCAGGTCGCGCACACTCCGCATCGTCTCCGTGTTCAGCTTCCGCGCGTCCTCCAGAGACTCGCGGAACTTGTCCGGCGAAAGCCGGAACCGGTCGAGGTTCGCCAGGTCCATCCGCAGCGCCGTCAGCATTTGCCCGACCGCATCGTGCAGTTCCCGGGAGAGCGAGCGCCGCTCGTCTTCCAGCGCCTGCACCAGGCTGCGCGAGAGCTTCCGCAACTCCTCCTCCGCGCGCTCGATGTTCTCCCGCTGCTGTTCGGCCCGCCTTTCGAGCGTGGAGACACGCATGACGCTGGTCACGGCGATCACGCTTCCCAGGGCGACGGCGAACCACATCATACGCCAGAGGAACTCCTCCAGCCGCTTTTGCGCCTGGTCCAGCCGCTGCCGTTCGCGCCCCAGATTGCCGGTGTTGAACTTTTCAATCTGCTCGGCCAGCGCCACCACGGTATTGCGATGCTGGAGTACATTGCGGCGCAGAAACACATAGCCCATCACCGCCTTCTGCTGCGGCGTCCATTCGAACACCGGATCGAGGGACATCCAATACGCTTCGACCTCGCTGCGCAGCCGCTTCAGAACCTGAGTCTCTTCCTTTCCCAGGCGGATCTCCAGCACATCCAGCCTTTTTTGGACTCGTTCCCGGACCGACATCACCCGCCCGCGGTACCATTCCCCTCGAATGTGAGACAGGTCCAGCAGGTGATCACGAATCAACAGTCCGCCCAGGTAGAGGTCCGCGGGAATCTCGCGCAGCAGGTTCTCCGTATCCAGATAGGACTGGTGCGCGGTGATCATCTCGTGGTGGATCGTTCGCGCCTGCCGGATGGCGCCCAACCCCAGAAACAGGATCAGGATCATCAAGGCTCCGAACGCCCCGCTCAGGATCAGTCGGGATCGGGATCTCATCGGTGCATCTTCTATTTGAGCACCGGACTCACAAGTGATTCCACAACGATCGTTCGTCGCTCGTTCTGGAGTCGCTCGATTTGCCATCGAACAACTGCCGTGCGCGCCCCGAGGCGGCGAGACCCGCGGCCAGGCTCGCGGCGAGAACCGCCCCCCCTACGATGATGACAAAGGCCGCCAGAAACACGCTCCGCGCGAAGTTCAACTGGTCGGCCACCACCACGACGGTGACGAACAGAATCAACAGCCGCACGGCCATCGCGAGGCGGCGAGGGCCCGGCAGGTCTTCGTTTACCGCCCAAACCAGCATCTCGCGCCCGAGGTACTGGCTTAGCCACGCGCCGCCCAGCAGCAACAGGCCGCCCATCACCAGTTTGGGCAAGAGAAAGACAAAGCCCTCGACCATCTGCGTCGTGATGGTGGTATCGAAGACGCTCAGACCGGTCAGCACGCCGGTCAGCAGGATAGACCAGTAGGCCGTCTGCGCCGCGATGCTGCTGGCCCGCAGGCGTCCCGAGCTGTCGATCAGATACGCTACCCCGCTCTGGCGGAGGAACCGGTCGATCGTCAGTCCCTTGAAAATCCGATGGATCAGCCAACGCGCTAACACTGCCATGACATAGGCGCCTACAAAGAAGATCATTGCGGCCAGCAGCGACGGCAAGTACGTGACGACGTGGTGATGAAGGCGTTCGAGCACCCCCTCCAGCACTTGTTGCAAAGTCCCGACCATATGCTCATACCTCCAGTCTGGTGGCGCGCCGGCCTGGGTCATGCCCCAGTTCCAGCGTCGCCGGGTCCCCATTCCATTGCGCGATCAGATAGGGCTTCAAGGCTTCAAACGTCTGGCACACATCTTCGATCCGCTCTTCCACTTCGTCCGAGGCCAGCGGCTCGGTTTCCACCACAAACGAAGCCACTCGGGCGAGGTACAGCGGCGTGAGCGCTTTCAGAAACTGGCCGCGCGCCGTTGGCCTGCGCCGGCAGGAGCACGCGAAATCCATGACGATGCGGCCCCACAGCCAGTCGTCGAGGTGAAACGGATGGGACCCATCCGCGGCCTTGCGGCTCAACTGTTGCACCTCGGCGAGGGTTTCCGGCTGCAGCGCCAGAGCCCACACTTCCGCCAGGTCGCGCGCCCCACCGAGAAAAGCGTGCACCATCCTCTCCACATTGACCTGAACGGGATCCAGCCCAACGCCAAAACGAAACCCGAACACCTCGGCCGGCCGGCTCTCCGTCTGCGTCTGCCAACGGCTCTCGTATTCCTCCATCAGCAGGAACACGCTGCCAACCACCTGCTGGAGCATGGCGCTCAGGTCGGACGCCGGGTCTCTGGCGTCGTGGAGTTTCGCCCCGAGGAAGCTTTGGCACACGCGAAATCCCTCGGCGATGGCGATCGTGGTCATCCAGATGTCAATCCCGAATCGCGCCACGTCCGTGTCCCAATCCTCGCGCTCCAGATAACGCCGAAGGAGCCTGGCCGACACACCGAATTCGCCGCCGATCGGCTGGCGCACCCGCAATCCGTATAGCGCCCGCGTCAGCGGGTAAACGATGCTGTTGGTGATGGTCCCGTCGTATTTGTGCCGGTGGTAGTAAGGCGCCACGAAGTCGTAGTCGGCCAGCAGCACGGGCCGTACTAACAGGTCCACCCACTCGGGTGTGATCGAGCGCAGATCCGAATCGACGACGGCACACACTTTCGCATCCAGTTCCTCCGCCAACTCGAAGACCATGCGAAACGCGCTGCCCTTTCCGGGAATGCCATGATACGGAAACGACAGGCGGTGCGTTGCCGTCATGGGAGTCGACAGCAGCATCAGGTGGCTGTCTTCCAGCCGCGCCGAGAGCGCTACGTTGCGAGTGTCGTCGTTCGACCCGCCATCGGAGTTGACCACCACCGACGTCATCTGCGGGAAGTACTTGGCGAGTCCGGCGAACACCGCCCGCACCACGTGGCCGATGGTGCGGGCGTTGTTGTAGCTGGGAATCCCGACCACGATATCGGCGTGCCGGATGGCCCGGGCGGCCCGCCGCGCTTCGTCGGGCAAAGACATACGCTCAGGCGGTCCGCGCCAGTCCCCGACGAGTGTCCTTCTCCACCGCATCCTGCAATAACTCGAAGAACTCCGGAATCGCGGCGAGCACCCGGTTCCAATTGGGAATGAGGGGAAGGCCGCGCGGGTCGTCGATGAATTCCACCGCCGCCTTCCGCAGGCTCTGCGCGAAGGTCGCCACGGCGACTTCCTCCGCGTGCCGGTCGAACTTCAGGCCGTTCAACATCGCATCGGCGTAGTAGCGGGCAATCGTGTCCTGGGCCATCCGGACATATCGCACCTCCAGGCTACGGAAATGATCCGCCGTGAACACCACGCCTTCCCCGGCCAGGGTGCGGAAGAGCGACTTGGCAATGTCGCACGCCATTCTCGCGAGCCCCTTGGTGGAGTCTTCCGGGGACAACGTCTGGTGCTTGTGCTCGTAGTTGTCGGTCAGGTCCACCTGGCAGGTTCGCGCCAGCGCGCAATTGCGGAACACCTCGGCCAGCACACCCACTTCCAGGCCCCAGTCCGGCGGAATGCGGTTGACACGCGCCAGATTGACGTCCATCGCAAACTCGCCCGCCAGAGGATATCGGAAGCTGTCCAGAAACGACAGAAACGACGCGTCCGGCGCCATGCCCGCCATCGACCGGATCAGCGGCGTCATGAACAGTCGCGTCACCCTGCCGTGCATCCGGTCGGTTACGCGGGCGTAATAACCTTTGCAGAACTCGAAGCCCAGGTGGGGGTGCGCTACCGGGTAGCACAGCCGCGCCAGAAGTTGCCGGTCGTAGTTCACGATGTCGCAGTCGTGCAGTGCGATGACGTCGCAGTCGCGACTGGCCAGCAGGGAGCCGTACGCCAGCCAGCACGAGCGGCCTTTGCCGTCGCCGCCGGCCGACAGGCCGCGCTCTTCCAACATCCTCAGCAGATCCTGGATGCGCTGGCTGTCGATCCACAGCGCGGTCACGGGCGTGTAGAATCCTTCGAAAAACGAACGGGCGGTGGCATACTGCTCCGCCGTCGCCTTGCCCACGGCCACCACGATCCGCTGCAGGTACCGGACCTGGCGCAATTCGGCCACGATCCGCTGCATGGCCAGGGTTTCGAACTCCGAATAAAGCGCCGGCAACACCAAGCCAATCGGCCGGTTGCGCGAGAACTTCTCGAGATCCGCTTCCAGACGCTCCACCTGGTTCGGCTTGAGGCGGTGCAGCGTCGTTACCACTCCGGTCTGGTAGAAGTCCGCCATGGGTGTTTTCTCCTCTTTCCAAGTTACGGAGAGGAAAGAGTCAAACAGTATCCCGTGAGGTTGGTAGAGAAGGGCGGAAATGGCGGTAGCGAAGCCTAACCGAGCCGATAATGATCCACGGCGGACGCCTCCGGCCGGATCAGGCTCCGGTAGGCCATCCGGATCAACGGCGGCGCCACCAGCGTCGTGGCTAACGCCATGAAGACCGTCACCGCGTAAATGTTGGGGCCGATCACTCCCATCGAAAGCCCGAGTTGCGCCACCAGCATGCCAACCTCTCCGCGCGGGATCATGCCCACACCGACCCGTAACGCATCCGCCCTGCCGAGTCCCCACGCGCCCAGTCCGCAGCCCAGAAACTTCGAGACCACGGCGGCGAGCAGAATGATCATGGCCAAAACCAGGGTCGACGGCTGGGAGAACACCGCCAGGTTGAAGTGCAGCCCGATTCCCGCTAAGAAGAACGGCACCAGCAGTTCCGTCACTCCCTGCGTCAGGTCGTGAACGCGATGATGGACACTTTCGGCCAACGCCATGCCCGCCAGGAACGCTCCGATGATGGCCGCGACGCCCGCATACACGGCCAGCAGCGACAGCCCGAACATCAGGATCATGGCCACCGCGAACTGCGATTCGCTCCCGCGCATCGACTGGTCGAGGCGGGGAACCACCCGTTCCATCGTCCGGGTACCCAAGGTGACGACAATCGCCGTGAATCCCACCGCCATCAACGACGTCAGCACCAGTTCCAACAGGTTCACCGAACCCTTGGCCAAGCTGCTGACCAGCGCCAGAATCAACAAGCCCAGGATGTCGTCGATGACGGCCGCAGCCAGGATGATCTTGCTCGCCCGTTCCTGAAGCAGACCCTTTGCCGCCAGCACCTGGGCCGTGATGCCGACGCTGGTGGCCACCATCGCCGCGCCGACGAAGATCGCTTCAATATGGGGCTCTCCCCACAACCGCAAGATGCCCCAGCCGAGCAGAAATGGCGCCACCACCCCCAACACAGCCACTGTGGTCGCGGTCAGCCCGACGCGTACCAACTCCGAAGCCTTCACTTCCAAGCCGACTCGAAACAACAGGAACATCACGCCCAGTTCCGACAATGCGGTCAGGAATTCACTCGGCCGAATCCAGCCTAGGACGCTGGGGCCGATCAGGATCCCGGCCACGATCTGGCCGACGATTCCCGGTTGGTGCAGCCGCTCGAACAATTCATCGAACAGCTTGGCCGCGCCGAAGACCAGCACCATCTCGAGCGGCAACTTTGCCGCTTCGGCCCCGCCGGCGAGCAGGAAGTTCATCCAGACGAACGGTGAATCGGTCATCGATAAGGTCGGCCTTCCGCCCTCTAGCGGACTCGATGCAAACGAATAGTTTATTATTGCCGTGCCGACAGCGGGCCCAGCATCCGCCAGAGTGACTGCCCGGAGGCAGAATCCGTCGTAGACCCTACTCGCGGAGTTCGGCCGGAACCGGCTGAGTGACCGCGCCCGTCGCCGCCCACTCCGCGCCGCGGGCATATGTTGCCCCAAACGTCGCGGACTTGATCGCCTCGCCATCGTGGCCGAGAGCGGTCACGAACACACGTCCCTGACCGTAAGGCACCGTCCACAGCATGGGCTGCTCCAGCCCCGCTCCCGGGGTTGGCTGACGCGCCTTGCCGTGATAGAGCGCATGATCATCCCACGCGGTGGCCAGCACGTGATACGCGCCTTGCGGCTGCCACCTCAGGTTGGCGTACAACTCGTCGTTCGATTGCGGCAAGCTGCGTTTCAGCCCGCGCAGGATGGGGTGCTCCGGGTCCTTTACCGAGACGGCGAAGTCGTGCCGGGCGGAGTGGTGCCCGTTGTTGGGACGCCAATTCCCCGCGCAAAGCTTCTCGTATTCGTCCCATCCGTTGAAGGCGGCGACGGAAAAATGAAACATCACGGCGCCCTTGCCCGAACGAACGAAGTTCAGAAACGCCGTCTCGGCGCGTTCCCCCCACCGCAACTCCGGCTTGCCGCGTTCAAAATAGTTGACGACGACAAGGTCATAGGGAGCCAGCGTCTCCGGTCCCGCGCCCCGGAACTCCTCCGTCACACGGACCTCAAACCGCCCCGTATCTTCGAGAATCTTCCGGAGGCCGGGTTCGACAGCCCTCCAGTCGTGCCCATTCTGTCCGGTAATGATCAGCGTTTGGATTTTGGGCGCGGCCAGCGGTGGCTGCGCCGTTAGCAGGGTAAGAATCAGAAAGAACGCAGGAATCAGTCGCATCGTGATCCTCCTCAGGATCGCGCCTGGATTATAGCCAAGCCGATCGCCGAACTCACCCGTTCCGCTTCTGGCGGTAGTAGGCGATCAGATCCAGCGGAGGCGGCGTCTTGCCCATCGCTCTCAAGAAACCCGAGATCTGCCCGCGATGATGGGTCGCATGATTCACGACATGGAGCACGACCTGCCAGGTCGGGTTGGTCCACTCCCGCCCTTTGATGTCCGTGTAGGTTGAGTTCTCTTCGGCGCCGTCTTCCGGAAGCCGGTCGATCCATTCGATCCAACGTTGATGCAAGGCCGGTATCTCGTCCCGCAGCCTGGTGAAGTCACGATCCGCCTCGGTGATGAAAGGACCCTGTGCCTGTCCGTGCAGCCGCGCCAGCCAGATCCGGTCGGCGGCGAACACGTGTACCAGCGTCCCCAGCGGGTTCCTGTCCGACGTGCCGAAGTCCCGATTCAGTTCTTCCGGGGTCAGGCTCGCCATCGCTTCCACCAGGCGGCCGGTGGCCCAGGCCGTGTAAAGAAGGTGCTCGCGGAGTGTTTCGCGGGAAACGGTCATGAGGTCTATTGTGTCACTCGCGGACCCGCGCGCGGATGGCCTGTCCCGGCCGCGACTGCTCGATCAAGCCTCCCTTCTCCACGACGGTGGCGCCACTGACCAGCACGTACTCGATGCCCTGCGACGGCAGCGCCGGCCGCTGGAACGTGGCCTGGTCAATCACCCTCGCCGGGTCGAAGATCGTCAGGTCGGCGTCGGCCCCCACTCGCAGCCGGCCCTTGTTCTTCATTTGCGGCGCGATCGATTCCAGGCGCCTGGCGGGTTGAAGTGACATCTTCTCCAGCGCTTCCATCAGGGTCAGGGTCTTCTGCTCGCGGACATACCGTCCCAGCACGCGCGCGAACGTCCCAGCGCCCCGCGGATGGCCCTTTCCTCCCTGCAGAATTCCATCGCTGGCAATCATGGTCAGCGGGCTGGCAATCGCCGTCTCCACCACCCTGTCCGGAATCATGTGCATGATGACCATGCCGCCTTGCTTCCGGTACTTCTCGAAGCTCTCCCGGGTCAGCCGCTCTCCGGTTGCGGTCCATTCGACGCGGTCATAATCGATGCCGAGGATCTTTTGCCAGCCGGGGTCGAACATGGCGGATTGCAGCTCGGTCATTGCCGCGTTGTAGGGATAGCATTCGGTCGTGACGTCCAGCCCGCGGGCACGAGCCTCCGCGATGATGGCGAGCAGCTTCGGTGTCAGCGTCAGCCCGCTTGACGTGATATGCACCACGTGCAGCGGCGCCCCGGTGAGCATCGCCGCGGCGATGATCTCCTCGAGCGAGTTGATGGCGTCCGGTTCGGTCGCTCCCATGTGCCGCATGTGCACAAAGACGGGCGCGTGCACCCGTCCTGCTACGCGGAACATCTCAAGGATCTCCCACCGGGACGCGCCCGGCGTGTACTGGATCCCGAATCCGACACCTAGCGCTCCGCGCTTCAGGCCGCGTTCGATGGCCTGCTTGAGCAGAGTGATGTCTTCGTCGGTCGGCGAACGGCGGGCCCCGACACCCTGCGGCAGCACCGTGGTGCTCGGGTCCTTGAACACCTTGACCCGTGCAGGCGGATGCCCCACGCTCACGCCCGAATGGATCAGGCGTTTTCCTTCGCGCTCGCCGTACCATTTGTCGATGTCGTAAGCGCCGATCTCCAGTTCCAGCGCCGTGGTCACGCCGTCGCGGACCTGATAGCGCTGGTTCTCGAGGTCCTGCCCATGGGCGTGCAGGTCGATGAACCCGGGCGCGACTACCAATCCCTGGGCATCGATGGTTCTCGCACCCTGGAGGGGCGACGCCGAAATGGCGGCGATCTTTCCGCCACGGACGCCGATATGGCGTACCGCATCCAGCTTCGATTCCGGGTCCATCACCCGTCCCCCGGCGACCACCAGGTCGAACGTCTGTCCCGCGGCGGCCGCCGCGATCAGGAACAGCAGAACTCGTCTCATATCTTTTTCCAGAACTGCCACCACGGGCGACTCGTCTTCGTCGCCTTCCCCAGCGCGTGTGTCAATGCTTCTCTCACGTCGCCGTCGTCCTCCGCCGCAATCTTCGCTCTCACCCGCTCCCAGTCAGCATGAGCGGAGACGGTGGGCAGCAGCAGGGCGGCCGACAGGCGGTGGGCGGAGTCCGGCCGATCGATCTCGTCCAGCAGGAACGCGGCGGCGGGCGGCCCGATGAGAGTCAAGGTGTCCGCCACCGAGGTCAACCCGCGCCAGTATTCGTCGCTCATGTCCCCCGCGTCGTCCCGCAGGGCCTGCCGCTCCTGCTGCATGCGCTCGGCCTCCTTCAGGAGGAACCGCATGTCTTCCGGACCCGCCATGAGGGCCAGGACGTGCAGCTTCGCACGGGGAATCTGCTCCATGCCGCAGTCTTCCAGCACCTGACTCCAGAGTTGTTCGAAGCTGACCTGCATCACCCACTCATCCGCGAATGCTCAGTATAGAACGCGTGGTTGGCTACAATGGCCGTTTCCGCATGTACACCCCACCCTCCGACGGAGAGTTCTCCCGCGCAGAACTGGCCGTCCTCGGAAAGCTCAAGACCCCACAACGCATCCAACGGTTTCTGGATGAAGACATCGGCTATAATCCGGAGCCGGACGGACCTACCTGCCGTTCGCCCCGCCTGGTTCTTCGCGACCGTATCGCGCATTGCATGGAAGGGGCCTTGTTTGCCGCCGCCGCCCTCCGGGTGCAGGGCTTCCCGCCCCTGCTCGTCGACCTGGAAGCGGTCCGCGACGACGATCACGTGCTCGCGGTCTTCCGCCTCCGCGGCCACTGGGGCGCGATCGCCAAGTCCAACTACTCCGGCCTGCGCTTCCGCGAACCTGTCTATCGCACCATTCGCGAACTCGTCATCTCCTACTTCGAGCACTACTACAATCCGCGAGGCGAGAAGACGCTGCGGGCCTACTCCCGGCCGGTGAACCTCAGCCATTTTGACCGCGCCTCCTTGATGACCTCAGAAGAAGACGTCTGGGCGATCCCGGAATACCTCACGACGATCTCCCACCGCCCGGTCTTGACGCCAGAGGTTGAAAGAAACCTCGGAAAGATGGACGACCGGCTCTTTCGAGCGGGCCGTCTGGGCGCGTTGGACTATTGAACTGAACTCTGAGCCGCAACCTTCAGTTCAGACTCACGCGCGCGGCTCCGATGGCTGCGCGGCCCGGCGCATCGGGATGCGAATCAGCACCCAGGCAATCGAGGCGAATCCGACCAGCGATAACCACCCGCTCCACTGCGCCACAAAGGGTAGTTGCTCATAGCCGGTCAGCAATCGGGTGATCGAACTGACACCCGCCAGGAACGTTACGGCAAGAAGGATTCCCAGAATCGCCTCGCCGGCAATCAGGCCGGAGGCGAGCAGGGTGCCCTTCTCTTCCACCCTCGCGCGATCGGGGGCGGGCCACGAGGCGGTCATCCGTGAGACGATTCCCTGCATCACGCCGCCGACGAAGATCGCCGACGTCGTGTCGAACGGCAGGTACATCCCGACGGAGATCAACATGGGAGCCCGCGCGCCACAGAGGATCAACGCCAAAGCGAACGCGGCGCCGATGGCGAGCAGGCCCCACGCCATCTGTCCTCCGACGATGCCTTTGGCCAGTTGGGCCATCAATCCAGCCTGCGGCGCCGGCAGGGCGCGCCCGCCGATCCCGCCCGTGTCGAGATTGGCTTCGTGCAGCGCGATAATCGGGAACATCAGAAACACCGAGAGCAGCACGACCGTGATCATCTCCACTACCTGCATCTTCCACGGCGTCCCTCCCAGAAGATGCCCAGCCTTGAGGTCCTGAATCAGCGAACCGGACACGCAGCACGCGCAGCAGACCACGGAGGCGACTCCCAGCACGGCGGCGATACCCGGCAAACCGCGGACGCCGATGGCCAGCATCACGAGTGCGCTCACCACCAGCGCGGAAAGCGTCAACCCGGAAACCGGCTGGTTCGACGATCCGACCAGACCCACCAGGTAGCCGCCGACGGCTGAGAGCAGAAACCCGGTCGCGCCCATCACCAGCGCCGCGATCGCGGCCGCCGTCCAGGAGTTCGTGAAATGGTAATAGATCACCGCGATCAGAACCGTAAGCACGGCGGAACCCGCCAGCAGCCAGCGGCCGGGAATGTCGACCTCGGTGCGATCCACGGCGACGGTTTGGTGGGTGGCGGCCGCCGAGGCGCTGAACGCCCCTTTGATCGACCGGATGATGGAATCCCGCATGCTGAACAGGGTGTAACAGGCCGACACCAGCATCGCCCCCACCGCGATCGGCCGCACGATGTTGTACCAGACCGTGTACGCAGCGACGTCGGGGCCGGCGCTTCCGCCCAAACGGTGCGGGAGATCAGGATCAAAGAACAGCAGCAGGGGAATCAGCATCCACCATGCAAACAGGCCGCCGGCGACGTTAATGGACGCGAGTTCGGGCCCGATGATGTAGCCGATGCCCATGAGGGCGGGCGAGAGGTTGGGCGTCGCCCAAGGGATGCCTCCGGCATGCACGACGGAGCCGATAGGGGCTTTGCGGAAGTCAAAATGCTGCACCACCGATTGAGAGAAGGGGAGAAAGCCTTCGACATATTCGCGGAAAACCAGAAAGCCCTTGTCACTCTTGAGTAACTGAATCAGCGCTCCGAAACCCATCGCTCCGAAGATATAGCGCGGGGCATCGTTACCGTCCTGGCCGGCCTTCACGATCTGGGCGCTGGCGACGCTTTCGGGCCAGGGCAATCCGGCATCGACGCACAAGGGCCGCCGCAGGATGATGATGAAGAGCACGCCGATCAGGCCGCCGGCGAGCAGGATGAGCGCCGCCTCCCACAGGTGTTCTCGCAGGTTCGACCACAAACGGTGGCCGTCGAGTTCCACCAGCATGAAGGCAGGAATCGTGAAGATCGCGCCGGCCACCAGCGCTTCGCCGACCGAGGCCGCCGTCCGCGTGATGTTTTGTTCCAGGACGTTCCCGCGAAAGTACGGCAAGCGAAACAGCGCGACGGCGATGACGGCGGCGGGAATGGTGGAAGCCACGGTCTGGCCGGCCTTCATCCCCAGGTACGCGTTGGCGGCGCCGAAGACGAGGGCAAGGAAGATCCCGACGAGGACGGCTTTCACCGTCATCTCCGGCGGCGCCGGCTGAGTTTGCATTCCTCTATTGTGGTCCAGGTCTTGCGGGCTACAGAACTGAATCTTCGGCAATCGAGTCCTTCCCGAAGATCGTACAGATCAGATCTTTGCCGTCCTCATTCTTGCGGTCGGATCGTTCTCGCCGGGAAAACGGTTGAAGGAAGATTTGAGTTGTTCCTTCGCCTCCGCCTCGGCACGGACACCGCGTACAGCCAACGAAACCAAGGCCCGGCTCATCGTGACGTGGCGTTCTTTGGCGACACGCCGCATCTCCGAAACCAGCGTCGCTGGAATCGTGACGCTCGAACGGATCGAGCGGAAGTCACTTTCCACAGTCGCCTGGCCCGCGCCTAGACCGTGGCGTTTGCGGGTGACGCACGCCTGTCCAGGCACTACCTTCACAACAACCGGAGACGTGGCCGCCACCGCAGCGAGCAGTTCGGTGGTCAGTGGGAAACACTCAGTTCGAGTTCCAAAGCAGAGTGTCTCTAGATGGCGGTTCGGTGCGACTCGGGACTTCGGAGATCATCGCGCACACAAGTTGCCTTCGCTCCAACACTGCGCCATTTCGCCAAAATGAGTGCCCCGTTGAGCGGAATACGCCTAAGCATATGCCCGCGCGGCGAAGTCAAATGGAGCGACGCTCAACGCGTCTGCTATCCTGCAACGGTAGCTAGTCTAGCTATAGCTAGGAGGACGAATGGCTGGGCATGTCTCCGAGTCGTTCGCCAACTGAGTCAATGCAGGCCGCCCAACACGATCGGAAACAGCATGTGCGGGCAGCGCAGATTCGTCTGCTCTACGATAACGCAAATACAGGGATTGGAGTAACAATCATTGCCGCTTCGCTCCTGGCACGCTTTCAGTGGAGTGTTGTTCAGCATCCGCTCATCCTAGGGTGGTTGCTGTACATGCTGGTTACATCAGCGGCGAGGTTCATTCTCGCACGCCGCTATCGGCGTAAGTCGTTGAGTTCCACAGAGATAAGCGGATGGAGTGCCGCCTTCACGATAGGTGCCGGCCTGGGAGCAGCGGGCTGGGGCGCTGCAGCTATCCTGCTTTACCCAGAAGGCCGATTGATGAATCAGGTCTTTTTGATTTTCGTACTGGGCGGCATGATGCTTGGCGGTGCTTCACTTCTGGCCCCGAGGCCAGAGGCGTTCCTGACCTTCCTGATTCCGACCGGTCTGATACCGTCCATGCGGCTCCTGTCTGAGGGCGATGAAGGGCATCTTGCGATGGGACTGCTGGCTGCCGTCTTCACCGTTGCCACGCTGAGCACTACCTGGCGATTCTATCGGGTGATCGAATTATCCCTTAGCCTGCGGTTTGAGAACGAAGATCTTGTGGCAGATCTTCAGGTTGCCAAGAGTCAGACAGACGCTCTGAACCAGGAACTGGAACTTCGGGTCCAGGAGCGCACGGCCAAATTACAGCAGTCAACGGAGCGTCTGCGGACAGAAATTGAGCAGCGTGAACAGATGGAGGAGGAACTCCTGCGCATGCGCAACTTGGAGTCCCTGGGCGTGTTGGCTGGGGGAATCGCGCACGACTTCAATAACTTCCTGACGGTCGTCCAAGGAAATATTGAGCTGTCTAGGTTGCGACTGACTCGCGGCCAGCCGGTTCAGGAGATTCTCGAACAGACCTTGGCAACCTGCCAGCGGGCAGCATTTCTGTCATCTCAATTCCTGATGTTCGCCGAGGGGGGTGCACCCGTTCGGCGCGTGGTTTCCGTTGCCAGGATCATCCTGGAAGCAGTTCACCTCGCACGTGCGGGAGCCCCGGTTAGCATCGGCGTAGAGATCGCGGAGGATCTTTGGAATGCCGAAGTCGATTCCGGCCAGATGGAGCAAGTCCTCCACAACATCCTCCTCAATGCCAAGCAATCGATGCCCGACGGTGGAATCGTAGAAGTTTGCGCCAAGAATGTCAGCGGTGGCGACCAGGCTCCGAGTTCCGGGCCGCGTGTGAGAATTTTCATCAGGGACTTTGGATGTGGCATCCCCGCCGACATCCTTCCTCGAATATTCGATCCATACTTCACGACTAAGAAGTCCGGCAGGGGCCTTGGATTGGCCACGGCCTACGCAATCATTTCAAAACATGGAGGCCGTCTCTTCGTGGAGTCGGAAAGCGGGAAGGGTACCGTTTTCATCATTGATCTACCCGCCACTCAGGCCAGCCCAGCGCCGGATTCACCAGGCGAAGCCCGGGTTAGGAGCGGCACGGGTAGACTCCTGGTAATGGACGACGAAGCAGCTCTCCGGACGATGCTGGAACGAGTCCTGCGCTCACTGGGCTATGAAGTGCAGAGTGCCTGCGACGGAGCCGAGGCAATCGCTCTGTACGAGGCCGCGAAGGCTTCGGGACGAGATTTTGATGCAGTTCTGTTGGATCTAACAGTAAGCGGCGGGATGGGAGGCATTGAAGCGGCCAGGAGGTTGAGGGAAGTGAATCCCTCTGCCAAGTTGATCGTCTCTAGTGGTTACTCAAATGCGCCTGTCATGTCCAGTTTGCGCGAATATGGCTTTGACGGTGTGCTTCCGAAGCCCTGGAAGGTCGCCCAACTCAGCGAGGTTTTTCGAAAGGTGCTCGTAGCCGACGCCAAGCAGAAAGCCAAATAGTCCATTTCCATTGTGGTCGTCTTCTGACGCTCCCCTATCGTCTCCTGACGCTCCCCTGATCGACATCGAAGTCCCGAATGTTTACGTTCCACTTCGGTGGTTTAAGCACGCCTTGAAGTTACACCGCTGTTCCTCAGATTCAGGTACTGTCATTTTTCTGTGCGTAGACGGAATCGCCCCCTGCGGCGGGTCGAACTTTCAGATTACCGGAGAGCGCCATTCATGACGCCCGCTGTTTCGCCATGAGTTGCCGCAGGTACGTGTTTACGCGGGTCTGATATCCTTCTCCGGACGCCTTCAGCCAGGCGAGGACATCCGCATCCAACCGGATGGTCACGCTTTGCTTCCTCGGCCGGTAGAACCTTCCGATCACTGCGTCCGAAGGCAACTGCCGAATCTCGGGGATATCCGACAGATCGATCTCTGCATCCGGCCTTTTGGCAAGGCGTCGGAGTTCCGCCCGCTTCTTATCCTGTGCTCGACGAGGTTGCTCGGGTTCTTTTGCTCGTCCCATTACCTTCTGCATCTACAGATTAGCGCGACTGATAGTCCCCGGTCTGCTTGAAGCGCGGACCCGTGTTCTGGTGCGATCCGGGTTGGCGCCTCGCAACACCGCGGCTATGCTGTAGAGGTGAACCGCCGGGATTTTCTCAAGAGTGCGGCCGCTCCCGCCGCGCTTCGGGCCGCGCCGGGTACCCGACGCCCCAACATCCTTTTCCTCATGGCCGACCAGCATCGCGCCGACTGCACCGGCGCCGATGGCAATCGCGTCATCCGCACGCCCAACCTCGACGGCCTTGCGCGGGATGGCGCCCTGTTCCGCCATGCCTACTCCTGCACTCCCACCTGCACCCCGGCGCGGGCCGCCCTGCTAAGCGGTCTCGGTCCGTGGCGGAATGGCCTGCTGGGCTATAGCCGGGTTCCCGAACAGTACCCGATCGAGATGCCGCGCGCCCTTCGCCAGGCCGGCTACTATACGCAGGGCATCGGGAAGATGCACTGGCATCCGCAGCGCAACGCCCACGGATTTCATCACGTGCTACTCGATGAATCCGGCCGCGCGGAGTCGCCCGAGTTCCGCAGCGATTACCGGGCCTGGTTCTGGACGCAGACGCCCAACCTCGACCCGGATGCCACCGGCCTCACGTTTAACGACTACCGCTCGGCTGCGTATGCCCTGCCGGAGCGGTTGCATCCCACGCGGTGGACCGGCGATGCCGCCGTCCATTTTCTGCAAGGTTACGAGCGCCCGGAGCCGTTCTTCCTCAAGGTTTCCTTCGCGAGGCCGCACAGTCCTTACGACCCGCCGCAGCGGTTCTTCGACCTCTATGACAGCGCGGACCTGCCGCGCGCGGCCGTGGGAAAGTGGGCGGCCCGCTACCGGGAGCGCAGCGATTCGAGCGTCAACATCTGGCATGGCGATATGGGCGACGCCCAGGTCCGGCGGTCGCGGCAGGGCTACTACGGCTCGGTGACTCTGGTCGACGAGCAGATCGGCCGCATTGTCGAAGCCCTCGACCAGCGCGGTTGGCTGGACCAAACGCTGGTCGTGTATACCTCCGACCACGGCGACATGACCGGCGACCATCACCTGTGGCGTAAGTCGTACGCCTACGAATCGTCCGCCCGGGTCCCGATGATCGTACGCTGGCCTTCAGGACTCGCCCCGAAGGATTTGCGCGGCTCCGTCCTCAAGCAACCGGTGGAACTCCGCGACCTTCTGCCGACGTTCCTCGACGCCGCGGGCGCATCCGGCGGCGAGACTCTCGATGGACGAAGCATGCTGCCTCTCCTTCGCGGAAAGACGGAAGGATGGCGTGAGTTTATCGACCTGGAGCACGATGTTTGCTACAGCGTGGAGAATCATTGGAGCGCCCTCACCGACGGGGCGACCAAGTACATTTACCACGCGCGGAACGGCGAGGAGCAGTTGTTCGACCTGCGGCGCGATCCCGGCGAAACGGAAGATCTGGCGGGCGTCGCAGCCGAATCACCGCGCCTGCGCCAATGGCGGCAGCGGCTGGCGGCGCATTTGGCGCCACGCGGAGAAGCGTGGGTGAAAGGCGGGGACTTGCGGCCGCGTCCGGAGGCGATCATGTTCTCGCCCAGCTATCCCGAGTCGTTGCTCCCAACCAAATTCCGGCGTGCCCGCTCCGGCTAGTCCTGAAAACGAAGACACACTTCCACCCTACGACTGAGAGGAAGCCTGGCGAATTTCATTCGCTCGCAGGACCCTTATTGGTGCGATTTGACAGCAGGATGTGACGTCCTGCTATTTCCGAAGTGCCCTTTCTGGCTCTGGCTCGGCAGATGATAGCCTGGCAAATCCCAGGAGATCGAATCAAACACTTCCGTCTCCAAATCATCGGAGAGTGGCCACCAATTGCTTTTGGATTTCATGGAAAACCTCTGGAAGGCTGACACCTGAATTATATCAGCAAACCGAGTGGTTCCATCAGTGACTTTAGAATCAGTGACTTGCGCGGGCAATCCGGTCCCGAATGGCTTCCCATTCAGAGGATTCGGGAAGTGGCTCCACGGCGATCCAATCAAGGCCCAAAACATCAAGGTCATGAAATGTTTCGTACAAAATCCGCGCGAATTCCGATGGATCCGCCGGCATGCGAACGCTTCGCGCACCGGGCAACTCGCGCCGGGTCCAGAGGTAGGCCCCGCGGCCGTCCGGCAACGTATTGCCGGCGATGACGACGCGCGTGCGCGGGCTGTAGTGCCTTAAGTGAAGTCCAGGCGATCGGTGTGGCGCGCCCTCGACCGGCGATTCGGCGGAAGAGAACGAAACACCGGCCACCCGCTCCAGGTCTCTCCGCGAGATCATCCCCGGCCGCAGAAGGAGTGGCGCACCGGCGACAGACACGACCGTCGACTCGAGACCGACCTCACAAGGCCCGCCATCGAGAATCAGCTCGACGGACGATCCGAGTGACGTACGCACGTGCCCGGCGCTGGTCGGCGAGAGTTCGGTAAATCGGTTCGCACTGGGCGCGGCAATGGGGATGCCCGCTTCGGCGATCAACGCTTGCGCGACCGGATGGGCCGGCCAGCGCAGACCCACGGTCGGCAGGCCCGCCGTGACGATATCGGGCACGATCGGATTCTTCGCGACCACCAGCGTCAGCGGCCCCGGCCAGAACGCTTCGGCGAGCTTCTGAGCGACGTCCGGCCATTCCTTCGCCAAGCCACGCGCCATCTCGATCGAAACCACGTGAACGATGATCGGACTCTGCTTCGGACGTCCTTTGGCGGCGAAGATCCTTTCCACCGCGGCCGGGTCGAGGGCGTTCGCGCCCAGGCCGTAGACGGTCTCAGTGGGCAATGCCACCAGTCCGCCCGCGCGCAGAATCGCAGCCGCGCGCCGGAGCTGTTCGTGGTCAATCATCGATGGCAAGTGGCCCCGCTTTAGCGTGCAGAAGGGACTCGGGCCTAGTCCGGTATGTCGTCCTTGCTGTCGGTCGCCACGGTCTTGCCGGTCTTCTTGTAGACCAGCCATGCATGGATGAACTCGTCCATGTCGCCGTCGAGTACGCGGTCGACGTCGCCGATGGAGAGCTTCGTGCGGTGGTCCTTGATCAGCCGGTAGGGCGCCAGGACATAGCTGCGAATCTGGCTGCCGAAGTTGATTTCGAGCTTCGAGGCTTCGGTCTTCTTCGCCTCCTCGCGCTTCTTCTCCAACTCGAATTCGTACAACCGGGCGCGAAGTTGCTTGAAGGCTGAGTCGCGGTTCTTGTGCTGCGAGCGTTCGTTCTGGCAGGTGACCACGATGCCGGTCGGAAAGTGGGTAATGCGAACCGCAGAGTCGGTCATGTTGACATGCTGCCCGCCCGCCCCGGAGGAGCGGTAGGTATCCAGGCGAATGTCATCCAGGTTGACCTCGATTTTGATTTCATCGTCGATCTGCGGGTAGACAAAGACCGAGGCGAACGAGGTATGACGGCGCGCGTTGGCGTCGAACGGGGAAATGCGCACCAGCCGATGAACGCCGATTTCCGATTGCAGCAGGCCGTAGGCGTCCTCGCCGTTCACCTCGAAGGTGACCGACTTGATGCCGGCGCCTTCGCCCTCCAGCCGGTCGGTGATGACCGCCTGGAGGCCGGTCCGCTCCGTCCATCGAAGGTACATGCGCAAAAGCATCTCCGCCCAGTCCTGGCTTTCCGTGCCTCCGGCGCCGGGATGGATGGTCATGATCGCGCTGCGATGATCGTTCTCCCCCGAAAGCAGCATCGCGGTTTCGAGCTTTTCGAGCAGCGCTCCGTACGACTTCAGTTCCCGCTCGATTTCGGACGCGACATTCTCCCCTTCGCGCCCCAGTTCAAACAGCGTGTCGAGATCTTCGGTGAGGGAGGCGATGCGCGAATGGTTCCCGAGGGCCTCTTCTAGGCGCTTTCGGTCCTGCATCACCTTCTGGCTCTTTTCCGGTTGATTCCAGAAGTCGGGCTCGCTGATCAGTCCTTCGAGTCGGGTAAGCTCTTTGGTTTTGGCAGGCGCGTCAAAGATAGCTCCGGACGGCAGATGCCTGTTGGCGGAGCGGCGCGTATTGGCGTTCGAGTTCTTCCAGCGTCATGGTCGGGATTCTTTTACAAGTCTAACAGATAGCCGCGTTTCCCAACATTGGTCGCCTGAGTCGAGCCGAGCTTGATGGTCACGCCCTCGGCTTCGTGGATGTGGCCGCAGAAAAAGTGGGCGGGCTGATGCTCTTCAATGAACTGCCGGACCGAACGACTGCCGGCGTGGAGGCCGTCGCGAACCCGGTCAAGCTCCGTTTGGAAGGGTGGGGCGTGGCAGATCAGGACCAACGGGCGAAGCGCGGCAAACGGCTCCAACCGCCTGCGGATCTCTTCTTCCGAATATTCGCCTGGCGTGTTGAACGGGGTGGGAGAGGAGTATCCCAGGGCCGCCACGTAAACCTCATCCCATTTCTCCGATCGTTCATGGAAGCTATGGAAACCAAAGGTTTTGCAAAAATCCGAGATCTGGCTTGCCGACTCGTGGTTTCCCGGGAGAACGTACATCTTTTCCGAGTGGGGTTGGAGCAGGGGCCCGGCGATTTCCAGGCCCCGCGCCCAGGTGACCAAGTCTCCGGCGCACACGTACCGGTCGGCGGGAATCTCCAGCAACCGCTTCAACGCCTTCCAATCGCCGTGGATGTCCGAGAAAATGAGGATGCGCACGCGGCTTAAGTCGCTTCTTGAGTGCCCGTAACTAAGGTATTCCCTGGGCTCTCCCTACACGTTTCACCCTGTTCCGATTTCCAAACTAATAGTACTAGTATCAGAGTACTAATGAGCGCATCGTTCCCACGCCTTGAGGGTTCGGACCGTTTACCCCGGCTCCTGCGTTCGGGTCCGGATCTCCTCGACCACGAGTCAAGCGTCTTCCCAAGGGCGATTGGCCAACCCCCCTTTCCTCATTGCGAAGCCGTAGGACTTCCCCGGGTTCCCCGCGCTCGCCTGGCGGCTTCGTTCATGCCCGCGCTTTTCAGTCCGCGGAGAATGCGGACTGTCCAATCCAATACTGGGAACGGCAAGCAGGTGGGGTGGCGGCTCTGTTGGGAATCGGTCAAACGGTTTCCAAACCCATCGGAGGAGCACAAAGAGCCGGCCCCCACTCACTTTTTCAGTCGCGTCCGAAGCGCGATGTTTTGCACTAAATCCATCGTTGTCCAACATTCCGGCGCTGGTCCGTGAGCGCTATCCTCCTGGTTTGTCTCCACTCTCAAACAACCGGGTGTCAGAAGCACCCGGTTTTTTTTGTTGAGGCGCGAGGGGATACCGGAGGCTTTCGAGCAACCAGGCCCGATTCGCTCGCACGTCGTCGAGCAGGCGGTTGGTCAGCGCATCCCGGCTCTCAAACAATCGGTAGCCGGCGGAGGGACGCAGGTAGCCGCGCGCCTTCGGGTCCTCCTCGAACAGCTTCGCCTCGCTATTTGACGCGGCCCGCGCGGCATAGTCGCGGCGCTTGTCGAGGAGCGCTTTGACCAAAAACGGCATCACGATGCTGTAGTCTGCTTGGAGGCTCTCGGTGGTCTGTTGATAGGTGTCCTTGTCCACTTTGCCCCACGTGACGGCTTCCGCGGGCGGGCAGGACGAAAGCGATCCGTCGGTGACCGGCGCGGTGACGATCTGCACGTCGAAGTGATAGCCGCGCACATTGGGGATCCCCAGCACTTGGCCGAGCGCGGGTTCCGGCTGAAGGTTGAAGTTCTTGGGCACGCCGCCGCCGAGGATGACCGTGCCGAGGGCATGAACCGGATGGTCGAACAGCCCCCAGCGGTGATAGGCGCACGCTTCGAACACTTCGGCGTGGAGGTCGAGGTCAAAGCCGTACTCCGGAAGAAGACCGGCCTGGCGCATGGCCCACAGCTTCATGGAGTTCAGGAAGACGCTGCCGTCGCCCGGAGCGCCGACAAACACCGGTATGGCCATTCGATGGCAAACCGACAGCAGGCCTTCCGGGACCGCGCCGGCCTTTTCCTGTGCCGCGTAGTAAGCCCCGAGACGATAGCGCAGTTCCGTACCGGTCATCCGGCGCTGGAACTCATCTCGCGCCAGCACGGCAGAGAGGAACCGGTCCTGGTCGAGCAGGACATCCTCGTCGAAAGCCATGTCGGTGACGCGAATCGTGCCTTCCTCGCGCAGCGCGGCATCGTCGCCGAAAATGGGAACTTCAAAAACGGGATCGGCTGTGTGACCTTCGAGGCTCCGGTGGCCATCGTGATAGCAGACGGCGTCGGTCGTGCTGAGATAGGCGATCCAGCCCGTCTCGAGCAGCGGAATCAGCCAGGACTGATGCTGGCCGGAGACCGTCACCGGGCCGGCGACCGCCAGCGTCAGAGGGCACCCCATGCCGATGGCGGTGTCGAGGATCGTGTAAATGCGCCGCAGGAACGCCCCTCCGAACGCCGGCAGGCAATGCTCGAACAGTTCGGGAAGCGTGGCGCACTCGTCGACCCGGCGGACACGGACGGCGCGGCGCTGCTTGTCGGGGTGGGTGGGCATGGTGTCTGGGGTATAGATTGAAGCTAGCAAGGGGCGCCGGACCTTCGCAAATAGGATCGTCGGCAGCCTACATTTTCCTTCCCGGGCCGTACAGGATGCGGCCGGGACGCGCGCCGGTGTGACGATTCTTCTCCAACACCACGGTACCGTTCACGATCACGAATTCGACGCCGGTCGAGTATTGGTGCGGCTTCTCGAATGTTGCACGATCGATGATCGTGGCGGCATCGAAGACCGTGAGGTCCGCCCACATTCCGGGGCGCAGCAGGCCACGGTCGTAGATGCGAACCTTGGCCGCGTTGGCCGACGTCATCTTGCGGATCGTCTCCTCGAGCGACAGCAGCTTCAACTCGCGTACGTAGGTCCCCAGGACCCGCGGAAACGTGCCGTAGAAACGAGGATGGGGATGTTCCTGGGCGAACACACCGTCGGGCCGGATCGCGCTGCCGTCCGAACCGATCGAGACAAAGGGCTGCCGGAGAGCGAAACGCATGTCGTCCTCGGAGTGATGGAAGTAGACCGTAGGCACCGATCCGCCGTTGTCGACGAGGAGCCGGAAGAGCACATCGACGGGCGATCCTCCCAGCGCCTGGATCACCTCGTTCATGCGCTTGCCCTGGAACTGCTTGTACTTCGGATTGGCGATCCGCACCAGGAGCATTCCTTCCCAACCGCCGGTGGCCGTGGCATGGTTATACCAGTTGGAGCCGGGGATACCTCGGGTGATCTCCTGCGCCAGGCGGGGCCGGAGGGCCGGATCCTGAAGCCGGGCGATCATGGCCTTCGAGCCGCCTTCCTGCGCCCACGGCGGAATGATGGCCGACAGGTCATTCTGTCCCGCACGGTAAGGGTAAACGTGCGCCTGCACTTCGACGCCCCGGTCGCGCGCGGCCTTGATCGAGTTGATCAGCTCGGGCATCTGCCCCCACAACTTGTTCTCGGCGATTTTGAGGTGGATGATGTCGACCGGCAGGCCGGCGCGCGCGCCGATGTCGATGGCCTCGGCCACGGCCTCGAAGACTCCCTTGCCTTCGGTTCGCATGTGCGTGGAATAGATGCCGCCGTAGCGCCCGGCGACCTTGCACATCTCGACCAGCGTTTCCGTGTCGATCCATACACCGGGCGGACCGCTGAGCGAACTCGCCACGCCGAGCGCGCCCTGCTCCATCGCTTTGCGAACCTCCGCCCGCATCTGATCGAGTTCCCGCGGCGGCGGAGGTCCTGCTTTCTCGCCGTGAACATAGGTCCAGATCTGGCTGGAACCCACATACGTACCGACGTTCGGAGAAACTCCGCGCGTCAGCAGCGCCTGAAAGTAGCCTTCAAGATCATTCCACGTCACGCGAAGGCCGGCGCTCGAGAGCACGGCGGGCGAGTCGACCGGTTCGGATTGTTTTCCACCGATGGGAGCCGCGGAACCGCCCTCGCCGAAGATCATCGAGGTGACCCCTTGACGGATCATGCTCTCGCCGTTGCCATCGGCGAGGATGGAGTAGTCGGAATGATTGTGGATGTCGACGAAACCGGGCGCGACGATCAGGCCGCGGGCATCCAGTCGCCGCCCGGCGGAACGGCCGGCTAGCTTGCCGATGGCGGCGATGCGCCCTTGCTTCACTCCGAGATCGGCCAGGTACGTGGGGTTGCCGGTTCCATCCGCGAGTCGTCCTCCTTCGACGATCAGGTCGAATTCCTGGGCGGCGCCGGCGCCGGCCATCCACAGCAGCAGCACAATCCGCTTCATTCGGAGTGAGTATAGCGGTTCGCGCCGGCTGGTCGGAGACCCATAGGCGGTACGATTACCGCCCGCGCGACCCCAGATTGACACAGGCCGCAAGTTCTTAAGTTAGCGCCTATGGGGGACCGCCCCACTTTTCGGTTCGGCCAAGGGTAGATCGCTTTGTGGAAGACGTTGACTCTGTTGATTTTTGCTGGCTGGGTTTTTCGTAGGAATCGTCCTTTCGCTCCCGGCGCGATTGCGAAAGGCAGCCGAAGAATCTGAGGTCGCGCGGGCACGGGTGAACGGGTTCCGAGGGCGATAGGTCCGCTAGTTCATTGAAGGAATTACAGGGACGTTTGGCTCACCAGAGCGGCGGGATAGAAGGGGGTGTACGATTCATGGCCATCTATGGCCTGCACGCAACCCCACGGCTTAGAACGTGTGCGGAAATCAACGTGTCCGCTCTCGTCACGCATCAGGGAATCGGGGTACCCCCCCGCCACCGCTCGCTGACGGGTCTGTGAAAAAACGGGACATCCACCCCGTTTCCCGGTCAACGTTTCGTGGAGAATCAACTGATTTGTGGCCGTGAAACGGGGTGAACGTCCCTGTTTTTTCATGGCTTCTGACGCTCGCGGCTCTGAAGAAACGATGGTGCGCCACCGGGAGTGGTGGAGGGTTGTCGGCAACCCCACGGCTTGCGCCGTGGGCTCTTGCGCGCTGCAACGGTCGGGGCTGAGGATGAAACAGACCCTACTTCCAGCCCGGGAAGTGGAACCGGAAGCCTTCCACTCCGACCCGCTGGTAATAGGCCGTCGTGTTGTGGGGAATCCCCAGAGCAATCTCGTACTCGTGCACGATGCCCACCTTCCGGAGATGCGCGTGCAACACCTCCGAGTCTTCGAACGACACGTCGGCGGTGCCGATGACCAGCCGGATCCGCAACAATTTCAGGGCCTCCGCATTGCGCACCGACAGTGCGAACACATCATCGTCGGCGGAATACCAATGGGCCAATTGCCCAACCCAGGTTTTCGCGTCCGCGGGAATCCCGTTGTACAGGTTCCCGTCCTTCGGCAGCGGCCGGTAACTGCCCGCGTACGCCACCACGGAGGCAAACAGGCCGGGGTGCTTGAACGCCAGTTTCAGCGATCCGTTGCCCCCCATCGACATCCCTTCGATGTGACGGCCTTCCCTGCCGGCGACGGTGCGGTACGTCGCGTCCACGTGCGGAATCAGTTCGCGGATGATGTGCGTTTCCGACATCACCTTCTGCGGTTTCCAGTCCCGATACTCGCTGCGCCGCCCGCCGTTGGGAATCACCATGATCGCCGGCGGGACCAGTTTGTCCGCAATCGCCCGGTCGAGCAGACTGGCGTTGGCGACACCGGCGCTTTCGTTGCTGCCGGCTCCGTGAAGCCAGTAGAGGACGGGATATCGCTCTCCAGAGCTGTCGTAGCCGGGCGGCAGGTAGAGATTGAACCCCACGTCGTGACCCATCGACGCGCTCCGCAGGACATGGTGGGAGACGCGCGGCGTCTCCTCCTTGGGCGGGTTCACCCACTGGATCTGGAATTCGAGGGGCTTCGGCCCCTGGGCGAGAGCCGCCCGAGAGGCAAGGGAGGCGGCAACCAGCGAGCGTCGGGTCATGAGATCGAATTGTATCCGATGCCGGGCCTGGGAGACGGCTCGAGCGCACCGGGGGGCCGCCGGGTTGTTATATTGAAATCCTGTCCCCTCAGGAAGGATAGGCGTCAACCGAGAAGGATGCTATGGCCACGGAAGACGTGACCGTCTTATTGCAGGAATGGAGCAACGGGAACCGGGAAGCGCTGGACCGTCTGATGCCCGCGGTCTACCGTGAGCTTCGCTCGCTGGCGGCGGCCTATATGCGCCGCGAACGGGTCAATCACACCCTGCAGAGCACGGCCGTGGTGCACGAAGCCTTCCTCAAACTGGTGGATCAGCGGGAAGTCCGGTGGCAGAACCGTGCGCACTTCTTCGGGATTGCGGCCCAGATGATCCGCCGCATCCTGGTCGACCATGCACGCGCACAGCGCGCCGCCAAGCGGGGGGGTGACGCCTGCACGCTCGCCCTCGACGAGGTGCTGGCCGTCGCCGAAAAGCGGGACATCGACATTCTGGCCCTGGACGACGCGCTTTCCGCACTCGCCCGGATGGACGAGCGGCAAGCCCGGGTCGTCGAGATGCGCTTCTTCTGCGGGCTGTCGGTCGAAGAGTCGGCCGAGGCGCTGAATACCTCACCGGCGACCGTCAAGCGCGACTGGGTGGCCGCCAAAGCCTGGCTGTTCCGCGAACTGGATCGCACCGGCGCCGCCGCCCCCCCGGAGTCATGAGCCCCGAGCGTTGGCAGCAGGTGAAATCCATCGTGGCCGAGGCCATCGAAGCCGATCCGCTGGAACGCTCCCGGCTGATTGCGGACCGATGCGGCGAGGATGCGGAACTTCGCCGGGAGGTCGGTTCGCTGCTGCCGTACGCGGGCGAGACGACGGCTACGATCGGCGACCTCTCCGGTCCGGGGCAGCCGATTGTCTCGGGCGAAGCCCTGATCGGCCAATCGATCGGCCCCTACAAAGTGGAAAAACTGCTGGGCGAAGGAGGCATGGGCTCGGTTTATCTCGCCTATCGCGAGGTGGAAGGCTACGCCATGCCGGTGGCCATCAAGATCATCCGGCTGGGAACGCTTTCCGATTACGCGCGCCACCGCTTTCGCCGCGAACGCCAGATCCTGGCCCGCCTCTCGCACCCCAACATCACGCGGCTGCTGGATGGCGGAGTCAATGCCGAGGGCCTCCCCTACCTGGTCACCGAGTATGTCGAGGGCGTCCCGCTGGATGAGTACGTGACCACGGCTCAACCCCCGCTGCGCAACCGCTTGGCCCTCTTCCTGGACCTCTGTTCGGCGCTGGCCTTCGCTCACCGCAACCTTGTGGTCCACGGCGACATCAAGCCGAACAATGTCCTGGTTACGGCGGACGGCGTTCCCAAGCTGCTCGATTTCGGCATCGCCCGTCTGCTGGACCCGGACTCTTCTTCCATCACCCAGACCGCGTCCATCGCCCTCACGCCGGCGTGGGCGAGTCCGGAGCAGCTAAAAGGCGACCCGGCGTCGATCCCCGCCGACCTGTATTCCCTGGGCCGGGTTTTCTACGAACTCATTGCCGGGCGGCCGGCCTTCGTCCTGACTGGCCGCACGCCGCGACAGATCGCCGAGATCATTTGCGGTCAGATCCCTTTGCCCAGTGCGGGTTCCGGGAGCCGCGAACTGACTGGAGACCTGGACAATATCGCCGTCAAGGGCATCGATCCGGAGGCGGCCGGCCGATATTCGTCGGCCGATCAGTTCGCCGACGATATCCGGCGCCACCTGGAGTCCCGCCCGATCCTGGCGCGAAAGCCGACGCTGTTCTATCGCGCCGGCAAATTCGCTCGACGCAATCGCGCGGGATTCGTGGCCGCGGTGGCGATCTCCGTCGCCCTGACCGTCGGACTCGGGCTGACGTTGTGGCAGGCCCGAATCGCCCACAGCAATGCCCAACTGGCGATCCGTCACGCCGAGGGAGTCCGCAAGCTTGCCAATTCCTTCATCTTCGAACTCGACGACACCGTAGCCGAGTTTCCAGGCGCCACCAAGACCCGGGCCGCGATCATGAAAGCCGCCGTCGACTATCTCGATCGCCTGGCAGCCGAATCCGCCGGAGATCGCGGTCTGCGCCAGGAGCTCGCCGTCGCGTACATGAAGATCGCCGATATTCAGGGACGGCCCGGCTCGGCCAATCTCGGCAACACAGCCGCCGCCCTGGAGAGCTACGGCCGCGCTCGACAACTTTGGGAAATGCTGGCGCGCGAATTCGCGGACGACAAAAATCTCCGCATCAACCTGGCCAACATCTATCTCCGCATCAGCGCTGTCCAGCGGCTGAAGGGCTCCTTCCAGGATGCTCTCGAGTACGATCGAAAGGCGCTGGAGATTCGCAAGGCTCTGTTCGAGAAGGAACCCGACAATCCGGGCAACCTGCGAGGTCTGGCGCAGACCTACAACGATCTGGCCGTCTCGCTTTGGCAAATCGGGGACACCGTCGGCACGATGGAAGGCCGGCGGCAGGCGGTCGAACTCTACCAGAAGCTGGTCGCGGCCAATCCAAAATCGATTACGGACCGCCGCGGGCTGGCCCTGTCGAGGGCGCGGCTGGGCGGGGCGCTGCTCGAGTCAGGCGACAACAAGCCCGCCATTCGCGAACTGACCGAGGCGCTGGCGCTCGAGAAGCAGTTGATCGAGGAACAGCCGGCTAACGCCCAAATCCGCTTGTCCTACGCCACGGCATCGCGTTCGCTCGGACGGGCCTACGCCCAGACCGGGGACTCCGCCAAGGCCCTTACCTACCTGGAACAGGCGAGGTCGAACATCGAGGTGATCGCCTCGGCGGACGCGGACGATGTCCGAGTGCTCTCCCTGCTGGCGGGCACCCGCGTTTCGATCGGCCGGACGTTGATCCAATTCAGGCGGGCCAAAGAGGCATTGGTTCACTTGCAATGGGCGCTCGAAACGAGGCGAAAGCTGGCCGAAGCCAGTCCGCTCAACGCGGGCGCGCGCGGTGAAGTCGCGGAAGC
>JBJXGR010000118.1:0-17011 GCA_046160045.1 Bryobacteraceae bacterium
GGCGTCGAACTTGCCCTCCCGCGATAAGCGCGACAACGTGGCCGCGACAATCGCCTCGGCATTAATCTCGAAGAAGCGTCGCAGATGCTCGCGATTCTCGCTGCGTCCGAACCCGTCCGTGCCGAGCGAAACCAACCGGTCGAGCAGCCATGGCGCCAACTGGTCGGGCACGATCTTCATGTAGTCCGACGCGGCGATGACCGGACCTGATGTCCCTTCCATCGCCTGCAGAATGTATGGCCGGCGTGGAGACTCGAGCGGATGCAGACGGTTCCACCGCTCGACGTCGAGAGCTTCCTTCCGCAATTCGTTGTAGCTGGTCACGCTCCAGACGTCCGTCGCCACATCATACTTCTCCGCGAGAATCGACTGGGCCCTCAACGCCTCATTCAGGATCGGCCCGCTGCCGAACAACTGGGCGGCCGCCGGGCCGTTCGGTGAGGCACCGAAGCGGTAGATGCCGCGCACGATGCCTTCCTCGCATCCGGCCGGCATTTCCGGCATCTCGTAATCTTCGTTGTAGATCGTGATGTAGTAGAAGTGGTCCTGCCGCTCCTGATACATGCGGCGGATGCCGTCCTGAATGATGACGGCGAGTTCGTAGGCGTAGGCCGGATCGTAAGCCGTACAGGTGGGGATCGTGGAGCACAGAACATGGCTATGGCCGTCCTGATGCTGCAGTCCTTCGCCGGCGAGCGTCGTCCGGCCCGCTGTACCGCCCATGAGAAACCCTTTGCCGCGCGAGTCGGCAAACGCCCAAGCCATATCCCCGACACGCTGGAAACCGAACATCGAATAATACGTGTAGAAGGGGATCATCTCGACGCCGTAATTCGCGTACGCGGTTCCGGCGGCGGTGAAGGACGCCATCGACCCGGCCTCCGTGATGCCTTCCTCCAGGATCTGGCCATCCTGCGACTCCTTGTAGTACAGCACCATGTCGACATCGTGCGGCTTGTACAGCTGGCCCTGGCTGGCGTAAATACCGACCTGACGGATCATCGACTCCATTCCGAAGGTGCGAGCTTCGTCGGGAATGATCGGTACCACCAGCTTGCCGATGTCGCGGTCCTTCAGGAGTTGGCGCAGGATACCGACAAAGGCCATGGTTGTCGATACCGAGCGGCCGCGCGATCCTCCGAGTGAGTCGGCGAATGCGCTGATCGCGGGAGCGGTGATTTTGGAAGGCGCCGTCCTGCGAGCCGGCATGTAGCCGCCAAGGGCTTGCCGGCGCTGTTTCAGGTAGATGATTTCCGGAGCATCGTCCGGCGGGCGGTAGAAATCGACATGCTCGGCAATTTCGTGCGGCACATCGATATCAAACCGTCGCATGAACTGGGCGATCGACTCGTCGGAGAGTTTCTTCTCCTGGTGGGTGGGGTTGCGGGACTCGGTTTGGCTGATGCCGTAGCCTTTGACCGTCATCGCCAGGATGACCGACGGCGTTCCTTTGTGCCGGGTCGCGCGAAGATACGCATTGTAGACCTTCTTCGGATCGTGCCCGCCACGCTTGAGCAGCGCCAATTGCTCGTCGGTCTTATCTTTGACGAGTTCGAGCAGTTGCGGGTACTTGCCGAAGAACTCCTTGCGGGTGAAGGCGCCACCCTTGGCCTTGAAGGCCTGGAGTTCGCCGTCCACGCACTCCTCCATGCGCTTGACGAGCAGACCGGTGGTGTCGCGGGCCAGCAGTTCGTCCCACTCGCTGCCCCACAGGCACTTCACCACGTTCCAGCCGGCGCCGCGGTAGGCGGATTCCAACTCGCCGACAATACTGCCATTGCCGCGCACCGGACCGTCCAGGCGCTGCAGGTTGCAGTTGACAACGAAGATCAGATTGTCCAGCCGCTCGCGGCATCCGAGCGTGAGGGACCCCATCGTCTCGGGTTCGTCCGATTCGCCGTCGCCAATGAACGCCCAGACCTTGCGCGGCGTCCGGGCGATCAGGCCGCGGTTCTCCAGGTAGCGCATGAAACGAGCCTGGTAAAGCGCGTTGATGGGGCCAAGGCCCATCGACACGGTCGGGAACCGCCAGAAGTCCGGCATCAGCCACGGGTGGGGATAGGAAGAAAGGCCGGGAGCGTCCCGCAATTCGTGGCGGAAGTTCTCCAGGTGCCCGTCGGAAAGGCGGCCCTCCAGGTACGCGCGGGCGTACACTCCGGGAGACGAATGGCCTTGAAAATAAACGAAGTCTCCCGGCTGGTCGCCGTAGGTGGCATGGAAGAAGTGGTTGAATCCAACCTCGAGCAGAGTGGCCAGGGACGCATACGTCGAGATGTGCCCGCCGATCCCCTTATCCTGCTTGTTCTGGCGATGGACCATCGCCATGGCGTTCCAGCGGGTCAGGCTCTTGATGCGGCGTTCCAGAGCGCGGTCCCCGGGATAGGAAACCTCTTCGTCGACGGGAATCGTGTTAACCCGCGGCGTGTTGAGTTGAATCGGTACCTCGACACCCCATCGGCGTGCGCGGTTGGAAAGCGCGTCGAGCATCTGGGTTGCGCGTGCGGGGCCTTGTTCCTCGAGGATTTGGTCAAACGCCTCGAGCCACTCGGCGGTTTCTTGGGGGTCCGGGTCTACCGGAACAGCGAGATTGCGGTGCATGGCGCTTTTCCAATTATAGACGAGCCGGCAGGAAACTCCCGATTGTCTATTGGATGGCTACAGTTAGCCTTTTCGCTTACAATATGCGCGTGGACCGGGACGACACGCTCAAGCGCCTGCGCGAAAGGATTGTGTCGTTTGCGGCATCTCGAGTAGGGAGGGATCCGGCGGAAGATCTGGCGCAGGAGGTGCTTGTGGTGCTGGAAGAAAAATACCTGCACGTCACCGCGATGGAGGAGTTGGTTCCCCTCTCGCTGCAGATCGTCCGGTTCAAGCTGGCGGGTTTCCGGCGGAAAGCGCTGCGCCACGGCGAGTACTCGAGCGTCTCGGTGGATGACGTACCCTTGGCTGACGGGCACGAGAGTCCGCTGTCAACCCTGGAGCGCCAGGAGAAACTGGAGCGGCTGCGGCAGGCGCTCACGCACTTGGGCGAACGTTGCCGGGAGTTGTTTCGCCTGAAACTCGAGGGCAGGACTTTTGCCGAGATCCAGAGGCACTTTGGCGCGGCCAGTATCAACACGGTCTACACGTGGGATTTCCGGTGCCGGAAAGAGCTACTGGATCGGATGGGCGGAAAATGGGAGGCGGAATCGTGAACCGGGAAGACGTCCACAAGCTGTTGGGCGGATACGCCACCGGGACGCTCACCGAAGAGGAGCGTAAGGCTCTCTTTTCGGCCGCCTTGGAGGACCAGGAACTATTCGAGGTGCTGGCTGACGAGGACGCCCTGCGGGAGATGCTGGCCGAACCGGTGACCCGCCGCCGGTTGATCGCAGACCTGACCGAAGAGAACCCGTCCTTCTGGGAGGCCGCCTGGGCGTGGTTGCGCAGGCCCCCAGTCCTGGCGCTGGCGGGTACCGCAGCCGTGGTGGTGGGTACCTTCACCGCAGTCTGGCTGAGGCGGGAGGCCCCGGTTGAACTCGCCCAGGTCAAGCGACCGGCGGCGGTGCGGGAAGAAGCGGCGCCGCGCGAGAGCGAATCCGTGGTCAAACCGGAACCGCTTGCAAGAACCGAGGCATTCCGCTCGGGCGGCGGTGGAGTCGCCACGCCGCCCCGTCTCCCGGTTTCGAAGCCCGAAGCAAAGGAGAAGGCTGTGACTTTGAAGGACGCCGATGCCCTCTCGGCTCGCGGCCGGGATGAGGAGCGGCAGCCGGTTGGAGAGTTGGGCAGGACCGAGGCCGCGGCCAAGAAAGTGGAGGGAGCGATTCGCTCGGATGCCGCGCCGGCCGCTCCGGCGGCGCCGCTGAGAGTGGTGGTGCTGAATTCACCATCACCCCCCGTCCCGGGTCCGGCGTCCCAGCGCCAACTGGAAGCCGCCATGGCGACACAGTTTGGTCAGAAACTGAACCAACCGCCAGGGTATGCCGTCGTGGACCAGCGGGAAGTCGACAAGTATCTGGCTGACCGGAAGCTCACCAATCAGGAACTCGACGCTTCGGCCGCGGCCGGTGTGGGGCGGGCGCTGAAGGCCGACGCTGTGGTCGTGAGCAACTTTGTCCAGACGCAGAACGCTCCCGAAGTCCAGATGCAGACTGCGCCCGCGCCCCCCGCCGGCCAGTCTGCCGATAGCGCAATTCTGAAACAAGGGCAGCGCATGCGGAAGGCACAGGAGCAAAACCAAGCCCGGAGCCAAGTCCAGTCACAGGCAGGGAACCTGATGACCGCCGAGGTTATCGACACCCGCAACGAGGCGAGACGTTTCAAGGCCGCAGGCAACGTCGACCAGGTTGCCAGCCAGGTCTCGACACAACTGGCGCAGATTCGAAATCCGCGGCCGTGGATCAACGTCCGCAGCGTCTCGGGCGCGACCGTGGTTCTCGAAGGAGGATCTCGACTTGGGATCGGCGTGGGTACCCGCCTCGATGTTTTGCGACAGGGCCGGCTGCTCGGCGAGGTAACGGTGACCACCGTTACCGAGGATACGGCCGAAGGTACCTTCACGGGACCGGACGTCCCCCGGCCCGGCGATCAGGCGCACTCAAAGTAATATCCCGCGGCGCGGGACTTGTAAACCGGGTTTTCCTCCATTAGGATTGATGTACGGTCAGAGATCCTGAATCTGGACGAAAGATCGAGGTGCAGATCATCGCATGGAATCCGCCGGTGTGCGGCAGGCAGCGCAGGCGTCTGTCTTTGAGAATCAGAATCGAATCCTCGCGGCCGTGGCATCCGGCCGAACCGAAGAAGCAATCGACCGGATTGTCGAATTCCTGAGACTTCATCTGGAGGCCAAGATAAGCATCCTGGGTCTGGAGCCCGGAGGCGCTGGAAGGATTCTTCGTGCCCCGGACCTGCCCAGGGAGCTGACCATTGCCATTGAGAAACATTGGAACCGCGAGGGGGTGGTGGAGACCATTGCCAAACGGCGCGGGCCGCGGGTAGTGGATCTGCCGGCCTTTCAGCTGGAGTTCAGCCTCGTGTCCTCGACGGCGGAGCGGGCCGGCCTGGAGCTGGCCGGTTCGATCCCAATCTTCGATGCGCAGTTCGTGCCGCTGGCGGTGATCGATGTGTTCCGGGCGCCCGGGGCACACCGGGCAGAACCGCAATGGGCCGTTGATTCTGCCATCCAGCTAATCCGCCTGGTGCTGACGCAGGAGCAAGCAGTGGAGGCGTACCGCAAACGCGAGGCGTCGCTGCGAACCCTGATGGCCAGTTCGCACGAGTCGATCTGCATCTGCGACATCGACGGCAAGTTCTTATACCTGAACTACGCAATTCTCGGTTATGAGCCGGAGGAGTTGACAAGCGTCAGCCTGATGGATCTGGTCCACCCGGAGGACTCCGCCCTGGCGCAGGCGATCGCCGTCGGAATCCGGAACAAACCGGGCTCGAGCGCGCAAGTGGAACTGCGGATCCGCAGCCGTGAGGGAGATTGGCGGCTGACGGAAGTGCACGCGCGCAATTGCTGCGAGGACTCCGCTATCCAGGGTCTCGTGTTGAGGATTCGAGACATCACCGACCGGCATGCCGCCGAGCGCGCGCTGGCGGTAAGCGAAGAGCGGTTCCGGGGGCTCTTTGAGAATGCCGTCGATCTGATTTTCACACACGATCTGGCGGGTAACATCACGTCCTTCAATCAAACCGCGGAACGAGTCACCGGCCATTCACGCAACGATGCGCTTTGCATGAATATCTCGCGGATTCTGAAGAGCGAGCAGCAGGAGGTGCTTCGCCACGCTATTGAGCAAATGCTCGGCGGCGAACGGGCAGTCAATTATCGGCTGGACCTGGTCACCCAGCGTGGCGCCGACTGTCCGGTCGAGGTGAATTCCCGGCTCATCTTCGAGGAAGGCCGGCCGGCCGGCGTTCAAAGCATCGCCCGGGACATCAGTGAACGCCAGAGCCTGGAGTCGCAGTTGATTCAGGCGCAAAAAATGGAAGCCATTGGACAGCTCGCCGGCGGCGTGGCGCACGACTTCAACAACCTGTTGACGGTGATCACCGGCTATACGCAATGGATTCTGGACGACCTGGCGATGGATCATCCGCTACGCGAGGCTGCGAGCGAAACCATGCTGGCCGCGGACCGGGCCAGCGCCTTGACGAGTCAACTGCTGGCCTTCAGCCGCAACCAGGCTCATCAGCCGGAACCGATCGACCTGAACATCGTGGTGACGCGGCTGGACAGGATGTTGCGCCGCATCATCGGTGAGGACATTCAGCTCGAGCTGCTCCTGGGGCCAGGACTGGGCCAGGTCTGTGCGGACTCCGCTCAAGTCGAACAGGTCATCCTGAATCTGGTGATTAACTCCCGCGACGCAATGCCCGAGGGCGGTCGAATTACGATCGAGACGAAGTCCTTCAATGTGGACGAGAGGGACGATGCGAAAACAGGCTGTTCTCCCGGCGCCTGGGTGAGCCTGGCGGTCAGCGATACCGGCTGCGGCATGGAAGAGAAAACCCGGCAGCGGATCTTCGAACCGTTCTTTACGACCAAGGAAAAAGGCAAAGGCACCGGACTGGGTTTATCAACGGTCTACGGCATCGTTCAGCAAAATCGAGGTCGAATTGCTGTAGACAGCGAGGTAGGGAACGGTTCGAGTTTTCGGGTGTACTTGCCGCGCCATATCGAGCCTGGCTCCGACAGTTTGCTGGCAGGGCCGGAGGCTCGCCCGGTCAGCGGCAATGAGTCCATCCTGCTGGTTGAGGACGAACCGGATGTGCGGCGGGTGATCCGGGAGATGCTGAAGAGGCAGGGCTATCAGGTGGTCGAGGCCGCGGACGCGGAGTCGGCGCTCGAGTTTGTCCGCGAGCATCAGGGAAAAATTGACCTGCTGGTGACGGATGTGGTGATCCCCGGCGCCAACGGGCGCGAACTTGCAGCCCAACTAAGAGCGATGCGGCCGGATCTCCGCGTCCTGTATATCTCCGGCTATACCGACGATGCGATTCTGCAAAACCGCATTCTGAGTCCGGGAGTTCTGTTCCTGCAGAAGCCGTTCACTCCCGACCTGCTGGCGCGCAAGGTGCGGGAAGCGCTGGACGGGCAATAGCGCTATTTCACCAGGAAGACAATGCCGAGCGGGAGCAGCAGCACCCCAGCAAGAAACGCCCAGGACTGCCAGCGCGCGAAGTTCATCGTGTAGCCGATGCCCGCGCGCTTCTCCACCATGATTGCCGGATCGGCTGGATTGTAGTAGAACTGGCCCAATTTCCAGCAGGCGTCTTCCGTCTGGTCGCCCAGGAGGGTGGATGCCGCCGAAGGGAATTGACGGTTCTCTTCCGCCATGCGCCAACTCATGGCGACGATCGGCACGATCACGGCGATCGGGGTGACCACCAGAACGAGGATCAGGTTCGGCGGTTGGTCGCGATTCCATATTGGCAAAAGCGCCGTGTAGGCGAACACGATGCTGATGAAGTAGCTGACGCCGACCGCGATTCCCTGGTTCATGCGGCGGTGCCTGCGCTCCCGGAGCATCTCTTCCGGCGAGGCGGCGCTGCGGCGGGCCGTCTGAATCATCCACACCATCAACGAACTCGTGGAACTCATCGCGAGACCGAACCAGATCGGAAAGAATACTCCGCGGATCGACCGGGTCGACCAGCCGTTTGGCTTGCCGTGGATATCCCAGTGAATCGGAAAGCGTTCGGGAATCTGGTCCCAGTTCTGCAAGAGCAACATCGAGGTCGCGGCGAGGATGACCAACGGGCCAAACACGATGGGCCAGCCTCCGGGCCAGTCGTTCGAGCGCGGCGAGAGATCGGCGGCCCGAACCGTGGAGAGCTGAACGGCGAAAGGCATCACTTGCGAGCGTGCCCGGGCCCAAGCGGCGCCGCCGCCGAATAGTTGCAGGAACACGGGCGCCAGCAGGTTCGCGATCTCTGAAGGGAAGGGCGTGGCGAGTTGAATCCCGACAGCGGCCGCGCTCGCGATCCACACTCCGATCCGGTACCGCAGACGAATGCCGGCGGCGGCATCCGTCGAACGGAAGTCCGGACGGACCGAGACCGCGAAGAACAGGTCGCGGCGGCTCCAGGCCGGCATGGCGTGAAAGAGGAAGGCCGTCAGAACGAGCGGCCAGAGTAGATACGACATCGTCATCATATGGATCACTCCTCCAGTGCCGCGGCCAGAAGGCGCAATTCGCGGGCGATTCGCGAGGCGGACAGACCGCGCGAGCGCCATTCGGCGGATAGTTCCCGCAGGCGGCGCCGCAACTGGGACGGATTCGCCGCAGGGCCCGGCGGCGAATCCCTTCGGCCGGCTACGATGAATGTGCGGCCCTGGCGGCCTTCAAGCCAGCCTTCGTCCGCGAGTTGGCGGTAGGCTTGGGCGACCGTATTGAAGTGGACGCCGAGGTCGATGGCGAGTTGCCGCACCGGGGGCAGTTTGGAGCCCGCTTCGAAGGCGCCCTCCACCAGCAGGCAGCGCAGGGAATCGGAAATCTGGCGGTAGGCCGGGACGGCAAGTGCGAGGTCGATCGTGATTCGCGGCGACATACTGTACAGTGTCTATGTACAGTATACACCTAGTTTGTGGGCGGCACGAGAATCGAGGGGAGCCGGGCGTCAGCATGGGGAACGCACCCTCGCGTATGAGGAAATCGGAGGAGACCAGCCACCGCTCCCTGACGGTCGCGGCTCCGAAGACGGTCGCGGCTCCGAAGAACACCCCACGGCTGACGCCGTGGGCTCTACCCAACCATCTTCTTGATCGGTGTGCCCTTGACGTCGGTCAGCCGGAAATCGCGGCCCTGGAACTTAAAGGTCAGCTTCGTGTGCTCGAGACCGAGCATATGCAGGATCGTGGCGTGGACGTCATACGTCTCGATGGGCTTGTCGAGCGGCGAGAAGCCGAGATCATCGCTGCCGCCCACAACCTGTCCGCCGGGCAATCCGCCCCCGGCCATCCAAATACTGAACGAATCGATGTGATGATTGCGCCCGATCTTGCCTTCCTCGCGCTTGGCGTCGCGCATGGGGGTGCGGCCGAACTCTCCTCCCCAGATCACGAGGGTGCGATCCAGCAGACCGCGGCGCTTGAGGTCCTTGACCAAGGCCATCGCGGGACGGTCCACTTCTTTCGTTACATCGTCGAGCGGCTTCGAGATGTCGGCGTGGTGATCCCAATCAGTGTGGTAAAGCTGAACGAAACGGACTCCGCGCTCGACCAGGCGCGCCGCCAGCAGGCAGTTGTTGGCAAACGAAGCCTTGCCGGCTTCCGCACCGTACAGTTCGAGCGTGGCGGCACTCTCTTTAGAGAAGTCGATCAACTCCGGGCCGCTGGTTTGCATGCGGTAGGCCATCTCATAGGAGGCAATCCGGGTATTGATCTCCGGGTCGCCGGTCTCGGCAAGCTTCGCGAGGTTCAGGTCCTTGATCGCCTCGAGCGTTTGCTTCTGGGTGCGAGCCGAGACGCCCTTGGGTCGGGAGAGATCGAGAATCGGGTCGCCGCTCGAGCGGAACGGAACCCCCTGATACACGGTGGGCAGGAAACCCGAGGCCCACAGCGCCGCGCCCCCCCGAGGACCGCGGGGCCCCGACTGCAGTACCACGAACCCCGGCAAATCTTCCGACTGGCTGCCGATTCCGTACGTCACCCACGCTCCGATGCTCGGGCGTCCGAAGCGGAACGATCCGGAATTGGCGAAACTCTTCGCCGGGCCGTGATTGAAGTTCTCCGTCGACACTCCGTGCAGCATCGTAATCTCATTGGCGATGCTGGCGATGTGCGGGAGTAGTTCGGAAACGTAGATGCCCTCGCCGTGGCGCGTGAACTTACGCCGGGAACCGAACAACAGCGGTTTCTCCTTCTGGATCTCGTCCATGAAGGCGAAGCGCTTGCCCTTCATGATCGAGTCCGGCGTCACCTGGCCGTCCAGTTCCTGCAGTTTGGGCTTGTAATCGAACAGGTCGAGATGGCTCGGGCCGCCCGCCATGAACATGTAAATGACGTGATCGATGCGCGGCTTAAAGTGAGGCGGCTTCGGCGCCAGCGGATTGGTCGCACTGCCGGCCCGGGCGCCGAACAGCGCGCCGTCGGCCATCAGGGAAGCAAGCGCCATGCGGCCGATGCCCACGCCGCATTGCCCGAAGAAATGACGCCGTGTGTTCAGTTTCAATCGTTCGTCGTGGGTCATTCGCATCACTCCCGAGTCATGAAGTCGTCCAGGTTGAGCAGCACGCGCGCCACCTGGGTCCAAGCCGCGAATTGCGGCAGGTCTTTGTGTTCGCCACCCGCTTTGCCCGCGATCTCGGCGGCGTTGAGTTGGTTGGTCTTGAATTCGTCGAGTTGAGTAGAGAGGAAGGAGGCGAGGCGCTCCTGCTCGGTCTGCGCGGGCAGGCGGCCAAGGGCGAGCAAAAACGCTCGCTGCAGCCTCTCCTGGCCGCTGTTCGGAACCTCCCGCAGCACCCGGCTCGCGAGCCCCTGCGCAAACTCGATGTAGGCTTCGTCATTGAGGAGCGTCAACGCCTGCAGGGGTGTGTTCGACCTCACCCGGCGCGTACAGGACTGGGTCGCATCCGGAGCGTCGAAAACGACCAGGCCGGGATGCGGCGCCGACCGCCAGAAGAACGTGTAGAGCGCCCGGCGGAACCGCTCCGGACCCTGCTCGGTCGGCCACTCACGCTTGACCTGCGTCACCGACATCGCCCCTTCCGGAATCGGGGGATAGACGCTCGGACCGCCGACGGTGGAACTGAGCAACCCGCTCGAGACCAGAGCAGCATCGCGCAGAATCTCGGCGTCCAGCCGGATGCGGCTTTGCCGTCCGATGAGCTTGTTATAGGGATCGGCCGCCGTCAGGTCCTGGCGTTCTTTGGAGGACTGGCGGTACACGGCCGAAGTGACGATCAGCCGATGCATCGCCTTCATGCTCCAACCGCTCTCGACAAACTGGCTGGCCAGCCAGTCGAGGAGTTCGGGATGGGTCGGCGTCGCCCCCATGGCGCCGAAGTCGTTCTCGGTCTCGACGATGCCTTTGCCGAAGTAATGCTGCCAGAACCGGTTCATCGTCACGCGAGGAGTGAGCGGATTCGAACGGTCGACCAGCCACCGGGCCAACTCCAGGCGTGTGCCCGTTCCGGAGTTTTTCAGCGGCGGCAGGATCGCCGGCACCCCCGGCGAGACCGCCATGCCCTTACGCAGGAAGTCGCCGCTCAAGTGGATGTAATTCTGCCGGAGTGCGTTTCGCTCGCGCATCACCAGGGCTACCGTGACCTTGGGTTCGCGGCGCCGAATCGTGCGCAGGTTCGTCGCACGTTCCACCAAGCCGATATCTTTCCACGGTTCGGCCAGGTCTTTTCGTTTTGACAGATCGCGAACGTACAGCACCATTTCCCGGCTCAACGCACGGAATTGCGAAGTGAACGCGGATCGTTTAGCTTCTTCTTCCGGAGTCGGCGATTCCATCGTGGGCCGCAGGTAATCGGAACGGTCGGCCTCTTTGTCGATCTCGTCGGCCTGATTGTAGAAGGAGAACAACTGGTAAAACTCCTTCTGCGACACCGGGTCGTACTTATGATCGTGGCAGCGGGCACAGCCAAGGGTCAGCCCGAGGAAGACGCTTCCCGTCGTGGCGACGCGGTCGGCTACCGCTTCCACGCGATATTGCTCGAAATCGATGCCGCCCTCGAAGTTGCTGGGCGTGTTGCGATGAAAACCGGTGGCGATGATCTGCTCGGTGGTGGCTTTGGGAAGCAGATCGCCGGCGATCTGCTCGATGACAAACTCATCGAACGGCATGTCGCTGTTGAGTGACCGGATCACCCAATCGCGGTACCGCCACATCGTCCGGGGCGAATCGATGGTATAGCCGTCCGAGTCGGCGTAGCGTGCAAGATCCAGCCAGTGGCGGCCCCACCGCTCGCCGTAGTGCGGCGACGACAGCAGGCGGTCCACCAGGCGGTCGTAGGCATCCGGCTGCTGGTCGTCGAGGTAGAAACGGATCTCTTCAGCGGTAGGCGGCAGACCGGTGAGATCGAGGCTGACGCGCCGCAGCAGGGTCAGTTTGGACGCCTCTTCGGACGGCGCGAGTTTCTCTTTTTCCAGGCGCGCCAGGATGAAGCGGTCGATCGGGCTGCGCACCCAGGCCGCATTGGCAACAGCGGGAGGCTCCTGGCGCTGGAGGGGCTGAAACGCCCAATGAGCGGCGGCAGAGTGCTTTTTCGATTGAGGCGCCTGCGGCCAGGGAAGGCCCATGTCCACCCATTTCCGCAAAGCCTCGACGTGCTCGGGCTTCATCGGTCCGGTGGGCGGCATCTTCAACTCGCCGGTTCGGGAGACCGCTTCAATCAGCACGCTGTGGGCGGCATCGCCGTCGACGACGGAGGGCCCCCGGTTACCGCCGGCGAGTAAGCCTTCGCGTGTATCCAAAGCCAGGCCGCTGGAGCGGTTTTTCTGATTGTGACAACCCTGACAGTTGTTGCGCAGGATCGGGCGGATGGTCGATTCGAAATAGGCGGCCGCCGCCGCGCCGGTTTGCGCGAAAACGGGGCCGGCCATCGACGAAATTGCTAGAGCCGAGAGACCCATCAGGGTCCCGATACGATTCGACACGTCTTCACTGCCTCCCCAAGAACGTTGATAACAGTGTATTCGCCCTGACCCCGACAATGCAATCGGCTGGGCCGGGCAAACACAGGAATCTGGTGTGGCGATACAATACCTTGGCGTGAAGGTCTTCCTCTTCCTGGCGGCGGCGTGTGCGTTCGCCCAGCCTTATGACCTGCTGCTGAAGGGCGGCCGGGTCATCGATCCGATGAACAATCTCAGCGGAAAGCTCGATGTCGCGATTGCGGGAGGCAAGATCGCCAAGGTAGCGCCCGACATCCCCGGCGGCGATGCCAAGCGCGTGGCGGACGTGTCTGGACTGTACGTCACGCCGGGGCTCATCGACATACATGTTCACGTCTACGCCGGAACCGGACTTCCCGGTGTGCTGACCGGCGACAACTCCGTCTATCCTGACGGCTTCAGCTTTCGCAGCGGGGTGACGACTGTGGTCGATGCCGGCACCGCCGGGTGGCGCAACTTCCCCGACTTCCGGAACCGGGTCATCGGCCGCTCCAAGACTCGAGTGCTCGCATTGCTGAACGTGGTGGGCGGCGGCATGGGCCCCTCGGGCGAGAACGAACCGCATGACATGGATGTCCAAGCCGCCGCCTCGATGGCCAAGAGGAACTCGGAGGTGATCGTCGGCGTCAAAACGGCGCACTACGGCGGTCCCGAGTGGGTTTCCGTGGAGAATGCCGTCAAGATCGGCCAGGAAGCGAACATCCCGGTGATGGTCGACTTTGGCGCGAACCGTCCGGAGCGCCCGCTGCGCGACCTGCTGCTCGACAAGTTGCGGCCGGGCGATATCTATACGCACTGCTTTTCGGGAAACCGCACTGAACTGATCGACGCGCGGCTTAACCCGGCGATGCCGATGGGCCAGAAGCGCGGAGTCTTTTTCGACGTCGGGCACGGCGGCGGAAGTTTCCGCTGGAACGTGGCGGTTCAAGCGGTAAAGGAAGGGTTCTTCCCCGATTCGATCTCGACCGATTTGCACACCGGAAGCATGAACGCCGGAATGAAGGACATGACCAACGTGATGTCGAAGTTCCTGAGTCTTGGCGTGCCGCTGGAGCAGGTGATTCGGATGTCCACGTGGACTCCGGCGAACGAGATCAAGAGGAGGGAGTTGGGACACCTTACGGCGGGGGCCGGGGCGGATGTGGCCGTTCTGCGCGTCGACAACGGGAAGTACGGATTCCTGGATTCATCCGGGGCACGCTATGATGGCACGCGGATGATCGTGGCCGAGATGACGATCCGCGATGGCTCGGTGGTTTGGGACTTGAACGGCCGGGCGGCGCAAGACTGGCAACAGTTCTACACGAACTGGCAACCGAGGAGGAGATAGCATGCTGCGCAGAAGCTTTCTGACCGCCGCGGGAGCGTCTTTGTTGACGGCGCTTCCACTGAAGGAATTCCCGTTGGCCGTGACGACCGACGAGATTGACGAAGACTTCGCAAAGGCCAACGCATTCCTTCGGGAGTTTGGGCTTCATCACGCCGAGATCCGCAACCTGTGGGGCCAATACAACACGTCGCAGCCTCTGGACAAGGTGAAGGAAGCGCGCAAGATCATGGATGAGGCGGGAGTTCGGCTGGCCATCCTCGATACCGGCTTCTTCAAGATCCCGCTACCTCCGGATACGCCGCAAGGCCGGGGCATTCTCGACAACCAGTGGTCCCTGCTCGACCGCGCCATGGAGCGGGCGAAGACTCTGGGCACCGCGAAGATCCGCGTGTTCGCCTTCAACCGCCCGAAGGGGGCCGACCAGGGAGATCCCAAGGATCTGCCGCGGATCTACGAACTGGTGACGGAGGCGGCGCGCCGGGCGAAGAAGCGTGGGTTCCTCCTGGGCCTCGAGAATGTCGGCGGTAGCTATGTCTCCACCGGCGCGGAATCGGCGGCACTGCTCAAGGCGGTGAAGGAGGACAGCATAGGGCTTACCTGGGATCCTAACAACGCCGGGTCACGCGGAGAGAAGGCATTCCCCGATGGGTATCAGTTGTTGGACAAGGCTCGTATCGTCCACATCCACCTTCGCGACTACCGGAGCAATGGCAAGGGCGGAACCGAGTGGTGTGCGGTGGGTGAAGGCGAGTTCGACAACCTCGGCCAGATTCGCGCCCTGCGGAAGGATGGCTTCCGCGGGACGTACTCGCTCGAAACGCACTGGAAGAGCCCGAAGGGCAAAGAGCATGCGACCCGGACGTCGCTCACGGCATTGCTACGAATCGTCGGGCAGGTCTGATCGCAGGCGGAACATCGCGCCGCAAAGGAAAAGACCGGCCAAAGCCAGCGCCGACCCGGCGTAAAAGCTAGTTGGGCGATAGCGAAACACGACCCGGTGGTGGCCGGCCGCGAGCACGACACCGCGCAGGATTCCATTCACGCGAACGAGCGGCGCACTTTCGCCATCCACGTCGACCCGCCATCCCGGATACCACACGTCGCTCGCCACCAGCAATCCCCGGCATCCGAGAGTGGCTTCGATCTCCACCGAGTTGGCCCGCTGCGAAACCAAGCGCGCATCGTCTACAACGCCGCAGGTATCGAGTTGCGGTGGAATCCCCTCGACCGTCGCCACGCTGCGTGGATCGAACCCGGCGCCTGTGATCTGATCGCGCGCGGACGACGCGTTCGCAGCCTCCATCGTTTGATGCACTATCCAGGTCCGGGGCAGGGAATCATCGTCGGCGAAGATCTTCGCGCCCGAAGCGCTCTCGAAGACCATGCGCTGATGATTGCCCGAGGCCTGGTTGCCGATCCAGTATCGGACGCTCAACAGGCGAAGCATCCGCGGCTCGTGGTGCACCCGCAGGACGTCCTCGATCAGGGCCGGCAGCGTGCCGTTCAGTTGATCAATCCCGAACCAGTCGCCGAAGTTATCAGGCACCACCGCCTCGTCGACGCGCACCCGCGGTCTTCCCGGTTGGGCGCGAAGAAAGTCGGCCAGATCGCGCTGCCGGGTGTAGAGGGTCACGCCGGAGGCGGCGCCCTTTCGTTGAAGCCAGCCCGTGGATGCCGGATAAATCTGAAGTAAGGTCGCGGCCAGAACCGCTGCCGGCAGCCATCGCTGTCCGCGAACCGCCAGCGCTCCTCCCAGGGCCAGGGCTCCCACTGCTGCCAGGCCGAGATTTCCAAATCTGGCCTCCGGCCGGAAATGGGCAAGGGCAGTGATCAAAGACACCAGGACGGCGCCCGCGGCCAGGGAGAGAGTGCGCGTCGACCGGTAGGCCGGCTTGTCCGGCGAAGCGGATCTCAACCAGTCGAGGCCGAATGCGGCCAGTGGCGCAATCGAAGCGTGGAATACGGCGATCGCCATGACGGGACTTCGCGCCTTGTCGAGCATCGGGACGAACGTGTACAGCAGGCCTTGGACGGGCGTTCCTCCACCTAGCGCGAGCGCGAGCGATCCGCCAGCCATCGCGGCTAGAATCCTCACCGGCCGGTCGTGCCTCGCGCAAGCCAGAGCCAGGCCTGCCAGTAGAATCGCGGAGAAACCGGCGAAGACCTCCGCGTTTTCCCGCCAAAGGGGAACGACCAGTGCGGGCAGATTCTCCGGATGCCACGACAACCCTTCATGCACGGTGTAAGGGACCTTCTCGTTCCAGCGCACCGGTTCGGGAGCGTCTACCCAGCGAACCGAGAGGCGGCCGAGTTCCAGGGCCGGCAGAATCTGGACTGCGGCCACCAGTGCGAAGCAGAGTGCGAACACCGCGGGCGCCATCCGCGGGCCGGCCTTCGCGGCCAGGTACCACAACCAAAAGCCGCCGAGGACGGTTGCCGCAAACAGCGGAATGTTGTGGTGCGTACCCATCATCGACACGGCCAGCAGAACGCCGCACACCGCAGCGGAGGCCCTGGGCCGGACGCCCCGTGCGCTGCGTAGCGCGAATAACAGCACCAGCGGCAGCCAGATCGCACTCGCAGTCACTTGAGGCCAAGCGCACCAGCCGACATATCCGCTCAGGCCAAAGAGCGTGGCGCCCAGGATCGAGGAGAACGCGGATCGGCCCAGGTCCCGGCAGAGCGCGTAGGTGAACAACATGGCCAGGAAATGAAGCAGCACAAACTGGCCGTTGAGTAGCGGGATTTGCACAAACCCATGTTTGAGGGCAAGAGGGAACAGCAGCCAGTTGATCGGGCTCAGCACACCGGGTTGAATGTAGCCGACCAGGGGATAACCGCCCCATTGGTGGGGACTCCAGAGCGCGAATTCGCCGTGGTGCCACGCGCGCGCCTGCATCTGGAGCCATGGCAGGACCTGATTGATCGAGTCCGGGTGCTCGAGCCAGGTGTACTGATCGGTGAACAGCAGCTTCCAATAGAAGCCGGTCGAGATCAACAGGAGTGAAACAACCGGGAGAAGACGCCGCATGGCAGAAGTCTGATTCTTACACGCCCCGCGTGGG
>JBJXGR010000119.1:0-38919 GCA_046160045.1 Bryobacteraceae bacterium
CGAGAAACGCTGACTCGACGTGTTTCACGACGGTCCGAAGAGGCGATCCATCTTGCCTCGATAGGCCTCAATGCCTTTCTTCTCGGGATCGCGATCGTCGGACCGAACTCCATCCGGAATCCACTGATCGAAGCAAGCGAAATCGTCGACGATATCGGCTGGATCTCGCATGTCCAATTGAGGAGTCTGCGCCTCCCACTCGTTGAAGGCGTTCATCCGGCGACGGTATTCGAGAATCTGTTCCCGGAGGGTCATCCACTACCAAGTATCGCGCTATTGCGGTTTCCGAAGCGCGATCCCGATCTCCCGCAGATTCCGTTCCGGCACCTGCGACGGCGCGTCGCACATCAGGTCCGTGCCCTTTGCCGTCTTTGGGAACGGAATCACCTCGCGGATCGAGGTCTCCCCGGCCAGAATCATCACCAGCCTGTCCAACCCGAGGGCGATGCCTCCGTGCGGAGGCGCGCCGAATTCCAGGGCCTCCAGCAAGAAGCCGAACTTCTTCTTCGCTTCCTCCAGCGAGAATCCGAGGGCGGAAAAAACCTTCGACTGCACGTCGCGGCGGTGAATACGGATCGAGCCCGAGCCCAACTCGACGCCGTTCAGTACGACGTCGTACGATTTGGCACGGCAGCGGGCCGGATCCGCCGTCAGTTTCTCGATATCGTCGTCGTGCACGGAGGTAAACGGATGATGCGCCGCCATCCAGCGCTGGTCTTCCTCGTCCCACTCGAACATCGGGAAGTCGACCACCCACAGAAATTCGAAGCGCTTCGGGTCGAGGAGTTTGTGGCGGTCATTGTACTTCTGCGCCGCGTTCAGACGGAGCTGCCCGCAGGCCTGATAGACGGTCTCCTCGGGCCGATGCCCGGTGGGGACGCCCGCCCAGGCGGCAATCACCAGCAAGTCTTCTTCTTTGGAGCCTACACGCTCGCGGACCTGAGCCATCGCCTCCGGGTAATCGCGATCGAGACGTTTGACGTCGTCGAACACCCGCAAGCCCCGGTCCATGCCGAACGCCTTCAGCTCATCGCGCTCTTTGCGGCTCAACTGCCCGACGTTCGGAATATGAATCGCCATCAGCGGCAGGCCGTGCTGCGTCAGGTCGGGCAGAAGGTCGCCGACTTCGTGCATCGGCGGGACACGGCGGTCGGGCTTGTCGCTGCCGTACATCTTCATCGCCTGCGCGTAGGTCAGCCTGGGAAACGGAAGCGTGATTTCGAAGCCCGCCACACGGCAAACCCGCTGGAGCAGCGGCTCGATGACCTCGAAGATGCGCTCCTGCTGCGGGAACGACATCTCCAGATCGATCTGCGTAAACTCGGGCTGGCGGTCGGCGCGAAGATCCTCGTCCCGGAAGCACCGCACGATCTGAAAGTACTTCTCAAAGCCGCTGATCATCAGCAACTGCTTGAAGATCTGCGGCGATTGCGGCAGCGCGTAGAAACTGCCCTGCTGCAAACGGCTGGGGACCAGGAAGTCGCGGGCGCCCTCGGGCGTCGATGCGGTCATGAACGGCGTCTCGATCTCGTGGAATCCCTGCGAATAAAGAAGCTCTCGCGTGGCGAAGGCAATACGGGACCGGAGCATGATGTTGCGCTGCATGTGCGGCCGGCGCAAATCCACATAGCGGTACTTCAGCCGCGCTTCCTCGGCCACGTCCACGGTTTCCTCCATCGGGAACGGCGGCGTTCTGGATTCGTTCAGGATCCAGAGCTTCTCCGCCACCACTTCAACTTCCCCGGTCTCGATGTTCGTGTTCACCGTCTCGGCGGAACGCTGCGTCACGGTGCCTTCCACCGCGATCACGAACTCCGAGCGCAGCAGTTCGGCGCGTTCGTGGACCGCCTTGTCCGCGCCGGCGTGAAACACGATCTGCGTCACGCCTTCGCGATCGCGCATGTGAATGAAAATCACCGCGCCCAGGTCGCGCCGGCGATGGACCCATCCCATCAGCAGGGCGCGCTTGCCGGCATCGGCTTTGCGCAGTTCCCCGCACGTGTGGGTGCGCCGAAGCTCACCCAGAAAGTCCAGTTGAATGCTAGTTTCCATGTTTGGCTCCGTTCAGCCGTGGAGAAATCTCTTCCCGCCGCACCTGCGCCTGCTCGCCGGATTTCATGTCTTTGAGCGCATAAGTACCGGCGGCAATTTCGTCGTCGCCCAGGATCAGCGTGAATCGCGCGCCGGCCTTGTTGGCGACTTCCATTGCCCGTTTGAGCTTGCCGCCGGGCGCGACCTCCACCGAATGCCCATCCCGGCGCAGGTCGCGCGCCAGCACTCCTGCGTGGCGCAGCGCGGCATCGCCCAGCGGTGCAATCATCAGGTCCAGCGTGGCGCCGAACCGGTCGGGATGCGCTTCTTCCACCGCCATCACCAACCGGTCCTCACCGATCGAGAATCCGATGCCCGGCGAGTGAATCCTGGACCCGATGGATTCGGCCAGCCCGTCGTACCGTCCGCCCCCCAGAACCGAATTCTGCGCGCCCAACGCCCCGTGCAGCACCTCGAATGTCGTGCGCATGTAGTAGTCGAGCCCGCGCACCAGCCTCGGACGGACTTCATACCCAATCCCGCGATCGTCGAGGAACTGCCGCACGGCCGCGAAGTGAGGCCGGCAAACCTCGCACAGATGGTCCAGGATCGAGGGCAGCGCCTCGATGATGGGCTGATCGGCTTCGACTTTGCAGTCGAGGACTCGCAGCGGATTCGTCACTGCGCGACGCTGGCAATCCTCGCACATGCGGGGGGCGACATCCTTCAACTGCTCGCGCAGCCTCTCCACAAACACCGGCCGGCAGTCGGAGCAGCCCACCGAGTTGATGAGCGTCGTGAACCCGCTCGCCCCCGCCTGGGACAGCACCTCCAGGACCATCTCGATCACTTCCGCGTCAATGGCCGGCGACTCCGAGCCAATCGCCTCCGCGCCGATTTGGAAGAACTGGCGGTAGCGCCCCTTTTGAGGACGTTCCCGGCGGAACATCGGGCCGATGTAAAAGAGTTTTTGCACGCCAGGCCGCTGATCCAGCCGATGTTCGATGTACGCGCGAATCACTGATGCCGTGGCCTCCGGCCGCAGCGTGAGGGAAGACCCGTCGCGGTCTTCAAACGTATACATCTCCTTGGTGACGATATCGGTCTCCGAGCCCACGCCGCGGGCGAACAACTGCGTCTCCTCGAAGATCGGCGTACGGATCTCGTGATAGTGGTAGCTGCGGAACACCCGGCGGGCCGCGTCCTCCACATGGTTCCAAACCGCGATGGAAGGAGGCAGCAGATCCCGGGTCCCTTTGACGGCCCGGATCAATTGCTCTTCTCCTCGTCCAGGTACGTCTGCCGGTACATGACGTAGTTGCTCGAGTGCTTCACGATGCGCTGGTGGTCTTCGGCCGTCGCTGAGCGCCGCACTTTCGCCGGCACGCCCATCACGATGCTGCCCGGGCTCACATGCATTCCTTCCGGCACCAGCGCCCCCGCCGCGATGATCGAGCCCGTGCCGATCCGCGCTCCGTTCAGCACAATCGCGCCGATGCCCACCATGCATTCATCTTCGATTTCGCAGCCGTGCAACGTGACGGAGTGCCCGATCGTCACTCGGTTTCCGAGGATGGTCGGCCATTCGTTGCGCTGTACGTGGATCACGCTATTGTCCTGGACATTGGATTCCGCTCCGATCCGGATGAAGTTCACGTCCCCGCGGACCACCACGTTCATCCACAGGCTGGAGTGCTCGCCGATCTCGACGTCGCCGATCACCTGCGCGGTCGGGTCGATATAACACGAAGAGGCAATCCTCGGGAGGATGCCACGATAGGAACGAATCATAGGCGCTCGGGCGGAAGGCGGAAATCTTGCCGGAGTGTAAGCAATTTTATCATGCGGCGATACAATCGTCAGTATGCGGCGTTTCGCGTGTCTGCTCGCCTGTTGCGGGCTGACTCTCTTTGCCCAGAAGAAACCTTTTGATGTTGACGCGTTGCTGGCGATCAAGCGCATCAGCGATCCGCAACTCTCGCCCGACGGCCGGTTGCTCGCCTTCGTCGTCCAGTCGGTGGATGTCGCGAACAACAAGCGGCCTAAACAGATCTACACGGTGCCGGTGACCGGCGGGGCCCCCCTGCAGATCACCCGTGACGGCGACAACGACCGGCCGCGTTGGTCCCCCGACTCGCGGCAGATCGCCTTTGTCTCCGACCGGGGCGGCGCCTCTCAGATCTGGCTCATGAGCACCGATGGCTCCAATCCCCGCCAGGTGACGAATCTCTCCACCGAAGCCGCCGGTGTTCTCTACTCGCCGGACGGCAAGACGCTGGTCTTCACAAGCGACGTCTTTCCCGATTGTCCGGACGACGCCTGCAACAAAGCGAAGCTGGACGCCGAAAAGAACAGCAAGGTCAAGGCGCGCATCTACACCACCCTCCTCTATCGCCGCTGGAACCAGTGGCGCGGGGCGCGCCGCTCTCATTTGTTCTCTGTCCCGGCAGCCGGAGGGAAACCGGTCGACCTCACGCCCGGCGATCGCGACGTCCCGCCTTTCTCCCTCGGCGGGCCTGACGATTACGCCATCTCCCCTGACGGACTCGAAGTCTGCTACACCGCCGTCGCCGATGAGATCCCGGCCATCAGCACCAACACCGATCTGTTCGTAGTGCCGGTCGTGGGCGGCCAGCCAAAGAAGATCACCATCAACACCGGCGCGGACAACTCGCCGCGGTACTCACCGAATGCCAAGTATCTCGCCTTCCGCGCCCAATTCCGAGCCGGCTATGAAGCTGACCGCTGGCGCCTGCTGGTGCTGGACCGCGCCACCGGAAAACTCACCAATCTCACCGAACCGCTTGATCGCTGGGTCTCGTCCTTCACATGGGCCCCTGACTCTACGCGCCTCTTCATCACTGCCGAGGACCGCGGGCGTCAGTCTGTCCAGTTCCTCTCCATCAACGGAGGCGGCGTCCGCACCGCCGTCAGCGGCGACAGCGAACTCGACGACATGCAGTTGACTCCCGACAACAAGGTGATGATCTACACCGAGCAGAATGGCACGCGTCCGGTCGAGATCTATCGCGCTTACTCCTCCGGCGGCGTCGCTTCGCCGCTCACGAATCTGAACCAGACGCTGCTCGACCAGTACGAACTCACCCCGTATGAGGAGTTCTCCGTCGAAGGCGCGGAGAAGGCGCGCGTTCATGGATTCCTGTTGAAGCCTCCCGGGTTCGACCCGAACAAGAAATATCCCGTCCTGATGTTGATCCACGGCGGGCCCCAGGGCGCCTGGACGCAGTCATGGACCTACCGCTGGAATGCGCAGGTCTTCGCCGCCGCGGGATTCGTCGTCGTCATGCCAAACCCGCGCGGATCCACCGGCTATGGCCAAAAATTCATTGACGAGATTAACGCCGACTGGGGAGGCCGCGCCTACGACGACCTGATGGCTGCCGCCGACTATGCGGCCAACCTGCCGTACGCCGACTCCAACCGCATGGCCGCCGCCGGCGCATCCTACGGCGGCTACATGGTCAACTGGATACTGGGCCACACCACTCGCTTCAAAGCGCTGGTCTCGCATGCCGGCGTGTTCGACCTTCCGAGCGAGTCGGGGGAAACCGAAGAGTTGTGGTTTCCGATCTGGGAGTTCAAAGGCATGCCCTGGGACAACGCCGAGAACTACGCCCGCTGGTCGCCCAGCCACTTCGTCAAGGAGTTCAAGACTCCCACGCTTGTGGTCCACGGCGAACTCGATTTCCGCGTGCCCTACGGACAGGCATTGCACCTGTTTACCGCCCTGCAACTGCAGAAAGTGCCCTCCAAACTGGTCGTCTTTCCTGACGAGGGCCATTGGGTGCTCAAGCCGCAGAATTCCCAACTCTGGTACAAGACCGTCATCGACTGGCTGAACTCCTGGACGAAAAAGTGAAACTGGTTTTACTTGCATTCATAGTCCTGCTGGCCCTGTTGTGCCCGGCAGCTTTGTGGTTTCTTTCCATACGGGCGATGGTGTCGTTTGAGCCCGCCCCTCCGAAGGTTGCCGGCAAGGAAACGCCGGTCTTCCTCAAGATCGAGTCGCCTCACAGCGTGCGGCGCCTCTCTGTGTTTGTTGAACAAAACGGCAAGCGTTTTACCGCTCTCGAGAGATCGGAGCCGGCGACGCGACTACGCTTCTTCAGATCGGGCCGTAATGCCGAGATCGTCACCGTCAACATCGGCAGCGCCCATCAGAAAGACCTGAAAGCCGGCAAGGCAAAACTCGTCGTGGAGGTGCAGGCAAACGACTTCCGGGCCATGGTCTCCACCCTTTCCCAGGACATCGAAGTCATTCTCACGCCCCCTACCCTGGCCGTGGACTCCGCACAGCACTACATCAATCACGGCGGAGCGGAGTTGGTCACTTTCAATGTCTCCGGATATTGGACCGAAGCCGGCGTCCGGGTCGGCAAGTATACCTTCCGCAGTTTCCAGATGCCGGACTCCAAGGACCCTGGCCAACGCCTTTCCCTTTTTGTGTTCCCATGGGACACACCGCCCGACACCACCCCGGTCGTCTTCGCCCGCAATCCGGCGCAGGAGGTGACGGCCAAGTTCTGGTTCAAGGTGTTCCCCAAGAAGTTCCGCAAGCGTGATCTCGACATCCCGGATTCCTTCATCGAAAAGGTGGTCGCCGAACTCGATCCCGGCGGCAGTGGAGACCTCCTCGATCGATTCCTGAAGGTCAACGGACCCTTACGCCGTCAGAACAACACGGCCCTGTCGAACCAGCGGCTCAACACCACGCCGGCCTTCCTGTTCAACAAGCCGTTCAAGCAACTCACCAACTCGAAGGTGGAATCTCAGTTTGCCGACCAGCGTACGTACATCTACAAGGGCAAGAAGGTCGACGAGCAGGTTCACCAGGGGTTCGATCTTTCGGTGACCCGGAATGTGCCGGTCGTGGCGGCCAACGATGGCAAGGTCGTCTACGCCTCAAACCTCGGCATCTACGGCAACTGCGTGGTCATTGACCATGGCTACGGCCTGCAATCGATTTACGCCCACCTGAGTTCAATTGAAACCCAGCCCGGCCAGATGGTGGGACGCGATCAGGTGATCGGCAAGAGCGGGTCGACGGGCCTTGCCGGCGGCGATCATCTGCATTTCAGCATGCAGATCGATGGCGTTCAGACCAATCCCGTCGAGTGGTGGGATGACCACTGGATCAAGGATCGCGTCGCCAGCAAAGTCAAACTGAAGGTGGAGTGATCGATGCCGGCCTGCGTTTCAACCAGAGAAGTCTTGAACTCCCCAAAAATCAAGGTCGTCGTCGCATCCGGGTCCGAGGAACTGACTCCGCGTTTGATTGAGCGGGTACGGGCCATCTACCCGGAACTGCCTTTGTACGTGGTTGCCGAATTCCCGCCGCCGGAGGGCAACTGGATTCCGTACCACATCCAGCGCGGCTTCCGGGAGAACCTGGCGCGGGCGCGGGTGATGCTGGAAGGCAAGAGCGTTCGCATCTCCGCCGTGCTGTTTGAACCGAAGCAGCCCTACGGCCGGATGCGGCTGCTCGGCTTCCTGCTGTCCCCGATTTACTTCGCGGCGTTCAACCACAATCTCGATCACTTCATGCTGCGGCCCCGGTCGCTGCCGCACATTCTGGGGCATTTTCTGTGGAGATTGCGCGAGCGGCTGGTCTTCGAGTTCAATCCTGGCGGCAACCTGTATACGTTCGTCTGGAGGCTCGGCCACCCGAAGCACCTGCGAAGGCCCCTCCGCTACTTCTTCGCCGTCGAATCCGGCCGGATCGGCACGATGGTGAAGCGACTCCTGCCGCCACGCGAAGATCCCCCGGAGGAATCGCCGCTCCCGGAAGGAATCTCCGTCGTGATCCCGTCTCGCGACGGCAAGCATCTCCTCGCGCGCCTGCTGCCGGGTCTGCTGCGGGAACTCGAGTCGATTTCGTCCGAAGTGATCGTAGTCGACAACGGCTCGACCGACGGTTCAGCGGAATACCTGCGCGCCACGTACCCACGGGTACTTGTCGCGGAGCATGCCGCGCCGCTGGCCTTCGCGGAAGGGGTCAATCACGGCATCCGCCGCGCCCGCTACGGTCATGTTTGCCTGCTCAACAACGACATGGTGATCGAGCCCGGCTTCTTCACCCACCTTCGGCGTGCGTTCGACGAGGTGCCTGACCTGTTCTGCTCGACGGCTCAGATTCTGTTCCCTCCCGGCCTGCGTCGCCAGGAAACCGGCAAGGCTGCGATGCCGCCTCGCGACCCCGCCAGCCGGTCCACGGAATTCCCCGTCCGTTGCGAAACGCCTACCGAAGGCGAAGATCTCAGCTACGTCCTGTACGGCAGTGGAGGCTGTTCGTTGTACGCGACGACGAAGCTGCGACAGCTTGGCGGCATTGATGAAGCCTACAAACCGGCGTACTGTGAGGATCTCGATATCGGCTATCGAGCCTGGCTGCGGGGATGGTCTTCTGTGTACGTCTCCGCGGCCCGCGTCACTCACGACCACCGCGCGACAACGTCGCGCTTCTATACCGAAGAGGCCCTGGAACTCGTTCTCGATGTCAATTACCTGCGCTTCCTGATGCGCGCCGTGGCTTCGCCGCAGGTCTTTCACCGCCTGTGGAAAGAGAACATCTGGAGGCTGAACCTCGCCGGTTCGGGTCACTTCCCGTCGTTCATTCACATTGCGGCGCTCGGATTCGCGGTAAGGGCAGTGCGCTGGATCCGCCGGCCGCCGGCGCAAGCCGCGAACAGAGCCGCGACCTACAGAGCCGCGACCGTTAGGGAGCGGTGGCGAGAGTCGGGTACCCCGGGAGAGCCACCGCTCCCTAACGGTCGCGGCTCTGTCGGTGGTCGCGGCTCCGAACCACCACTTTCCGAAGACCTGATCCTGGCGCTGGGCAGCGGCGACGTCGCCGTCTTCCCCGGCCAACTCCGCCGTCTGCCGAAAACCATCCTGGTCGCCAGCCCGTACCTGCCGTTTCCGCTCTCGCACGGCGGGGCGGTCAGAATGTTCAACCTCATGCGTCGCGCCGCTCATGACTATGGCCAGGTTCTGGTGGCGTTTGCCGATCAACTGGCCACGCCCCCGCCCGAGTTGTTGGCCATCTGCAACGAGATCGTGCTGGTCCGCCGCGTCGGGAGCCACCTGCGTCCCACCACCGATCGGCCGGACGTGGTGGAGGAATTCGACCTGCCAGCATTTCGCGCCGCCCTGCGTCAAACCGTCCACAAGTGGCGGCCCGCCATCGCTCAGCTCGAATTCACGCAGATGGCTCAATACGCCGGGGACTGCGTCCCGGCCCGGACAATCCTGGTAGAACACGACATCACCTTCGACTTGCTCGAACAACTTCTCCGTCTTGGAGAAGACTGGGAACTACGCCGCCAGTACACCCGCTGGCTGCGCTTCGAGAAGGATGCATGGTGTACCGTCGACTGTGTTGTGACCATGTCGGAGAAGGACCGCGCGGTCGTCACCGGGGCTTCCTGCACGAGTTTGGCCAACGGGGTTGACCTCGAGCGCTTTCGCCCCGCCGCGCGAGAACCCGACCCGGCCCGGCTGCTCTTCATCGGATCGTTCGCGCACCTGCCGAACGTCACCGCCGTGGACTTCTTCCTGCGCGAGGTCTGGCCTTTGCTGGCCGCGAAGGCGCCGGTGCTCCACATCATTGCCGGATCGCGTCATCGCTACTTCCTCGATCGCTACCGCGACCGGGTCGGCGTCCATCTCAATCAGCCGGGAGTCGAGGTCGAAGATTTTGTCGCCGATGTCCGGCCCGCGTACGAGCGCGCCACCATCGTGGTCGCGCCGCTGCTGGCGTCGGCGGGAACCAACATCAAGATCATGGAGGCGATGGCCATGGGGAAGGCGATCGTCAGCACTCCCGCAGGAATCAACGGCCTGGATCTCGCCGCCGGCCGCGATGTCGTCGTTGCCAGTTCCGCCGCTGAAATGGCCGCCGCCATTCTCACGTTGCTCGATCACCCCGGCGAGCGCCGGGCTTTGGAGCGCCAGGCCCGGGAGACGGTGGCGAGGCAGTACGACTGGGACACAATCGCCCGGGAGCAGCGGGCGCTGTATGACAAACTGTCGGAGCCGCGACCGTGAGGGAGCGGTGGCCCTCCCCTTCTGATGTCAAACTCGTCGCCGCCTCCGGATCCGACGCCCTGATCCCTCCTCTGATCGAACGCGTCAAGGAGATCGAGCCCGGTATGCCGCTGTACGTGTTCTCCGAATTCCCCCCCGAAGACGACTTCTGGATCCCGTACCACCCCGCTCGCTCGTTGCGCGAGAACTATCAGTGCTGCAACGCGGCGCTCCGAGGCAAGCGTGTGCGGTATTCGGCGGTTCTCTTTGAGCCGCGGACGCCCTACTGGCGCATGCGCCTGGTCGGGTTCCTGCTCAACCCTCTCGGCTTTGTGGCGTTCAACGAGAATCTCGACCATTGGATGCTTCGGCCCCGCTCGATTCCCGCCATGGCCCGGCACGGCCTGTGGCGTCTCCGCAATTCCCTTCGTTTGGTGGTTCGGGAGCGTGGGTGGGTGCGAAACCTGGGACAGCCGCGTTTGTGGGCGAAGGCCGCCGGGATCGTAGTCGCGATCGCGAAAGCCATGCTGCCCGCCGCGGCAAACGGTAAGCCGCCGGCGAAGCACCTGAACGGCGTCTCTGTCGTCGTGCTCTTGCCAATCTCGTGGGAACTCGGGTCCGTGCTGGCGCGGGAATTCGGGACGCTCCCCACCGAGATCCTCGCGGCATCCGATCGGGCTTACCCCCGCTACTCGCACTTCTGCATCCTGGCCGGCGAGGAACTCCTGCGCGAGGGTATTCTCCGGACACTGCATTCTGCGTTCTCCGACGTGCCCGACCTGTTTTCCGCGACCATTGCACCTCTTCGTTTCTCCGCTTCCCGCCACCCCGTCGACGGAGAGGTGGGAAGCTACGTCATCGGCGGACACACAGGCCACACGATGTATTCGAGCGAGAAACTCGAGAGTCTCGGCGGTTTCCCTCAGATCGATCGACCGGTCGACCTCGGCTACCGCGCCTGGCGTCGTGGGTGGTCCTCGGTCCTGGCCGCGCCCGGTTTCAGGCGGCACGTCGAGTGCCCAGCAGTCCAGTCAGAACATCTCCGGTTGCTCGCTCGCCTCGTCGCGTCGCCGCGGATCTTCCTGGGCATGTGGAACGAAGCCCTCGCCGCCGCTGACAGCGCAGTTTGCAAAGCAGCGTGGCACGCTCCGGTCTGGGTAGAACGTCCTCCTCCAGGCAACGAACCCGAGGAGAGGTTCCTCGCCCTGTGCGGTGGCGACGTCGCGGTCTTCCCGGGAAGATTCCGTCGCGGGCGGCCTCTCGTCCTGGTCGCGAGCCCCTATCTGCCCTATCCTCTGGCTCACGGCGGCGCCGTCCGCATTTACCACCTCATGCGCCAGGCTGCCGAGAGCTACGACCAGGTCCTGATCGCCTTTGTCGATCAGTTCATCCCTCCTCCGCCGGAGCTGCTGGAGATCGCGAGCGAGATCGTGCACGTCCGACGGGTAGGCAGCCATCTACGGCGCTCCACACAACGGCCGGATGTGGTGGAAGAGTTCGACTCCCCCGCCTTTCGAGCCGCCCTTCGCCAGACTGTCCGCAAGTGGAATCCCGCCATTGTCCAACTCGAGTTCACGCAGATGGCGCAATACGCCCGCGATGCCGCGCCGTCGAGGACAGTCCTGGTCGAACACGACATCACCTACGCCTTCCACCAGCAGTTGCTCGAACAAAGCGAGGACTGGGAGACGCGCCGCCAGATGGTCCGCTGGAAGCGCTTCGAGACCGAAGCGTGGCACGAGGTGGATGCCGTGGTCACCATGTCGGAAGCCGATCGCCGAGTCATCTCGGGCGCGCCGGCGGCCAGCATTCCCAATGGCGTCGACCTCGGGCGGTTCCAGCCCTCAGGCCGCGAACCCGACCCGGCCCGCCTTCTGTTTGTCGGGCCGTGCTCGCACCTGCCCAATGTCCTGGCGATCGAATTCTTCCTTGAAGAGGTCTGGCCCCTGCTCGCGAACGAGTCGCCCATCCTCCACCTGATCGCCGGAAGGGGATATCGCTCCCATCTCCGGCGCCTGTGCGGCGTAGTCCGCCCCGACCTCGCTCGGCCGGGCGTCGAAATCGACGAGTTCGTCGACGACATTCGTACAGCCTACGAGCGAGCCACCCTCGTGATCGCGCCCCTGCAAGCCTCGGCGGGAACGAAGATCAAGATCCTTGAAGCGATGGCCGCCGGCAAAGCCATTGTCACGACCCCGTCCGGAATTCGTGGCCTGAACGTGACACCAGGCATCGATGTTCTGGTCGGCTCAGCCCCCGGTGAGTTGGCGGCCTCGATTTTCGAGGTGCTCAACGACCCGTCCCGGCGCAAGCAGATCGAACAGCAGGCCCGTGCCACTGCCGAGCGGTTCTACGGATGGGATCGCATCGCCGAAAGGCAGGATCGCCTTTACCGTTCGCTCATTCCCAGTTGAAGCGCGCCACGCCGGGCGGCCGTAGCAGTTTCCGCAGATACTCGAACGCCTTCCCCTGGTCGGTCAGGACGTATTCGAACACCGCCCCTTGCGATTTCAGGATCTGTTGCAGCTCAGACACGGGGACGCCTTGAACGCTGGTCTGCCGTTTGATCGCGAGCGACGCCGCCACGCCGGCGGCATGCCCGAGAATCATGTATTGCGGTTCCATCCGCAGCGAAGAGTAGGCCACGTGAGACGCCGAAAAGCAGACCGGCACCAGCAGATTGTCGGCCTCCGTGCTTTTGGGCAGCAGCACGCGATACGGCATCTGGTAAGGCGTGACGGCCACCTGCATGTCGCCCTCGTTTTCGACAAACCCCTTCGCGTTCACGATGCGCTGGATATTGTGCGAGTCCGAATTGTACGATCCCATTCCGATGACATCGGGCTTCCGCAGATCCGTCTGCAGATCCTGTTGCGTCACCACGAAATCGCTCACCATCCGCCGTGCCTCCCGCACATAGAGTTGGTGCGGCCAGTGCTGCGTGTCGGCGTACTCATCCTTGGGCAAGCCCCACTCGTTCACTTCTTTCTGCAACTCACCCGGCACGCGCGGATCGTTCGCCAGGAAGTAGTAGAACCCCTGCACGTACTTCACGTGGTCGTCCCAGATTTCGGCCCGGCGCGCGTAGCTGCCTTCCGGATACTCGTAGTTCCTGCCGATGTAGTCGGTCGAGAAAGCCCCGTTGTTGTTGAAGTCGGCCTTACGGTTGGGAATCCGGGCGATCAACGTCACTTCGTTGAATACGGGCGAACGGCCCTTCTGTTTCACCTGCGCGTCCAGCAATCGGGCCAGCAGTTCGTAACGCCTGGGATCGTAGCCGGCGGGCTTCGGCCATTTCAGTCGATTCGCAGGATCGTCGGTGGCGATGACGCGGAAGTTGTAGGCTTGCACCTTGCGGTCCGCCTGACCGGGAGTTCCCGGCGGATCGGGCGAAATCTCCGGCAGAAGCTTGCCGTCGCCGCCGCGCGCCGGAATGTCGACCAGAAACTGGTGCAGAGGCGTCCGGTCGCGAACCCCCGCCAGTGATTCGCCATATTGCGACATCGCCTCGCGGCCCCAGGTGTAGCCGACCTTGGCCTGCGCCATCAAATCGCCTTCGTAGCTGCAATCGGCGAATACTTTGCCCCGGAAGACTCGGCCGTTGTCCGTACGGATTCCGGTGATTGACAGGCCCTGCTTCACGACCCCACTGCCTTCGCGCAGGCGATGGCCGAACAGGGTGGTGACCCCCGTCTGATCGAGCATCTCCCGCATCACCGCTTCGCCGGCCTTAGGTTCGTAGAACCAGGCGACCGGAACATTGAAGCGCCGCACATCGTAGTGGTTGGCAATCCGGGAATAGAATTCGAGCGCCAAGCCGCCGATCACTTCACGCTTCCCCACGTCGGTTCGGGAAAGGCCGCCCGTCGCCATGCCGCCCACGTGGTTGCGAGGTTCCAGCAGTACCGTGCTCAATCCCTGCCTCGCTCCGGCAACGGCCGCCATCACCCCGCCGGCCGTACCGCCATAGACCACCAGGTCATAGGTCTGAGCGCTCAGCAAACCGCCCCAGAAGGACGCGGCCGCCAGCAACATCCCCATACTCTTATTGCACGCCGCTGTTTTCATACCATTTCATATTGGCCGTAGCGGATCCGATGCATACCAGGTCCACCCGGCCATCCCCGTTCAGATCCGCGGAGGCGCAGGCCGCCGCGGCCAAGCCGCCGTTGTCCACGGTCTCGCGTTTCCACTTCTTCCCTGTCTTGTCCTGCGCATAGTAGAGGTAGACGCTCCGGCCTTGTCCCCGATATCCTGCCACGACTTCATCCACGCCGTCCTGGTTGAAGTCGCCGGCCAGAATGGTGTGGCCGTCCACCAGGGTGGAATCGATCACCGTGCGGACAAAGCCTTCGTTCGCCGGCAGGTACACCGAAACCTGGTGACCGTGCCACGGCTCGATCGCGGCGAGAAAGCGCCCGCCGCCAAAGCGCCCCACGGTCACATCGCTCGATCCGCTCCTGGGCGACGGAGAGGGATCGCCCTTCACCAATTGCGTCCGGGTCCAGCCCTTGCCGTCGAACCGGTAAAGGTGGATTCCCGAAAAACTCGCCGTCATTACATCCTCGCGGCCGTCGCCGTCCCAGTCGATCACATGCATGCCGTGCACCACTCCTTCGTCTGGTGGCGTCTTCGACTCCCCTCCGGTGATGTGATGCCGGATCCAATCCTCTGTCTCGTAGTACACCAGGGGCGCCGGACCGCGGTACTCGGGCGCTTCCGCTTGCACGCCGGTGAGCGGAGCGTTGATCAGCGCCGGCTTCTTGTTGGCCCGGATATCGGCCCACCGCAGTCGATGAGACGTAGTCAGACGGTCAATCTCCGTCGCCTTCCACTCCGCGTCCGGATCCGCCTGGCTTTCCAGAACCGACACGACGCCGATGCTGTTCTTCGCCTGGTTGGCGAACTCGTGCGCCAGAACGATCTCGGGCACGCCGTCGCCATCCCAATCGCGCGCCGCCATGTTGATCATGCGGAGGAAACCCGAGCCAATGACGTGGCGCTTCCAGCCGGGGTTCTCAAACCAGACCAGTTGGTCGAGTCCGCTGGCCAGCGCGACCAGGTCCGGCCGCCCGTCTTTGTTCATATCGATGACGACTATCTGGTAGCCGCCCTTCAGGTCCTGTGCAATCAGGTGCTCCCGAAACGCGGCCGGGCGGGGTGAGGCGACGAGGGTCGCCGCGAAAATGCAGGTCCCGACAGTGCGAATCACGTCCCAGTATACGGCCCGGCAAGCCTCTTTACGTTACACTCGCATTCATGGTTCGCTGCCTGGTTCTGTCTCTCTTTGTCTGCGCTCTCTCGGCCCAGTCTCCGGATTGGAGCAAGGTGGAGGAGGAGACCATGCGCCACTTCCAGGCGCTGTTGCGATTCGACACGAGCGACCCGCCCGGCAACGAAGCGCCCGCCGTCAACTACATCAAAAGCGTCTTCGAGGCCGAAGGGGTCCCCTTCAAGATCCTCGCGCTGGAAGCTCATCGGCCCAACCTCGTCGCCAGGCTCAAGGGAAACGGAAGGAAGCGCCCGCTCCTGATCATGGGCCACACGGACGTGGTCAACGTCGATCCGCGCAGGTGGACCTTCCCGCCGTTCTCGGCGACCCGTAACGGGGGATGGGTGTACGGGCGCGGAACGGTCGACGACAAGGACAACCTCGTCGCCTGCATGATGGTGATGCTCCTGCTCAAACGCCTGAACGTGCCCCTGGATCGCGATGTCATCTTCCTGGCCGAGTCGGGCGAGGAAGGAAGCGTTCGCTTCGGGATCGACTACATGGTGAAGAACCACTGGAACGAGATCGACGCCGAGTTCTGCTTCGCCGAAGGCGGCGGGGTCATCCGGACGGGCGGCCAGCCCAGATACGCTTCGTTCTCGACTGCCGAGAAGATTCCTTACGCGCTCAGGATGGTGGCTCGCGGACCGGCGGGCCATGGATCGCGTCCACTGCGCACCAACTCCATCGCGCACCTGGCGCAGGCCGTCGCAAAGGTCGCCGCCTGGCAGCCGCCCATGCGGCTGAACGACACCACGCGAGCGTATTTCGAGCGCCTGGCCACCATCAGCGCCCCCGATAAGGCCTCCCGCTATAACAACATCGTGAATCCTCGCCGGACGGCTGAAATTCAGGAGTACTTCGCCGAAAACGAACCGGGCCACAATTCGATGCTGCGCACGTCCATCTCGCCCAACATCATCCGCGCGGGTTATCGCGTGAATGTGATCCCGTCGGAGGCCGAAGCGACGCTCGATGTGCGCGCGCTTCCGGACGAGAGTATCGATGCCTTCGCGGAGCAAATCCGGAAAGTCGTCGCCGATCCCGCCGTCACCCTTGAGCGGATCGAGCGCGACACGCGTCCCGGCGCCCCGCCTTCCAGGCTCGACACCGAGGCTTTCCGCGTTCTCGAAGTGAACGTCAAACGCCACTACAACGACATCATCACGCTGCCCACGATGCAGACGGGGGCGACAGACATGGCGTACTTGCGGACCCGCGGCGTGCAGTCGTACGGAGTGGGCCCCATGATCGACGAAGAGGACGGCCCGAAAGGGTTCGGTGCGCACAGCGACCAGGAGCGGATCCTCGAGATCGCATTGCACAGGTTCATCCGGTTTCATTGGGACATCGTGGTTGACATGGCCGGCGCCCGGTAGGCACAGCGTACGTTTGTGGCGCACGGTTGTGGCGCACGCTTGCGCATTCTAGCCCGAGGTTGGGCGGTCGTCGTCAATTCTGTCCGGCCCGCGGTCTTTGGTCATGAGGCCATGATGCGATCGCTGATCCTCGTGTTCGCTGCTCTTCCCGCCGCGGGCGCTTATCTTCATCCGGTTACTACGTTCGATGGATCGGTGGTGTACATTGAAGCGCCGACGCGCTTCAACAGCACCGAGTGGCAGAAGATTTGGATGGAGGACGGGCGGGTGACCGCGCGCGGCCTTGGGAGGGGTCCGGGGGACGTCGGGCAAGGCGCGATGGCGGACGTGAGCGCCGACGGGGCGGCGGTCGCCACGACCTACTACGGAACGCGGCGCTGCGATTTCGGCGGCAGCACCTGCTTTGTCGCGGCGCCGTGTCGTGCCGGGGCGATCCTCGAACGGGCTGCCGGACGAAGAGACATTTCGGGGTACCGGACGCTGGCTCGACTGAGCCGGGACGGCTTTTCCCTGTGGATCGAGCAGGAGCAGGTTTGCCGCGGCTTTGAACCGGCTCAGCCTCAGTATCAGGGCTTGTACCGGGCGGCGGACCTGCAATTGCTGGTCCCGCGTTCGGGCTTCAGCCTGGCTTCACGGCGTTCCGGACGGCACAACGTGACGGAGAAGAACGAAGCGCTGGTGTTCGCTTCGAACGGTCAGTTGCACCTGCTGGGCTCAGCGGGTTCGCGAGTGATCCGCCATATCTACGGCGCGACCGAGGCCGTGGTGGACTCGCAAGGACGGTTCGTCGTGTATACCGAAGGCGATCCTGGACGCGTGCGATGGATCGACGTAGCTGCGGGCTCGGACGAAGATCTCGCGCCTTCGCCTGTCCATGGCTCGGCGCCGATGCTCAGCGACGACGGCGAGTTGCTCGCCTTTCTGTCGCCGGAAGGGCGGCTTACGACGTTCCGGCGCGCCGGGCGATCCATCGAAACCGTCCCTTTGGAGGGTGAGCCCATCGAGGAGTACGTCCTCGCCGGGGACGGGCGCTCCGCGTTTGTCACGACCAGCGACGGCCGCCTGCTCCGGGTCGACCTGGCGCGGCGCCAAGTGGAGACTTGGTTGGAGGCATTCCCCGAAATCGCGGCCATATCCGCTCCTCTGACTTCGCCTGTTCTCTGTCCGCTTCCGTGCTACGGAACGCCCCCCGGACAGTATTACCTCCCGCCCGGCGCGCGCGTGGCGTTCGGAGGCCGATTTCCGGACCTCGAGCGATGGGGTGTGCGGATCGGTCGAGTGACTCTGCCGCTCCGCGCCGGCGAGAACGGGTGGGCGTGGTTCCAGTTCCCGGACGCGCCGACGAATCGAATGCAGACAACGGCCTTGATCGAGAATCCGGCGCACCCGCTCCGATTCGAATGGTCCGTTTCCATTTATTCGGCCGTCACGTGTTACGGCACGCTCCATCAGAGCTTTGACCGCCTGGTGACGCCTGCGGATCCGGCGCGCGTGGGCGAAGTGGTTCACGTCTTCATGACCGGATTCGAGGGCGAAGAGACGATTCCATATGGGGAGCTGAATCCTGTCGACCGGTTGATTCGGGTGCCCTTTCCGCCAGAGTTGGGAGGAGAGGGGGCGTTGGAGCAATGGTTCTTCGGGCTGGCGCCGGGGCTGATCGGGGTGCAGCAAATGGATATTCGAGTGCTGCGTGTTATTTCGCCGGACGCGGATCAGAGGCTGTTCGGCCCGATCTACCCCGGCGGGAACTGCCAGTTACCGGCAACGGCGCCGTAGCCGCGTGGCGAGCGCTTTAGCGCGCAATGGGACTCTAGTCTAGTCCCCTCCGGCGCGGCCTGCGGATGTCTTGGGCAACGTCACCATGCGTCCGGTTTTCACGGACAACTTCGCCGCGTCGATGATCTCCATCACCTCCACGTTCATGTCCATGCCGACCAGGCCTTCGAGCGGCTTTCCGCTCTCGATCGCCTGGATCATGTTCGCGATCGGCTCGCCGCGGCCCGGGGGTAACGGGTCCAAGGGGACGTCCTGCGTGTGATTCGCCTTGCGCAATTCCACCTTGTCGCGAGTCACCATCAGGCTTCCTTCCAGGCCGAACACTTCCAGGTCCTGGAAGCCGCGCGGCAGGTCCCAACTTCCTTCGAAGATTCCCACGCCTTTGGGATAGTGGAGAACCATTACCGACGTGTCTTCGACCTTCGGGAACCGCTCCGGGCGCAGGTGATTGACTCTCGCGAACACGCTCTCCGGCCGGCCGAGATACCAAAGGCTCCACAGCGCGTTGTAGCATTCGAAGTCCATGAGCGCACCGGCGCCGTTCTTGTCGGGATCGGTCAGCCAGTCGAAGAACGGCTTGCCGCGGCCCGTCGAGCCCGGACCACCGTGGCCTACGATGCCGCGCAGCCTCCACACCTGGCCGAGCGCACCGGCATCGGCGCGCGCCTTGGCCGCGTAATTTGCCGGCCACCACGCCATCTGATAGTTCGTCATCACCTGGATGCCATGTTTGCGCGCCAGCGCGCGGATCGCCGCGGCGTCCTTGTGCGAGGCCGCCAGCGGCTTCTCAAACATCACATGCACTTTCCTGGGCGCGCAGAATTGCACGATCTCCAGGTGGCGGTTATTCTCGACGAACGCCCACACGATGTCGGGCTTCGTCTCGTCAATCATCTTTCGGTAGTCCGAATGAAACAGCCGGGAGGCGACCCCGGCCTTTCTGGCTTCGGCGATCAGGTCGGGATTGGTTTCGGCGACACCCACCAGCCGTGCGGGCTGGCCTTTCACCATCTTGTCGAGGTGTCCCCAAACATGGGAATGAATGAGTCCCGCAACGGCGATTTTGTATTCTTTTGCGCACAGGCTGAGAGGAAGGGCCAGTGCGATCCAGGCAAGCTTCATCGGCCACAAGTGTATCAACCCTGCCCTTTTCCATCCAGCCTACGCCACGACCTACGCCGCGACCTACGCCGCGACCTGCGGAGCCGCGACCGTAAGGGAGCGGTGGCGGGCAGTCTTGGGTTCCAGCTGAACCGCATCCCAAGAGGGCTTTGAACAAATCGGGGACAGAAAGCCACCGCTCCCTTACGGTCGCGGCTCGGGTGGCTTACGGTGGCGGCTCACGCGGCCTACGGAAGCGGTGGCAGGCGGGTTCGCTCCTCACCCTTCAGTACTTCACGCGCACCCAGCGCCGCGACCGCATGGACTGATATCCCGCGTCCAGAATGGTGTTGACGATGTAGCCGTCCTCGTACGATTCCCGCGGCAACTGCCCGGTCTGTACGCACTCGACAAAGTGCCGCATCTCCGCCTGGTAGCCGTACGCGAACGCCTCCTCCGGCAACGGCCGGATCCAGCCAAAGTCCAGGTCAGCCTTCTCGACAATGTAGCCTGCCGCCTTGGAGGTGAACGCGGCGATCGGCGTTCCGCGCGTCACGTCCGTGAAGATCGACCCCTCCGACCCGTGAATCTCGTTCCGCAAATCCAGGCCGCCCTTTGTGGTCCACGAGAGTTCGCAATGCCCGATGCCGCCGCTCTCGAATTTCAACACTAACAGAGCGTTGTCCTCGCCCTTGGTCTTCTTGTGATGCACCAGCGTCGCGCCCCATGCCATCACTTCGACAATGGGGTTCTCCTTGCCGAAGAAGTAGCGGGCCGCCTCAATGCAATGACAGGCCAGGTCGTTCATCGCGCCGCCACCGGTCTTGGCGACATCCCAGAAGTGCGGGCTATGCGGGCCGCTATGCGACTCCCGCGATCGCACCCACAACACCTTGCCGATACCGCCGTTTTCGATCGCCTCGCGCGCCTTGACAACGCACGGCGAGAAGACCTCGGTCTCCGCGTAGCCGTGCATCCTGCCCGACCGGTCGGCGGCCTTCCACATCGCCTTCGCCTCCTGCCGGTTCCGCGCCAGCGGCTTGGTGCAGACCTGGTGCTTCTTCGCGTTCGAGAGTTCGAGCGACACAGTCAGGTGCTCTTCGTTCGGCAGCGCGATGATGTAGAGATCGATATCCTCGCGCGCGATGATCTGCCCGAGGTCGGTAACAGGCTCGGGAATGGTCCAGCGAAGCGCGAAATCCCTGGCCCGCTTCGGGTCGCGCGAATAGTTCGCGACCACTTCCTGGCCCCGAACGTCCGCCAAACCCTGCATGTAAAACTCGGCTACGAATCCCGAGCCGATCATGGCGATCCGGACATTGCTCATAAAGGTGCCTTACGCGTCAACCTGCGGTTTCCCGGCATTCGGACAGGGCGGGGATTGATGAACATAGGGGGCCGCCGCCGATACCGGCCCCTATTCGCCATTCCAGCTCTTCGAGTTCGACGATGCAAATCCCCCGCCGGTGTCATGATTGGCTACTAAGACACCTTAACGCTTTGCGAGCCCGCGTGGCGCCGGGCGATTTATTGTGTGGTCTGGCGCGGGTTGTTTATTGGTCTGCGCCATAATCCAAGGGAGTGGCGCGGACGCATGGTATACTCCTCGCCGAGGTCAGTTTGGACGATGCGTTGCGCGCGATGTGGAACGGTTTCAGCCGAAGGGTCCAGATTCTGCGAGGGCTGCGGCGGCAAGCTGGGTGAGCCGACCGAATCGATATCCGCGCCGGCGGCGGCACCCGCTTCCCCGTCCACTCCCAGTGCCGCCGTCGTCACGCCCAGGGCGCCATCCGGCGCAGCTAAAGCAGTTGGTTTGGCTTTGGCACTAATCCTCCTAGGCGGCGGTCTGGGCTATTTGGGTTTTCAGTATTGGATGGCCCGGCGCAGTGTGCAAGCCCCGACGGAACAAGCCGCGATGCCTCAGATTCCCACGGCGACGCCGGAAGTCGTGACGCCGCCGGCCGAGATTCCAACAGCCGTCGAGAACCCACCGCCCGCCGCCGTCCCGCAGGCAACAGCGCCCGCAGAAGCCGCACCCGTGGAGACACCGGCGCGAGCGCCTGCGAAACCCGCTCCCAAGGCGGCGACAGCGGTGAGACCCGTGAGCCCACACGGGGGCCTGAATCCGATTCCCACGAATCCTCTCACGCCCGCGCCACAGACGGCGCCGCCTCCTCCTCCTCCCCAGGAGCCGCGGCCCCTCGATTTGCCGGCCCCGGCCAAACCGGCCGAGCGCCCCAAACAGGAGCAGGTGACGATTCGGCCTCCGGTTCCGCCGCCGCCTCCCGCCGAACCTCCCAAGCCCGCCTATTCCGGCCCTTCGACCGGAGTCGTCGTCTGGTCTGGCAAACTGGAGAAAGGAGAGAGCGTGGTCATTGAAGGAGGGAATGCGTCCGCCGGAACCCTCAATGGGAAATTGCCGGGCGTCCCCGTGTCCGTCAATCTCGATGTTCGGGAATTCGCCCTTGCCGAAGCCCCGAGCCCCTCCAACAACTGGTCCAAGCTCGTCATCCGCAGCAGGAACCGCCGCCACACGGTGGTGACGATCGAATGGAAGGTTCTCAACTAAACGGAGATGGAACTCATGCCACGTGCAGTTGCAGTCTTGCTGGCCGCTTCGATGGCCCTCCCCCCGATTGCGTTGTCGCAAAGCTTGAAGGACGCGACGGAATTCCGAGCCAGGCTACTAGCGCCCATCAGCACCGAGACCAGCCGCAAAGGCGACAAGATCACGGCCCAGGTCATCAGCCCTGCCGAATTCGAAGGCGGCATCCTCGAAGGCGAAGTCAAGGAGTCGAAGAGTTCGGGCAAGATGAAGGGCACCTCGGTTCTCAACTTCACCTTTGAAACGCTCAACTACAAAGGCAACGCGACAACGGTCCGCTCCACGATTTCCTCGATGACGAACTCCAAAGGAAAGGAGAATGTCGACGAGGAAGGCCGCGTGATCAATAAAACCAACAATATCGGCAAGGCGGCCGTGGCCACAGGCGCGGGCGCGATTATCGGGGGCATCCTGGGCGGCGCGAAGGGCGCAGCGATCGGGGCGGGCGTCGGCGCCGCCGCTTCCATCGCCCTGATCCAGTTCGGCACCAGAGGGCCCAGTATCACGTTTGCCCAGGGCAGTGAATTCAAGTTGCTGGTGAAGGAGGTCGACCGCAAATGACCCTGCGCCGCCGCGAACTGTTCGTCCTCCCCGCCCTTCTGGCTGCCAAGCCGGGCTTGACAGCGCGCGAGCGCGTGGATCGGGCTGCTGCCGGGCAGGACGTCGATCGCCCTCCACTCTCCCTTTGGCACCATTTTGGCCTCGAGAAGTTTGGCGCCGCCCGTCACGCCGAGGCGACCCTGCGCTTTCACCGCGACTACTCGACGGACCTGGTGAAGGTGATGAGCGATTTCCCTTATCCCAAGCCCGCCGGCACCTGGTACGAGTTGACCCCGCAGGCGAGTCCGTTTCCGGAACAGTTGAAGGCTCTCGACATCATCCGGCGCGACCTGAACGGGAAGGCCCATTTCATCGAGACGATCTTCAACCCGTGGAACGTGGCGGAGAAGCTGTCTTCGAAGGAAGAAGTGCTTCGGCTGATGCGCGCGCAGCCCGGGAAACTGCTGGAGGCCCTTGGGGCGATTGCCAGATCGGAAGCCAATCATGCCCGCCTGGCCATTGCCGGCGGCGCCTCCGGGATATTCCTCGCCATCGCCAACGCGCAGGACGGCATCCTCACGCGCGGCGAGTACCGCAAGTTCAGCGAGCCGTTTGACCGCATCGTCCTCGATGCCGTCGACAGCGCCCCGCTCAACGTACTCCACCTTCACGGCGACAAAGTCTGGCTCGATTCCTTCCTGTCCGGTTGGACGGCGCGGGTCGTCAACTACTCGGCCCACGGGACGGGCGTGTCTATCCTTTCCCTGCGAGCCAAGTACCGCGGTGTGCTAATGGGCGGCGTCGACGAGCGGAACTACCGCCAGGCCGGCGTCGACTCACTCAGGCAGCAGGTCCACGACGCCCGGACGGCGGCGGGCGCCAAATTGATCGTCACGCCCGGTTGTTCGGTGCCGAACGAGAGCACGCCCGCCGAGTTGAAGAAGTTGGCTGCGGCCATCAGGGATTCATAACAGGCAGGCGCGATCTTACACTGGTGTGTATGGCCACCGAACGCATCGGTCTCGTCATTCACGCCCAGGTGGGTCCCGGCGTTCTACACCAACTCACGGGAGTCATTGCCCAGCATCAGGGCGACATCACTTCCGTCAGCATCATCGACAACCGCCCACCGACGGCGCGAATCTTTTTCGAGATCGATCTCCCGGCAGACGAGGAACAACTGGCCGCGGATCTCCGGCAGCTTGCGATCGTGCAGCAAGTGGAGCCGGTCACCAGCATGGAACGGATTTTCGGCAAGCGCATCATTATCTGTGGAGGCGGCGCGCAGGTAGGGCAGGTCGCTATCGGCGCGATCTCGGAAGCGGACCGGCACAACATTCGCGGCGAGCACATCTCGGTCGACACGATACCGCTGGTTGGCGAGCAAACGCTGGCCGATGCTGTCCGTGCCGTCGCCCGGTTGCCCAGGGCCCGTGCGCTGGTTCTCGCCGGCGCACTGATGGGCGGCGACATCGAAAAAGCCGTCCGCGAAGTACGGGCGGCGGGCCTGCTCGTGATCAGCCTGAACATGGCCGGCAGCGTGCCGGATGCGGCGGACCTGGTGGTCTCGGATCCTGTGCAGGCCGGTGTCATGGCCGTGATGGCAGTCGCCGACACCGCAAAATTTAACATTGGGCGTCTCAAAAGGAGGGTGTTTTGAACGTCTATCGTTCCAGCCTCGCCAGGCGGCGCTCACCAATCGGAGGCCAGCGCAGCCTTCGGCCAGGCGACGCGATCGGCAATTTGTCGGTTGCGTGAGACGGCCATCGGAGGAGACCGCCGTGACGATTCGCTTGCTGGTGTTGGGAGTAGTGGGGGCCCAGTTATGGGCGCAATCGGCGGTCGACGGGGTCCTGTCTTCCGCGGTTTCGAAAGCGCCTGACCGGATGGCGCGAGCCGCGTTGCCCAGCGAGCGCGCTTCCCTGCACGCGGTCGATCCCATCGTTCTGCCGCTGCTGGATGTGACTTCGGAGCGTGTCGCCAACCGGCGGGGGGCAATGCCCTTAGGATCCACGCGAACCCTCACTGCGTTGCCGGGCGAATGGAGTCAAGGCGTATGGCGCGCGGCGCTCCAGTCTCCGGGTGCGACCTCGATACGCGCGCGTTTTGTCCGCTTCTCGGTGGGCCGCGGGCGTGTGTGGGTCTACGGGTCGACCGGTGATGTCGAAGGGCAGTACTCGGGCACAGGCCCTTACGAGGACGGCGACTTCTGGAGCGCCACCGTCGCCGGCGACCGTATCACCATCGAGTACGAACCCGAGGTTGCGACCACGGATCCACCATCGTTTCAGATTGTCGAAGTGGCCCATTTCTGGCAGCAGGTCGCCGCTCCCCCGCCGGCGCCGAATCCGTTTGTGCGCCGATTCTTAGAAGATGTTGAGGTGACGTATCCGGCCGCCGCCGGCGGCGAGAAATCAGTCGCCGCGTGCCACCTCGACTACAAGTGCCATGCCGAGTGGCAGCAGGCGGGCTCCGGCGTGGCCCACATCGTGTTTCAGTCGAGTTCGGATAACCGCTTCTATGTCTGCACGGGCGCGCTGATCAATACGCGCACGAACAGCCAGCAGCCGCTGTTTCTTACGGCCAATCATTGCCTCGGGAACGATACCGAGACGCGAACCCTGCAGGCCTACTGGTTTTACGAAAGCGCGCAATGCAACGGCCCCACGGTGACCCGCGCCGCGGCCATGCGCGTGGACGGCGCACGGTTTCTCGCCGGCGGCGGCCAAGGCGAAGGCGATTTCAGCCTGGTGCTGCTGAACGGTCTGCCGCCGAACCGCGCGGTCTGGTTTGCCGGCTGGCAGAATCAAGACCCGGCCCTTGGCTCCTCCCTGATCGGCATTCACCATCCGGATGGATCGTATAAGCGCATCGCCTTCGGCGCCCGCGTCACGGACCGCGCCGCGTCGGTGGGTGGGCAGGCCGCGCCAGCCGCCCGGTTTCTTCAGGTCCAGATGACGGACGGCCGCATTGAGGGCGGCTCTTCGGGATCTCCACTGTTTGATGCCGGCGGCCGCATCGTCGGCGCCCTCAGTTACGGCTCCGTGGCCCCGCCCGGACAGAGCGAATGCGACATCGCCAACTTCCGCGCCGGGTACGGGCGATTCACCAGCGCCTACGAGACCTTGCGCCACCTGCTCGAAGACGGCGTCTCCACTCCCTCGAGCGTGACGCCGCAGACCCTCAGCTTCCGAGGCGCCGACGGCATCATCACCGGCCCGGCCACCCAATCGCTGCGGGTCGAAACCACCTCGGCCGACGCGGTGAGTTTTTCTATCACGACTTCAACGCCGTGGATTCGGCTCTCGGCCCAGAACGGCACGGCCTCCGCCTCCACGCCGTTCAGCTTCGACGTCACGATTGACGCCGCGCAGTTGCGATCCACGGGTAGTTCGACCGGCAATGTGACGATTCAGGCCGCCTCCGCCCTCCCTCTTTCCGTCAGCGTGCGGGTGGATTTGGCCGCCACCCGGTCGGCCCCCACGGCGACGGTCAATCCAACTCCGGTCTACGAACAGAACGCCGACCGCGAGGGCTACAAGTGGTTCTTCGATATCCGCCTGCAGGAGCGCGCCGGCGTGGAATCACGCCTGACGTTGTTCCGATATGATGGCACGGACTATTCCAGCCGTATCGTTGAGTTCTTCGGCAGCAACCGGATTCCGGCGCTCGGAACCCTGAGTGCCAGCCTGCGCGTGCGAGACATAGCGGTTCCCCGCGAGGCGGTGATCGATCTGGCCGGCTTGGATTCGAGCGGACAGACCTGGTCACAACGCATCAGCGCCCGGTTCCTTGGCCGGAGACAGGAAGCCCAACTTACCGTTACCTCCGACCCAGAAACGGTCCAACGCGACCCTGATTCGGCCGATTGCGCGTGGCGTCACCGCATCACCGTTACTGAAGGCGCCGGCATCGGCGTCAATCTCAGCCGCTGGATTGCCGGTTCGCACGATCTCTCCGGCGCGATCGCGGACTGGTTCGGATCCAAGCGCCTCGATCCCAACGGCTCGGTGAATGCGGGCATCTGCTGGCGTGGCCTCATCGTTCCTACCAGCTTGTCGTTCGAACTCGGCGGGACGGATGACCTCGGCAACGATGTCCGCGCCACGGCTTCGGTACAGTTTGCCGGGGCTCCCGGCGAAGTTCCCCGCCTGCAGATTTCTCCGGCGCAGGTGACTCTCGTTTCGCCCAACGGCTCGCTCACCGAGCGGGTCAACGTGAACCTGAACAGCCAGCGCATCAGTTGGAGCGCGCGCGTCACCTACGCGGGGGCGGCTCGGAGTTGGCTGACGGTGTTTCCGACGGCCGGCGTCAGCGATTCCACCCTCACGTTGAGCGTCCTAAGCCTGACGGCGCAGCAACTCGCAGCGGGCGTGTACCAGGCGACGGTGTCAGTGGACGCGCCGGGCGCCGAGCCCTCGCGAATCGAGCTGCCGGTGCAACTACGTATCGGAGGAGCAGCGCCGCCACCGCCGCGATTCACGCGGGACGGAGTGGTCAACGCGGCTTCGTTCCGCAACGCCCTCGCTACGGGAATGCTGTTCACGATCCTTGGAGAAAACCTCGCCCAGAGCGATCAGAGCGCGACACGGCTGCCGCTGGCGACCTCCATGGGCGGGACGCTGGTGCGGGCGAACGGCGTGCTGTGTCCTCTGCTCTACGTGTCGGCGCGCCAGATCAATGCCCAGTTGCCATACGAGATCGCACCAGGCAACGTGAATCTTGCCGTCTCGGTGGGCGGCGCGGAAGCGACCGCCGCAGTGGAGGTGCGCGCGGTGGCTCCGGGGGTATTCACCGCGGACGGCACGCGGCCCGTGCCGCACCAGGAAGGAAGGCGAGGCGATTCCCTTACCCTATACGTGACCGGCGCCGGCCTGGTGACGCCGACGGTCGCGACCGGCGACCAGCCGCCGCTGACCACCGCCGACCGCCTGCCCCGACCGCAGCAGCCAGTCCGTCTCACCGTCGGCGGAGTTCCCGCGGAGATCTCTTTCGCCGGGATTCCGCGGGGCATCTCCGGCGCGATCCAGGTCAACTACCGCGTGCCGGATAGCGCGCCCCTGGGAGACCAGCCCCTCGTGGTTTCGGTAGGGACTGCGACGGCGCCACAGGTACTCTTGCGAATCCGGCCATGATCTGCTTTTGGTACTCTCGATATGTGAGCGCCAGAGATTCTCTTCCGGCTGAACCGCGACCGTCGGGAAGCGGTTTCCGCAAGTTCCTTCTGTGGGCCTCCCTGGGCTTGGCTTCTCTTGCCGTCGCCCAGCAGGCCTCGCAACAGAAGAAAGATGCTCCCCCGCCCAAGTCCGAACCGGCGCCCCTGTTCGGCGGCCAACTCGGCATCAAGTCTTCCCAAAAGACCAAGGAGTCGGCGACTCTCGGATTCAACGGCATCGATCCTTCCGGCAAGGTTGACAAGGCCATGATGGCGACCTCGCCCGGTGACAAGGACCGCGAGGCCGTCGACAAGATGGACAAAGACCGCCCCGCCGACAAGGATGTGGAACAGTTCATTCAGGAAGGAGGATTGACCAAATGAGGTTTGCCGTTGCTCTTTTGGTGACAGCCGCCATCCCCGCCTCCGCCCAGTTTGGCGGAATCCTGAACAAGGCCCGCTCGAAAGTGCAGGAGACGCAGACGAAGGCCAAGCCGGTGACCGATCGGGCGGAACGGGTTGCTTCCCTTCAGCCGTGGACGGCGGAAGAGGAACAGCAAATCGGCCGCGCCACCGCGGAGAAAATGGTCGCGATGTTCGGCATCGTTGAAGATCCCAACGTCGTTCGCTACGTCAACCTGGTGGGCTCAGCCGTGGCGAGGCAGGCTTCGCGGAAGCTGCCCTACCGCTTCGGCGTGTTGAAAAGCGAAATCGTGGGCGCCTTTGCACTGCCCGGAGGCTACATCTTCATCACCCAAGGCGCGGTGGCTCAAATGGAGAACGAAGCCCAACTCGCCGGGGCGCTGGGGCACGAAGTGGTTCACACCGCCGATCGCCATCTGGAAACGGAAATTCGTTCCAAACGCGGATCCGCCTGGGCGATCCAGGAAGCGAACACCTCGCGCCTGGCCACGCCGGACGCCATCAAACTCCGCGCCGACGCGTTTCTAAACGACCTGTTCAATACCAGCCTGAGCAAAGACAAGGAAGATGCCTCCGACCGCGGAGGCGCAACCTTGGCGGCGAAGGCCGGATACGCCGCAAACGGCCTCCTGGTGTTCATCGAGAAGCTGTCCACCGTCAGCAAGAAGGAAGAAAACAAGCGCCTGTTCGGACAGGTTCTGAGCACCCATCCTTCGTTCGATTCCCGGATCGCCACGCTCGCGGAACTTTCGAAGACCAGTGGCGACAAAGGTCTGACGTTGGAAGCGCGCTTCCGCGGCGTCGTCCCGCGATAACCCACGCGCAACGGAGAGAATGTACAGCCCGCTGACTCGACGCAAGCTGGTGCGCGGCGTCACCTTGCTCACCGCCGGGCTGATTGTTCTTTTCTCGATCATCTACCAGCGAGGATCCCTCGAGTGGCTGGAGAACCGGACCGCGGACTGGCGCGCGCAGTCGACGGTCGATCCTCGCCGTGCCGATCCGAGGATCGTCATCGTCGACATTGACAACGCCAGCTTTCGCGCCCTCACCGAAAAGCTGGGCCGCTGGCCGTGGACCCGCCAGGTGTGGGCCGAACTGGTCCGCTACCTCGACCGCGGGAAGCCGCAACTGATTTTGTTCGATGTCATTTTCAGCGGCAGCGAGCCTGGCGCCGATCCCGGTTTTGCGCAGGTGCTGAGGGAAGCTGGAAACGTCATGGCTCCGTTTTCGTTTGTCTCCGGGGCCGTGGATACCTCCGACGATGTGTATACGCCGCCGGCCACCGCCGCCATTCGGGTGACCGGGCAACCCCCGCGCCGCGCCCTCGATCGCCGCGAGTGGACCATCAATGCGCCCAGAAATCCTCTCCTCCAGGCGCTGAAAGGCTCGGGCGGAAACCTCTGGACTCCCGATCCTGACGGAACCACCCGGCGCCTGGCTCTGACGATTCGCTACGACGGGAAGGACTGGGCGACCCAATGGCTGATGGCCGCGCAACATCTCGTTTCCAAAGGAGCGGCGCACTACCAGGACAAGACCTTCGCGGCTGGACCCATCCAGGTGCCGGTCGATGACGAGGGGCACCTGATCCTCCGCTGGCACGGCGACACGCTTTCGAGTTATCGGACGATTCCCCTCTGGGAGATGATCTGCTCGATCTACCCGGCGCAGTGCGACGCATCCGTGCGGCGCCATCCGCCGGAGACGTTCCGCGACAAACTGGTGCTGGTCGGCGCCAGCGCCGCCGGGAGTTATGAAGTGCGTCCGACGCCGATTTCCGAAACCGCCCCTGGATACTTCGCCATCGCGACCGCGATCGACAACCTGCTGCACGGCGATGGCATGCGGCCCTCGCCGCGATGGCTCGGCCTTGTGTTGATCGCCGCCTTCTCGGTGATTCCCGCCTGGAGCGTGATCGCGTTCCGTGCCGTCTCGATTCCGGTGCTGCTCACGGCCGCCGGTTTTGTGGCTTATGGAGCAACCGCCTGGTGGGCCTACGCCAATGCCCTCTGGCTGCCCCTGGCCGGCCCCGCAGTAGCCTCGTTCACGTCGTTTTCGGCCAACATCGCGCTGCGCTACCTCATCGTCGACCGGGAACTGGCCCGCACGCGCGGCACGCTGGAACGCTACGTCTCCCCGCAACTGGTCCGCTACGTAATGGATCGCCTCGAATCGTTCCGATTCGACGGCGAGAAGAAGAAGCTGACGGTTTTCTTCTCCGATGTCCGCGGGTTCACGACGCTCACCGAACGCTCCGACCCAGTGCAGCTACTCAAGCAGCTCAACGAGTATCTGGAAGCGATGACCGACATCATCTTCCGCTACGACGGCATCGTCGACAAGTTCATCGGCGACGGCATCATGGCCCATTGGGGCGCGTTCACGCCCGAACGGCCGAATGCCGAACTGGCGGCCCGCGCGTCCCTCGACATGATCCAACGGCTTCACGAGTTGAACCGGAAATGGGAAGCCGCCGGCCAGCCCGTGCTCGACATCGGGATCGGGCTCAATACCGCCGACGTTATCCTGGGCAACGTCGGCACGGGTAAGAAGCTGGACTTCACGGCGATCGGTGACGGTGTGAATCTCGCCGCAAGGCTCGAGGGAGCCAACAAAGAGTACAAGACCAACATCATCATGAGCGAGTTCACGATGCGGGAGCTAGGCGACCTGGCGCAGACGCGGCCGCTGGGCTCGATTGTGGTGAAAGGCAAGACCGTGGGCGTCCAGATCTTCGAATTGCTGGCTCTGCAGCCTCCGCCTGCGCGCGGGTAGAGGCGTGGACTCGCGGCTCAAAGGCTATTTCAAGATCTGAGACCGCCGCGAACGCTGCGAACGGCGGTCAAAACGGAATGCCGACAAGCTGCGGCAGGCTGCGCATGAACTGTGCGTGTCCCTCATGGACGTACAGCCCAAACTGGGCGATCAGAGAGTACGCGGCTGCAAACTGAGCCACGGCAAAGCCGCCGACGGCAAACTGGGCCAGGGTGAAGACGCCGACGCCGAATTGCGCGATAGTGACCACTCCACATCCAAACTGGCCGATGGCAATGATCCCTTTCGCCACGACCGGTACCCGGTTCGGGCGGTACTTGAAGGATATGTGGACGAGTGGCCATCCAAAGAGCGTCGCGGCCGATTTGTACTCGTAGCCCCACCCGTCCCAGTTCTTCCGCGCGGGGAAAGGTGCGCCGCAGTGGGGGCAGGAAATTGCCTCTTCGGAGATTTCGTGGCGGCAACTCCTGCACGGTTTCATGCTCGAGTCCATCCTATCATCCGGTAATCTCGATCAGGAGGAGGAGACGTTGATACGCGCCGGAGGGCGGATTCCGGTTTTCAGGCGCCGGGTTCTTTGGTTCTAAACCATCTGAGCCCCGGCCTTCAGAGCCGCGACCTTCAGAGCCGCGACCGTAAGGGAGCGGTGGCTACCTGTCCCCGATTTTCTTCACGACTTCTTACACTTACGGTCGCGAGAAAAGCGCAAACTAACACTAGCCAAGGGCCCTGCCCTTGATATCCCGAATATACCGAGCCTCGTAGAAACGTTCACGGCGGTAAGTTCCTGGTATTCGACGCCCAAGGAGTTGCCATGAACGCGTTCTACGAGCACCGCCCAAATCGGTGACCGGCTCCTTGCTGAACGGGCTGATCCAGCCTTTCCACCAACCAGCACGGGTGATGGGGACAGCCAGCCACCGCTCCCTCACGGTCGCGGCTCTGAAGACTCGCGGCACGGATGGTCGCGGCTCAGCTGATCGCAGCTCTGGTGACCTAGGCGATGATTCCCTGAATCGGCTTGCCGTAGTCGATCTCCAGACGCTTCCGCCCCGGAATGTCCAATCGCTTGGGATCAATCCCCAACTGGTGGAGCACGGTGGCATGCACATCCGTGACATAGTGCCGGTCTTCGACCGCGTGAAACCCCAGTTCGTCCGTCTTGCCGTGGACAATCCCCCGTTTCAATCCGCCGCCCGCCATCCATACCGTGAAGCCGAAAGGATGATGGTCGCGTCCGTTGGCCGCCTCCGCCCCCGGCGTGCGGCCGAATTCCGTAGCCCACACCACGATCGTCTCATCGAGCAGCCCACGCTGCTTCAAATCCTTCAGCAGCCCCGCGATGGGCCGATCGACTTTCGCCGCCAGATCGGTGTGATTCTTCTTGAGGTCCTTGTGTGCGTCCCAGGCGTTGCCGGAGCCTCCGTGATAGATCTGCACGAACCGGACGCCGCGTTCCGAGAGACGGCGCGCCGCCAGGCAGACCTGCCCGAACGACTTGGTCACTTCCTGGTCCAGACCGTACAGGCGTTTGGTCTCCTCGGTCTCTTCCTTGAACCGTACCGCCTCCGGAACCGCGACCTGCATCTTGAAGGCAAGCTCGTACGATTTGATCCGCGCCCGCAGCGCCGAATCGTTCGGATATTCCACGGCCGCGATCCGGTTCAGTTTGTCCAGGAACTGAAATTCGCGCTTTTGTTCCTGCTCGAACACATCGGGTCCAGGCGCGACAAACGGCAGGGGATGATCGGGATCGGCCTCGAGAAACACGCCGCTGTGCTCGGGTCCCAGGTAACCGGACCCGTGGGTCCCGTTTCCGCCGCAGCAATCTCCAGGCGGCTCTCCCAACACCACGAACGACGGCAGGTTGTCGTTCATCGAACCCAAGCCGTAATGGGTCCAGGCGCCGATCGTCGGGAGATAACCGTCAAAAATGTGCCGCCCGGTGTGGAACTGCAGGATCGCCCCATGGTCGTTGTCGGTGGTCCACATCGAGCGCACGATGGCCAGGTCGTCGACGCAGGAACCCAGTTGCGGGAACCAGTTGCTCACCATCGTCCCGCTCTGCCCGTGCTGCTCGAACCCCGTCTGCATCGGGTACAGTGACGTCCGGATACTGTGCTGGCCGGGGACGAACGCCTTTACATTGTCCTTGACGAACGAGGAGTCGAGCGTGTCTTTGTAGGGAGTTTCCGAGATCGACTTGCCGGCGTACCTGTTGAGAGCCGGCTTCGGGTCGAAGGACTCCACGTGGCTGACGCCCCCCAGCATGAACAGCCAGATCACGCGCTTCGCCTTTGGGGCGAAATGCGGTTTGCCGTCCGGCGGCAGCCAGGTGTCCTCGGCCGAGGCATGGCCGATCGAGCCCTGGAGCATCGCGCCCAGCGCCAATCCCGTCATCCCCATGCCGCAATCCGCGAGAAAGATGCGGCGGCTTTTGTTGGCCGAACAGAGTTTCATGATCTCCTCCCCATCACCGGATTGCGACGAAGTCGTTGTGGTTGAGCAGCACGTGAACCAGGCTTTCGCGCCCGCGCGCGGCCGGGTCGGCGGAAGGCTTGATGCCGGCGGCGGGTCCGGTTCGGAACGCCGTCAGGCTCGACGGTTGGCGATACAGGGCCGTCTGCTCCAGCAGGAATTTCTCCGACTCGGCGAGTTCTTCGGCATTCGGCTTGCGGCCCAGGATCCTCTCGAACGCAGCCGGAACAAACTCGCTTCCAGAGGGCAGATGGGCGGCCAGAATCCGCCCCATCGTCAGGCTCAACTTGCCGTTCGCCAGCGCCAACGCCTGCTGCGGCACGATGCTCTCCCCGCGCTCGAAGCATTCATTGGGGCTGGCCAAATCGAACACCCGCAGCATGTCCATCTGCAAGTCAGGCGAATGACGGAAATACATGCTTCGGCGGAAGATCTCGTGCCCCTTGGTCTCGTCGAGTTCCTCGCCGCCCATGGCCGTATCCAGTTTGCCGGCCAGATGCAGCACGCTGTCGCGCACCGCCTCCGCTTCCATCCGCCGTACGTTCATACGCCACAAGTAGCGGTTGTCCGGATCGGCGGCGGCCTCCTTCGACTTCTCGTCCCAACCCGACGACCGAGTCCGGTAGGCACGGCTGGTGACCATCAGGCGATGAATCGCCTTCATGTCCCAGTTCCGCTCCATGAACTCCAGCGCGAGCCAATCGAGCAACTCGGGGTGTGAGGCTGGTTTTCCCGAGCGCCCGAAGTTGAACACGGTCGGCACCAGCGGCTTGCCGAAATGCCGCATCCACATATGGTTGATCGCCACACGAGCGGTAAGGGGATTGTCCTTACTCGCAATCCAACGGGCCAGGGCCAGCCTCCGCCCGGTGCTCGTCGCCGGATAAACTTTGCCGATTGGCGTATGGTTCTCTTTGGCCGCGTTCAGCGCCTTGACCGCTGTGTCGAGTTTGGCCGCGGCCGCAGCGAGTTTCTTGTCATCCGACTTGGCCGCCTCGAATTCGAACCGGCCGCGAATCAGATTCTCTTCGGCCTTCAGGACGTTTACTTGGCGTTCGAGCGCCCGGGCCTGGTCGGAGAGCTTGACCGCCTCTTCCGACGAGTGCAGATACTTTGCATAGTCGGCGGTAATCCGCGCTTCCAGCGCCGGCAGGGCAGCCCTCGTCCAATCTACCTTCTTCCGTAACGCCGCCACTTCCATTTCGGCCTTCGGCGCAGCCTCCGGCTTAGCCTTACCCAGCGCCTCTTCGGCCTTTCGCAACTCGGCTTCCGCCTTTTCGATGGCAGCCTTCGACTGCGCGATCAGGTCGTCCTTGACATAAGACTGGCCGTCCGGATAATAGGCCAGCAGCGGCAGGTTCACGGGTTGAATTTTTGGCGATACTCCGAAGAATCCCGGCACCGCCGGCGAGAGAGGATTGGCCGTGTCGGGGTTGCTTTCGTTGCCTCGGAAGAACCGGTAGGTCGGCCGGTCCGCTTCGGCGTCATACACGCGAGCCAGGCCGCCTTTCATCACATCGGCTTCGCCCGCGACGCGATCGGTCCTGACCTCGTGCGGTTCGAAAAACGCCCGGAAGCGATAGTAATCGACGTGCGTGATCGGGTCGTACTTGTGGGTGTGGCATCGGGCGCACTTCATCGTCAGGCCCAGGAACGACGTCGACGTGTATTCCATCGCGTCCTGCAGCCAGACGTTGCGGTTGAACATGTACCAACTGCGCGCCAGATAACCCGTCGCCCGCACGGTGTCGGGATTCCCCGGATCCAGTTCATCGCCCGCGATCATCTCGAGAATCATCCGGTCGTACCCTTTGTCGCGGTTGACCGATTCGACTGTCCAATCCCGCCAGCGCCAGATGTGCCTCTGGCTGTAGCGCACCTGATTCTGCTTCCGCCACCCGTACCAGTCGCTGTAGCGCCAGATATCCAGCCAGTGTCGGCCCCACCGCTCGCCGTGCCGGGGACTCGCCAGCAGACGGTCGACTACCTTTTCATACGCATCGGCCGATTTGTCATTCAAGAATGCGTTCGTCTCTTCCGGCGCCGGCGGTAGCCCGATCAGGTCCAGCGATACGCGCCGCAGCAGTGTGCGTTTGTCCGCTTCGGGCAGAGCCGAGAGGCCCCGCTTCTCCAACTCCGCCGCGATGAAACGATCGATGGGATTCCGCACCCACTCCCGCGATTTCACGTCGGGCGGGGTCTCTCGCACCGGGGGGCGGAAGGCCCAATGATCGGAGCGCTTCTTCATCTCCGCGGCTTCTTCGTCCACCGCCTCAAACTGCGCGCCTTCCTTGATCCAGTCGGCAATCCGGCCGACGACCTCGTCGGGAAGCTTTTTCCCCTTATAGGGCATGTGGGGCTCCTGGAGGTGGGCCACCACTTTGTAGAGCACGCTGTCGTTGGGGCTGCCCGGCTTGAGAACGGGTCCGTGCTCGCCGCCTTTGAGCAGGCTCTCCCGTCTGGACAGATCAAGGCTGGCTTGCTTGACCTTGCCGTTGTGGCACATCAGGCAATTTTTCTCGAGGAGGGGACGAACGTGGTCGCGGTAAAGGTTGGCGGACTCGGCTCTCAGTCCGCCGACCAGGAACAGGAGTCCGAGCGCCGCGCGTCGAAGCATGGTTGTTTCATCATAAACGAAAACTGCTATTTCACGGCGATGGTCGACTGAGTGGGGCTGACGGCGAGCAGGCTCGGCAACTCCACGCCGACGATCACCGGCAAGGCTTCTCCGGACGCTGGCTGCATCGGCACGCGAGCATTTACCTGGAATACACCGAACACCTGCCCGGGAGCGCCTCCAGCAAAGGGCACCTCGGCCGAGTACCCGCCGATGCTAACCAGGACTCTGCCTTCCGGCTGTGGGAATCCGTCCCGGTTGATCGCGCCGTCCTCGGGCGGAGAGTTTACCGGGCCGAGACCTGTTGCGTAAATCGCCACGACCGAACCCTTGCGCGCCGGATTGCCCGGCGAGTTGACGCTTCCGTCTTCGTTGACCACGGCCGCCTGCCCGCGCCCGGTGCCGTCACTCGAAAACACGGCCGGACTCAAACTCGTCACCACCACCGGATACGAGTTGGTCGTGACGCCAAGGTATTCCACCCGGACGTGGACCATGTCCTTGCCAAGCGTCGCGTACGGAACCACAGCGATCACCTGCTTCGATTGAACGCTCACCAGTGGCGCGGCGATGTCATCGAAAAGCACTCGCACCCCGGCCAGTTGAGGGGCGGCATAGCCGGATGTCCCGGCCTCGAACCGGACCGCATCGTCCGGCCCGATCCCGGCCCCCTGCAGAATGACAACCTGGCCCGGGGCCACTGGTCCGCCCAACAGACTCCCCGCATTGGCAACGCAGGCGAGTCGGGGGAACTGCGCGGGACTGCCCAGATTGAGTCTACCCAGGAAGGCTCCTGTGGGCGACCCGCCGCCAAGCCGCAGCGATCTCACCGGGTCGGGCGGAAAATCCACAGGGGCCGTGGAACCCGTCAACAGGACCTCTCCCGCTTCCGTCAACGCGAGGCCATTGCCCTGGGCGCCGCCGGATCCACCCAGGTAGGTCGAGTACTCGATCCTTCCCCCGAGGTTCAGTTTGGCAATAAACGCATCGCCGGATCCCTGGACGGTGCTTCTGCGGCAAGGCTGATAGGCATCCACCGTGACCGGGAAATCGGACGAAGACGTGGCTCCGGCCAGATAGATGGCGCCGTCGCTGTCGACCCCAATATCCCCAACGCTGTCCGCACCCGAGCCGCCGAAATACGTGGCGTACCGCAGTTGGGCGGAGTCCGCATCGAAACGCGCAAGGAACACATCCGTGCAGGCAACCGGCTGGCCGAACAATTGGTAGGAGCAGATGCTATCGCCGATCGAACTCTTCAGCGCGTCGCCGGTGACCGGCAGATCGAGCGAATCGGTCACACCGGCGATCAGAAGACCGCCCGTGCCATCGGGCGCCATAGCCCGTACCTGCTCCGTGCCCCTTCCGCCCAGGTAAGTGGAAGCCAGAATGGCAGAGCCGGACGGGTCCAGCCGAGCGACAAACGCATCAAAGCTACCCCGCAACGCTTTTTGGCTGGCGGCGTCGGTCGTGGGGAAATTCGGGGACATCGTATTGCCGGCCACGGCTACCTGTCCCCCGCTGTCGACCGTGATAGCCATGCCGGCATCATTGCGGCTGCCACCCAGATAGGTCGAAAACAGAAAGCCCGAACCATCGGGATTCAGCTTGGTGACAAACACGTCGGTTTGCCGGATCGCGGTGGAACTGGCAAGGGCCCGGCGCCAGGCGCCGGGCGTCGTCGGGAAATCGGAACTCGAGGTCGTACCCGTGACATAGGCGTTGCCGCCGGCGTCTATCGCGATCTCCGACGCTGAGTCTTCGTCGCGGCCCCCGAGGTACGTCGAGTACACGAGCGCGCCGCCCTGCGGGTTGAGCTTGGCGACAAAGGCATCCCCAGTGCTCAGGTACACGGCTCCTTGCGTGCCGGCGTATCGGGTCTGTGCGGCGCCCGGCGTCACAGGAAGGTCGGGTGAACTCGTGAAACCGGTGAGGTACGCATTGCCTTCCGCATCCACCGCCAGCCCCGAAAGCGAGTCGTCTCCCCGGCCCCCGAGGTAAGTCGCCCACAACAACCGGGTGCCGGTGGGATCCCATTTGGCCACGAAGACATCCAGGCAGGGAGCGCCGGGAGAAAGGCCGCGCGCGCACAGATTCGCACTGTAGGTTGGGCCCACAGCTCCCGGCGTTACCGGCAGATCGCCCGAATAGGCGTTTCCCGCGACATAGACATTGCCCTCACGGTCGAGCGCGACGCGACGGCCCTCGCTGCCCCCCATCGTGTGGAAGTAGGTCAGCACGGGGTCGATCACCAGTTGCCGCCGGCGATCGTACGGGCCTAAGGCAACCTCCACTCCGTCGGCGGGCAACAGCTTGTACCGCGCTTCGACGGCTTTCCGCACCCCGCCGATCTCCTGGTACGCGAGGGGGCGACGATGCCTCAGTTCTCCCTCGCGGTTTTGGATCAACAGGTCGCCGTTCGAGTCAATCCTCAGGGCGCGGGCTCGCTCGAAGCGCAGCCGGATGGCGCGCGGCTCAGCCCCGGGCGAAACCACCAAATCGTATTCGAGAGAATCGTCGCGGCCGTAAAATACCGCATCGATGCCGGGATAGACTTCGCGCATGCGGACTCGCCCGTAGTTCGCCACGTCGGTTCGCCAACGGCCTGGATCAGCGCCAACCAGATAGTTGGTCTTCCCCGCCAGAGGCAATTCGGCTTCGGGGCGGGACGGGCGCGCCCGATCGAGCCGCAAGCCCACCAATGGCTGACCGCGTCGC
>JBJXGR010000120.1:0-2551 GCA_046160045.1 Bryobacteraceae bacterium
TTCGCTCATGCGGCAACAGAGAACTGCAACGTGTCGGCGGCGGCCATCATCTCCCCGTGCTCGATTTCCTCGGCAATGACGCGAAGCGCAAGGGCCTTGGCCTTGAGTGTCGCTTCCTCGCGAGTCGAGCCGTACACCGTCACCCCCGCCAGTTCGGGAATGTCGCCAATCCAGCGGCCGTCGGTCTCGCGGAGCAACCGGATGGTGAGTTGCATATGCCCTCATCCTACCACCTATCGGAATCACGGCATCCGATTCCAACCGAGGTAGGTCCATAACCCGGCTGCGCACGGTGCGTCAGGCGCGGCGAAACTCTTGCGATGGGTAGCCGTCGAGCCACGGGTCTTGCTGGATAATCAGGAGAATGGTAAATGGTCTTTCACGCGCGCTGACGGATGCGGTGGCCCGGCGCCTCGCTGGCGAGCCGTCGTACCAGCGGGGTTTCGACTACTTCTCCCACGGCCATGTCGAATCGATCAAAGATGAGGGCGGCAGCGTTCGAGCCGCCGTGCGTGGAGATCAGGATTATACAGTAACCCTGGCGGCCGACGAGGGAGTGCTGGATTACTCTTGCGACTGTCCGGTGGGCGCCGACGGCAGTTTCTGCAAGCACTGTGTCGCTGCCGCGCTCGCCTGGCTCAACCGCGCGGCTGGACCGAACAAGCCGGCCCGTCAGGGCAAAGCCAGGACGATCAAGCTGGCCGACGCCGCGAAGATCCTGCAGGCCGAAGACAAAGATACGCTGGTGCGGATGGTGCTCGACTGGGCCAAAGACGACAGCCGCCTCCGCGAACGGCTCATCCTCTACGCTGCCCGGCGCTCCGGGCCCGAGAGCGCCGCGGCCGCCGTCCGGCTGGCCCTGGAGAAGTCGGTTCGGGTTCGCAGTTTTATGTCGAAACGCGATGTGAAAGCCTGGGTGCGCGGTGTCGGCGCTGCCATCGATTCGGTGGCGCAGTTGCTGAAGGATGGCCAGGCCGGGGCGGTTATCGAGTTATGCGAGTCGGCCCTGTTGTGGCTGGAGGACGCCGGTGCGACCTTGGACGAATCCGAGTGCGACGTCAGTATTCTGAGCGACCGGCTGCAGGACATCCACTATGAGGCGTGCGAGGAGGCCAGGCCCGATCCATCGGAACTGGCCCGGCGTCTCTTTCATTGGCAAATACAAGGCGACTCGGAAGCTTTCTCCTGCGCCGCCGAGAACTATTCGGAAATCCTTGGGGCCAAGGGCATGAAGGTCTACCGGGAACTGGCTGAGGCTGAATGGGAGAAGGTGGCGGCGCGAACAGCCGGGCAAGGCCGGCCCGCGTTCGGCGAATACTCCCGCATCAAGGAAATCATGGAATCGTTGGCACGGGCCTCGGGCGACATCGAACAACTGGTCACGATGATGAGTCGCGACCTGTCGGACTCGTACCGCTACTGGAAGGTTGTCGAGGTCTACAGCGAAGCAAACCAGCCCGATCAGGCTCTAGCTTGGGCGGAGAAGGGACTGCAGGCATTCCCGGATTACACCGGCAGCCGGCTGCGTGAGTTCGCCGCGAACGAGTACCACCGTCGCGGCCGGCACGAGGAGGGCATGAAGTTGATGTGGGCCGAGTTCGCAGACCAGCCGCACCTGAGAAATTTCCAGACATTGGAACGGCATGCGAAGCAGGCAGACGCGTGGCCCCTGTGGCGGGAACGGGCTCTCGAGGAAATTCGGCGGCGCATCGCGAAGGCCAAGGAGAAGGCTGGCGCGCAAACCAGGCCTCGCTGGCTGCCTGCCGGCGACGACAGTTCCCCGTTGGTCGAGATCTTCCTCTACGAGGGCAACACGGACGAGGCCTGGCGCGAGGCGCAGGCTGGCGGATGCTGGGACGGCCTTTGGCTCCGGCTCGCCGATGCCCGCGAGACGGAACATCCCGAGGACGCGGCTGCCGTCTACCTGAAGATGGGCGAAGCCGGAGTCGCCGCTGTCGGCACTGGGCGCTACGAAGATGCGGTCGACTTACTGGTGAAGGCCGCTTCGGCGATGCGGCGCGCCGGCCGTGCGGAGGAGTTCACACGCCGCCTGGAAACGCTCCGCTCGACCTACGGGCTCAAGCGCAACTTCATCAAGCTCGTGGAGCAGAATCGGAGTTCGCTGTACCTCTGATCGAAGCGGAAGGCAGGGCGCCCGGTCCGCGGCCTTCCGGCCGCGGTTCGGATACCTGTTTCTACGGCTGGGGTTCGGCGAGCCAGATATTGCTGGTCACCTCTCCCAGGGCAAAGATGATCCTGCCGGGAAGAACCGCCGGGCCCAGAGGGGCTCCTCCGAATGCCCGCAGACGGGTTTCGTGCATATGAAACACTGCGAAGGGCTCGCCTTGCGGCCGCTTCGACGAGGGATCGAGCCTTTGCGCGAACACGCACCCGTTGCCGTCCAGGTTCGTAAAGAAATACGCCAGGTTCCCGTCCGGAGACCACCACACGTTGCGATGGTCTCCTTCGTGCGCGGTCACCGTGATCCATTCCGCCTCACCCGCGGCCTTCCCGTCCCGGACGGGCGCGATGCGGACCACCGTGCCCACTC
>JBJXGR010000121.1:0-6234 GCA_046160045.1 Bryobacteraceae bacterium
AAGGTGTAAGAAAATCAAACGCGGCCTTTTCAAGAGCTTTTCCGCACCTGGAGACCTCGCCAGACGCCCTAGAACGCGCTCTGCGCTGGTGCCGAGGGATTTCATATCCCCCCACGCGCTCCCAAAACTGGCAAACGCGATTCTCGTACACCTTCTTACGCCGTGGGCTCCCAGCCGAATTGGGCACACCCTTTGGGGAGCCGTTCGAAAAGGCGGCAGCGCAGCACATGCTCAGGTTCGGTTGTTCTATAATCGACTGCAACGAGGAGGCAGTGTTTGCCGGGATCGCCGGGAGGCCGCGTGGTGGGCGCGATCACCCTATTGCTCTGCCTGCCCGCCGCGCTGGCCGCCGGAGTCTCTTTCACTCAGTCGATTCGTCCCGTGCTCGCACGCAGCTGTTGGAACTGCCACGGCGGCGCCGCTCAATTGTCGGGTCTCGACCTGCGGACCCGGGAAACCGCGTTGACGGGCGGCACTCGCGGGGCGGCGATTCTCCCGGGTAAGCCGGAGGACAGCCGTCTCTACCGGTTGATTGCGGGCCTCGAAAAACCCGGCATGCCGATGGACGGCAAGTTGCCTGCCGCCGAGGTCAATTTGTTCCGGCAGTGGATCGCCGAGGGCGCTCCCTGGGAAGGCAGCACGGCCGATCTTCCGAAGGCGGCGTCCACCCGCAGCCTCGAAGACTACGAGATTCCCACGGAGGCGAGGAAGTGGTGGGCGTATCAACGCCCCCAACAGACGACGCCTCCCACAGCCGGGGAGTTCACTCATGCCGTCGACCGCTTTCTGGAGGCCCGGCGGCAGGCCAAGGGGCTGAAGGCCGCCGGCCCCGCGGACCGGGCGACCCTGGTCCGGAGAGCGTATCTCGACCTCATCGGGCTGCCGCCCACACCCCAGCAGGCCGCCGAGTTTATCGGGGACAGATCGCCCGATGCCTGGCCTCGGTTGATCGAGAGGCTGCTCGCCTCCCCGCATTACGGCGAGCGCTGGGGACGCCATTGGCTGGACGTGGCCCGGTACGCCGATTCCAACGGCTTCGAGCACGACTTTGACCGGCCGAATGCCTGGCGGTACCGCGACTATGTCGTCCGGGCATTCAACCAGGACACGCCGTACCACCGGTTCCTGAGCGAACAACTCGCCGGCGATGAACTCGACGAGGTCACCAACGATTCGCTGATTGCCACCGGCTTTCTGCGGTGCCACGCGAAGGTGGGCTTCCGCGAAAAGGACAACCCGCCCTACCGGTACGAGTACCTGGATGACATGATCGCCACGATCGGGCGGGGCATTCTCGGCCTGACCGTGCATTGCGCGCGGTGTCACAACCACAAGTTCGACGCCATCCCGCAGAAAGACTATTACCAGCTTCAGGCTTCGCTGTTCAGCTATGTCGAGGTGGATCACCCGTTGGTTCCGAAGGCGGAGGCGGATGCGTATCGCGCCCAATTGGCAAGCGTGGAAGCGCGGCTGAAGCCCCTCCGTGACGAACTGCGCGAGATGGAGGCTCCGTACCGGGAACGGATCGTGCAGGAGAAGTACAAACGCTATCCCGAGCACATCCAGAAAGCAATCGCGACCCCGGAAGCCGAGCGGACTCCGGGACAGGTTCTCCTGGCCAACCAGATCATCCGGACCACGAACGCCGCCACCACCGAGATTGACAAACTGCTGCCGCCGCAACTCATGGAGCGCAAGCGGGTACTGCTCGAACGGATGCGAGGGATCGAACGGGAGCGGCCGAAGCCCATTCCGATGGCGATGGGCATCACCGACGGAGACTACCGCTTCGCGCCCGATGGTCCGGGCGACGAGCCAGCGCCCGGTAAGGGCATGAAGCGGGAAGCCATCGATGGAAGCTTTCTCCATCAGGGGCCCGGCCGGTATCAGCCTCCGGATTCGTTCTTTCTGATTCGCGGCGACATCCACAGCCGGGGATCCCGCATCGAACCCGGATTCCTGACGGCGGCCACTTATGGGAATCCGGCCACTTCCCATCCCCCTTCCGATGGGCGCACATCCGGGAGACGTCGGGCGTTAGCCGAATGGCTGGGTTCGCGGGACAACCCGCTCACGGCGCGGGTGATCGTCAATCGCATCTGGCATCATCATTTCGGCCGGGGGATCGTGCCGACCCTCGACAACTTTGGCCGTAATGGAGAGCCGCCGACCCATCCCGAACTGCTCGATTGGCTGGCGGTGGAGTTCATGAACCAGGGCTGGAGCCTCAAGCAGGCGCACCGGCTCATCATGACGTCGAAGGCCTATCAAATGGCCTCGCGCGGGGGCCCGGAGTCGGCGGCGAATCTCGAGAAGGACCCCGACAACACGCTGTTGTGGCGCTACCGGCCGCAACGCCTGGACGCGGAGGTGGTGCGCGATCAGATGCTGGCGGTCGCGGGCGCCTTGCAGAAAGACATCGGCGGCCCGCCGGTGTTCCCGCCGCTGCCCCCCGAAGTGCTGGAGCAGATGAAGTACGGCATCTGGAAGCGCGATACAGATGGGCCGAATGTCTGGCGGCGCAGCCTGTACGTGTACCGCAAGCGAGGACTCCCGTTCCCGTTCTTCGAAGTCTTCGACCTGCCGGACCAGAACTCCACGTGCGGCCGCCGCAATGTTTCCACCGTACCGACGCAGGCGCTGACGCTGTTGAACAACGACTTCGTGCTCAAGCACTCCTCGCTGCTCGCGCTGCGGGTCCTGGAGGCCGAGCCCGCGGATCGCGATCGCCAGATCGACCTGGCTTATCATTTGGCCTTGGCTCGTTCTCCATTGGAAGCCGAACGGGCGACCGCGCGTGAGTTCCTCAAGGCGCGGTCTTTCGATGCGTTCGCCCACGTGCTCTTCAACCTGAACGAGTTTCTGTACATGCGGTGAACCATGGCAAGACAGTTCCGGTCACGGCGTGAGTTCCTGTTCGAATCCTGCGGCGGCCTGAGCGGTCTGGCGCTGGCGTCGCTGCTGGATCAGGACCATTTGTTGGCTGAGTGTTCGACCGGGACTTCGGCGGCGAGCCCGTATGCCGCCAAAAACCCTCATCACCGGGCCCGCGCCAAAAGCGTGATCTCGCTGTTCATGAGCGGCGGCGTCAGCCATGTCGACACGTTCGATCCAAAGCCCGCTCTGGCTCAGTATGCCGGGCAGCCCTTGACGGGCAAAGGCGACATCATCGTGCGCCAGGGTCATCCCGGACCTTTGATGCCGAGCCCGTTTCGATTTCAGAAATACGGCCGCGGCGGTCTGGACATCTCCGAATTGTTTCCCGAGACCGCGAAGAAAGCAGACGACCTTGCAGTGCTGCGGTCGGTCTACGGCAAGTCGAACGATCACGTGCAGGCGCATTACGAACTGGCGACGGGCGTCATTCGCATGGGATATCCCAGCGTCGGCTCGTGGGTGACGTACGGGCTGGGATCGGAAAATCAGAACCTGCCGGCGTTCGTCGTGCTGTACGACGCGCGCGGCGGTCCGTTCGGGGGGCCTGCGAATTGGACTTCCGGGTTCATGCCGGCCGCGTATCAGGGCACGGTCTTCCGTTCGCAAGGCGATCCGATTGTCGATCTCAAGCCGCCGGCGGGCATATCGGCCGAGGAGCAGCGCGCGCGGTTAAGCCTGCTCGACAAGTTAAATGCGATTGACGCGGAAAAGAACCCGGGGTCATCCGAGTTGGCCGCGCGCATCGCGTCGTACGAACTCGCCTTTCGCATGCAGGGCTGCGCGCCGGAGGCTGTGGATCTGGCTCGCGAATCAGCGGCCACCCTCGGCCTTTACGGAATGGACGACCCGGTGACCGCACCGTTCGCGAGGCAGTGCCTGATGGCCCGGCGCCTGGTGGAGCGCGGCGTGCGGTTTGTTCAGCTCTATCACGGCGGGCTGGGCAATCAGAATACCGATACCTGGGACGCGCACGACAACGTGCATGCGAACCACACCAAGCACGCCGCGGAAGTGGACCGGCCCATCGCGGCGCTGCTGACGGACCTGAAGGCGCGAGGCATGCTCGATTCGACGCTCGTGGTGTGGCAGGGCGAGTTCGGCCGGATGCCGATCTCGCAACGGGGGTTGGGCCGCGACCACAATCCGGGCGCGATGAGCATTTGGATGGCGGGCGCGGGGATTCGAGGCGGGCAGGCGATCGGGGCCAGCGATGAGTTCGGCTACAAAGCGGAGCAGCAGCCCATCGCCATTCATGACCTGCACGCGACGATCCTGCATCTCCTCGGCATGGATCACACCCGGCTGACGTTTCGCTACAACGGCCGCGACATGCGGTTGACCGACGTGTACGGCGAGTTGATTCCGCAGATTGTGGGCTGAAGGCACGGCCCGTCGGAGAACGGCGCCACTTGCAATCGTGCGGGCAAAGCATCAGAATCTCCAGAAGCGAGTCCACCATGAAGAAATCTCAGACCCGACGCCGGTTCATCGGAACCGTTCCCGCCGTCGCCGCCGCTGCGGCCGTGCCCGCGACTGCAAACCCCGCCGGGGGCATTTACCAACGCCTTGGCGTCAAGACGTTCATCAATGCCTACGGAACGCTGACGACGCTGGGCGGGACCCTCATCTCGCCGGAAGTGCAGCGCGCCATGGACGAGGCCTCCAGGCACTTCGTGTCGATCCATGAGTTGCAGGAAAAAGTCGGGCGGCGCCTGGCCGAACTCACCGGCGCCGAGGCTGCGTTCGTCACATCAGGGGCATCGGCTGCCCTGTGCCTGGCTGCGTGCGCCGTTACCGCCGGAGACGACCGGAAGAAGATGAACCAGTTGCCGGACCTCACCGGCATGAAGAGCGAGATGGTGATTCAGAAGGTCCACCGCAACGGCTACGATCACGCCTTTCGCATGGTCGGCATCAAGCTGATCGAAGCGGAAACCGCCGGCCAGGTGCGCGCAGCCATCAATCCGAACACCGCCGCGCTGGCGATGGTGTTGAGCCATAACTCGCTGGGGCACAAAGTAGAGTTGCCGGAGATGATCGATATCGCCCACAAAGCCGGGCTGCCGCTGATTCTCGACGCGGCTGCCGAAGTCCCGCCAGCCGAGAATCTCAGCAAGTTCGTCAAGATGGGGGCGGATCTGGTCGCGTTCAGCGGCGGCAAGAATCTCCGCGGCCCCCAGTGCAGCGGAATCCTGATGGGGCGCGAGGATCTGGTGAAGAAGGCCTACGCCAACAGTTCGCCCAACAACTATTTGCCCCGGATCGCCAAAGTTGGCAAGGAAGAGATTGTCGGACTGCTGGCCGCCGTGGAACTTTACCTGAAAAAGGACCATGAGGCCGAACGCCGCGAACATCATGCGATGCTCGACCGTGTATCGGCCATCGTGAAGTCCGTGCCGAGTGTGTTTACCGAACTCACGCCCAACGACGACTTCAGCCACTCGCCCCGGCTCTCGATCCAGTGGGATGAAGCCAACCTCGGCGTCACGCTCGATCAGATGATGAAGCAACTGCACGACGGCAATCCGGCCATTGTGGCAACCGACCTGCGCGTGTACAAGCCGCACTGGAAGGGGCTGGGAGTATTCCCACGCAATCTGAAGCCGGGAGAAGAACTGATCGTGGCGCGGAGGGTGAAGGAGATCCTCGGGACGAGGGCGTGACCGGGCCGAGAACACCTGGTACGATCGAGGTCATGAGCGCCGTCATTGTCGCCAAGCTCTTTCGCAAGGGCAGAAGCCAAGCTGTTCGAATTCCCACCCAGTTTCGCTTCGATGTGGCGGAAGTCTACGTGCGCAAGGTAGGCGACCAGGTGATCCTGTCGCCAAAAGCTGCGTCGTGGGACGACTTCCTTGACCGTGCACCACATGCGTCTGACGACTTCATGAGAGAGCGGCCGGATCTTCCGGCGTAGTTTCGTGCCGAACGAACATCCGCTCGTTGAAACCAGGCACCGCTCCCGAGAGGCAGTGAAGAAATCCGGGACAAACAGCCACCGCTCTCTCACGATCGCGGCTCCGAGCGGATCCCGAGGCTGCTCGCCGACGCTCGCGGCACGGTTATGCGCTGGCGGCAGTAAGCATTTTCCAATCGAAGAATGATCCTGAAACCGTTTTCCATTCCAATGCAAGATGATCCTGAAATGGACACCCTGCAGAGGCTGCCTTTCGGAGAGAAGTTCTCCTTTCGGTGGGGGCCGCAGGCCCCAGGTTTTGATCTTGGTTCGGGAACACAGCCAACAGTCGTGGCAGTCGCGAGCGGCGAGGGGGAAAGTGGGAAACCTGCAGTTGGTTTTCC
>JBJXGR010000122.1:0-31055 GCA_046160045.1 Bryobacteraceae bacterium
GGTCCCGGGCTGGTGGGCGCCTACATTCATCACGGCGGGCAATTGGGCGTCCTGGTGGAAGTGGCCACGGAGCCGGAGGCGGTGACAGGCCATTCCGAGTTCGGCGAGCTGGTGCACGACATCGCCATGCATATCGCTGCCGCCGATCCGCGGTTCCTGCGCCGCACCGACGTCTCGGCGGCGGTTCTGGACCAGGAGCGCGAGATTCAAAAAGCCCGGGTGATCGCGGAAGGCAAGCCGGAGAAGGTAGCCGATAAGATCGTCGAGGGACGTCTGGGGAAGTTCTTCGAGGAGGTCTGCCTGTACGAACAGCCCTTCGTGAAAGAAAACAGCCTGACCATCGAGCAGTTGATCAAGCAGAAGGCGGCCGCCGCCGGCGGATCAATCAGCGTGACGCGAATGGCGCGTTTCAAGGTAGGCGATACCGCGGCGGCCGAGTGATGGCAGCGTACGCGCGCATCCTGTTGAAATTGTCCGGCGAGGTTCTCGCCGGAAGCGGCAGTTTCGGCATCGACGCCGAGCGGGTCCGGGCCATGGCGGAGGAAGTTGCCGGCGTGGCGCGTGCGGGCGTGCAGATCGGGTTGGTGGTGGGGGGCGGCAACATCTTTCGCGGTGTCGCCGCCGCCGCCCGTGCGATGGACCGCGTCACGGCCGACCACATGGGGATGCTGGCCACCGTGATCAACGCGCTGGCCATGCAGGATGCGCTGGAACACCTCGGCATGCACACCCGCGTCATGAGCGCGATCGAGATGCATCAGGTGGCCGAACCCTACATCCGCCGCCGTGCCATCCGCCACCTGGAGAAAGGCCGCATCGTCATCTTCGCGGCGGGCACGTCCAATCCGTATTTCTCCACCGATACGGCGGCCACGCTTCGCGCGCTCGAGATCCGGGCCGAAGTGATCGCCAAAGCCACCCGGGTGGACGGAGTCTTCGACAAGGACCCGCTGAAGCATCCCGACGCGGTGATGTTCCATGAGATCGGCTACCTGGAAGTGTTGTCGAAGAATCTCGGCGTGATGGATGCGACCTCGATCGCCATGTGCCGCGACAACAAGCTACCGATCCGGGTTTTCAATTTGAACACTGCCGGCAATATAATGCGAATGGCGATGGGCGAAAAAGTCGGCACGCTCATCCGGTGAGGATGAAACGTCCATTGCGCTTGTTTTGATGAGGCCCTATGAAATCTGCACAACCGGCACCTTCGGGTCCCGCTCCCTCCGGGGGCGTCAAGGAAGTTGAAGCAAGTGTGAAGACTCGCATGGAAAAGGCCGTATCCGACCTGCTCCATGCCATGACGTCGATTCGCACCGGGCGAGCCTCGGTGAGTCTGCTCGATTCGATCCGCGTGGATTACTACGGAACCCCCACGCCCCTGAATCAGGTGGCCAATCTCCACGTTCCCGACCCGGCCTTGATTACCCTTCAGCCGTGGGATGTCTCGCAAATCGGCGCCATTGAAAAGGCCATCCGCAGTTCGGACCTCGGATTGAATCCGTCGAACGATGGAAAGCTGATCCGGATTCCGATTCCTCCGCTGACAGAGGAGCGGCGCAGGGATATCGTCAAGCACCTGCACCACGTCGCCGAGGACCACCGCGTGGCGGTCCGTAACGTGCGGCGGGACGGCAACGAGGCGGTGAAGAGGTTGTTGAAGGACAAAAAGATCAGCGAAGACGAAGACCGGCGGGCGCACGACGAGATCCAGAAGATGACCGACGCCTACATGGCGAAACTGGATCAGGCGGCCAAGGCGAAAGAAAAAGAAGTGATGGAGATCTGAGTCCGGATCAGCCGTCCACGATCACCGCGGACGCGTGCGGCTCATAGCGGAAGACCAGGCCACGAAGGGACTATTGGCCCGCGTTGAGCCACTCATCTCTCCATCGAAACGTGACTGAAGAGAAGCCTTCCGACAAACCCTCGGTGTGGAAGGTATCTTCTCCGCGTGGCAGATCGAGACCTCGATATCCTCGATCTGCCCCAGCCAAATGGGCAGACAACGGTTCGGGTTGTAGCGACAACTCACCAGTAAAGCTTCAGACCTAGCTGAACGGTTCTCATCGGGGTTTCAATGCTCCGGATCTCGCCCATCCGGGTTCCGTCCGGTCTGGTCGAGTTAATGTTCACGAAGCCGATGCCGTTCGGCGTTCCGAAGAACGGATGGTTGAAGGCATTGAACGCCTCGAACCGGAACTGGAGGCGGACCTGCTCGGCGATGGGGAAATTCTTCACCATCGACAGGTCCACGCGCCGCTCCGGCGGGCCGATGAGAGTCCCGACGCCGTTGCTGCCATAGTGGCAGAGGTCCTGCCGGCTCGGGATGTTGCACGTAACGCGCTGGAAGGCGTTGGGATCGTACCAAAGCCTGCGGTTCGGGTTGTCGATGCGGCCGTCGGCAATACGGTCCGGGCGAACCGGCCCGCCCGTGTTGAGATCGTCGCCCTGTCCGAGCGTGAACGGGAATCCGGAACGGAGCGCGAGGATGCCGTTCAACTGCCATCCGCCGGCGATCTTGCCGGCCACTCCCTTCCCGTCTCTGCGGTACGGAAGCTCCCAGACGAAGTTGCCGACGAAAGAGTGCTTGCGATTGAAGGGCAGCGGCCCGCGGCCGTCGCGCCAGTTGCGTGGATCCTGTCCCGCCGGGCCGTCCTGAGGCCCACTCGATTCGCCTGTCGCCCGGCTGAACGTGTAATGGGCGCCGTAGGCCAAGCCGTTGGAGAAGCGCTTGTCCACCGAGATCGAGGCCCCATGATAGGTGTTGTTGAGCCCTGAAATGATCCCCTGGATTGTGGCCGCTTCCCGCAGGGACTCCGGCCGAAGCGCGTCGAAGAAGTAGCGGTAACGCCGCCGCGACTGGATGTCGCTGTTCGGCGAAGGCGGCGCCGCGTTCCAGTAGCCCATGATCGCCGAGCCGCTGGAGGTCTTGCTGCCGACGTAGCTGATCGTCAGCGCTGTTCCCATCGGGAGTTCCCGTTGAATGTCGGCCGTCCAGGTGATGTGGTTCGCGCTTTTGCGGTCCGGTTCGATGTACCAGATCTGCTCCGGACCCACGCGGGCGGTTCCGCCGAACAGATTGGGGCCAAGCTCCAGCACAAACGAACCGGGCCGGAACTGGCGCGTGGCGCTGTTGTAGGTGTTGCTGCCGATCGTCGTCGTCACGGACTGGCCGGGATCCAGGACGGAGTTGAATTCCTTGCCGGCCGAATACGGGAACATCAGGTTGAGGATCGTGTAGTTGTTGAAGTGCGCCGAGTTGTTGTACCAGCCCGACCCGGCGCGGAAGACCCATTTGTTTAGCGGGCGCCAGGCGATGCCGACCCGGGGCATGATGAAATGAGTCGTACCCCACAGAGGGACCGCGGCCGCGTCGCCGGTCACCGTGGGAAAGATCGTCCCCACCTGGCCGCCGTTGGAGGTCTGTTGCAGACGGGTCAGGTCGAACGTCCGCCAATACCCGCCGCGATCGTACGGCGTGCCGACATAGTCGTAACGAATGCCGAGGTTCAGCGTCAACTTCGGGGTGATCTTCCAGTCGTCCAGAGCATATAAGCCGAACTGATTTTGAACGGGCACGGTGAGGGGGTAGCCTTCGGGGCTCTGCACAAAGCTCGGATGGCCGAGGAGGAACGAGGTAAATCCATACCCGGTCTCGTTCGCCCCAAACGTCATCGTGCCGCCCGGGTAGTTGGCTGCGTAGCGGGTCATCGAAGCGCGGCGATGCTCCCATCCCATCTTGATGGCATGCTTGCTGCGCAGGATGGAGACGTGACTGGCGAAGTTCAGCACCAGCGAGTTATCGTCGCCCAACCCGTAGATGTCACCGAACGGTGCGCCAAGCCCGGCCGTGGGCGGGATCCGGTTTTCGTTTTCGAGGCCGGGCTTGCAGGCAAGGGGTCTCAGCCCGGTGGGCGAGTTCACCCGCCAGATGCCGATGCCGAGATCGTCCTGTTTGAAATTGCAATCGAACGCGCGCACGTGATAGGCGTTGGTCGGCGTGCGGAGGAACCCGAAGCGGAATTCGTTCAGGGTCGTGGGCGAGAGGGTATGAATCCACTGGGACGCAAAGCTGAGCGGGTAATTCAGATAGGTCTCGGTGAAATTCGGGTTGATGGTCGGAGTGACCCAGTCCTGATGCTGCCACGCAAGCCGGCCGAAGACGCGGTCCTTGTCGCTGAGATTGTGGTCGACGCGCAGGAACAGAGCGTTCTCGCGCGTGGGTTGCCCCAGGTTGACGCGATTGGTGAAGTCAAGCGGGTCGGCCTGGGTGAACTGGCGGTCCGGAATGTACTTGAGCAGATTGCGGACGCCGGCGTTGATTTTTGTCGCCGGGATGATGTTGTTCGGGAACGGGATGCCCCGGTTGGACGGGTCATAGATGACGACGGGGGCCCGAGCCACCCGGCCCGTTGCGGGGTCGACGGGATTCAGGAATGACGAGAAATCGCCGTTCTTCATCGCCGCCGTCGGGAACCAGGCCGTAGTCGGATTCTCGATCATTTCGCGCCGTCCTTCGTAGTTGACCGACCAGAACGTGCGGTTCTTTCCGTTGTAGAGCTTGGGAAGGACCAACGGACCGCTGACGAAGGCGCCAAACTGGTTCCGCCGGAACGCGTTCTTCTTCTTCCGCGCCTCACCGGGGGCAAGTTCGAAGTTCAGAAAGTAGTTTTCGGCGTCGAAGGCGCTGTTCCGGAGAAACTCATACAAGGTGCCGTGAAACTGGTTGGTGCCCGACTTCATCACGATCTGAACCTGCGCGCCGCCGGACAGGCCGTACTCGGCCGAGTAGGCGGCGGTCTGCACCTTGAACTCCGCGATGGCGTCGAGGGCCGGCGTCAGGGTGAGACGATTGTAACGGGGCTCCTTGACGTCGGTGCCGTCCAGGGTGACGCCCTGCGTCGGACCGGGTTGGCCGTGCGCGACCAATTCCATGGTCGAACCGGCGGGCGTGGTCCGGGCGCCGGTTCCGGTCGACCGGCCCATCCCAGGGCCGAACTGCACGCCCGGTATGGTGATGGCGAGGTGGCCCACGTTGCGGCTGCCGAGCGGGAGTTCCACCACGCGCTGGCTTTCGATGTTCTGGCCCACGGCGGCGTCTTCGGTGTTCAGAATTCTAGCGTCCGCCTGGACCTCGACGACCTGGTTGAGTTGGCCTACTTCCATCGTCACGTCGACACGGGCGCGCTGCTGGTACTGCACGACAATGCTGGAGATCGTGGTCGACTTGAACCCCGCCATCTTCACGTCGACGCGATAGGTGCCGGGCTCAATCAAAGGGAAGGAGTAGATGCCTTCGTTGTTGGACGTGGTCTTCCGGCTCTCGCCGGTATCCACGCGGGTCAAGGTCATCTCGGCCCCGCCGACAACCAGACCGGTGGCGTCAGTTACGGTTCCGACGACCTCAGTGGAGCTCGTTTGGCCCGACAGGACGGGCGACAGGAGCAGCAAACAAGCGCAGTACCAAACGCGAACGCGAGAGTTCAACATACGGCCATCCTTTCGGACGCGGCTTCTTCCTCTGCCGTGATGCCCGCCCGTGGCGCTTGAACGCCACATGCCGGGCATCCATCAGCTCGGGAACCCAGGGATTGGAGAGAACTATTATCAGAGAGCGGTTGCCGTGTCAAGGCTCTGTGAAAATTTCTTTCAACCTGGCGGGCAGGGCAATCAGCCGGGCTCTCCCGTACCGCGACTGGCGTGGCGGCCCCGGCGCGGGCGGCCTTACTTCTTATTTGCGCCCTCGATAATCCCGCGCGCCAGGTAATTGGTCACTTTGGCATCGTTGCGGGCGGCCTCGTAATAAGCGGCTTTCAGCAAATTGTCCTTGCGGTTGAGCAGCGTTTCGCGAATCTTCTGCTGCACGCGGGGATCGTTCAATTCGCGCTGCCCGCTCGGTTCCTTCGAATAGACCTTCAGGATGCGATAACCTTCCGCCGCGCGAAGCACCGGCGAAATCTGCCCGGGCGGCAGCGACATGATGATCTTCCGCAGCTCGGTCTGCGCCTTCTCCAGAGCCGATTGCGGGACGAAGCCCAGGTCGCCGCCATTGGGCGCCGTGCTCGGGTCTTCCGAGTAGTTCTGCGCCAGGATCGCGAAGTCCTCGTTCGATTGCAGCCGTTTCTCGATCATCTGGATCTTGCGGCGCGCTTCCTCCTCGTTCTGCGCCTTGTCGTTCTTCAGGTTCCGCACGTTGGGATCGGGGGCCGGGGTCACCAGGATCTGGGCCAGATGTACCTGCGGCTCGGCGAAATTGAAGCTGGCTTTGTTGCCATTGTAATAGTTGGCGACGTCGGCGTCGGTGATCGCGATGTGCGACGTGATCTCTTTGTTAATGAGCTTCTGAATGCTGAGATCGCGGCGCAACTGCGCCTTGAGTTCGTCGAGCTTGATCTTGCGCTGGGCGAGTTCCTTCTGAAACTCCTCCTGGGTGTAGGGCGCCTTAAGCTCGTTCAGCTTGGTCTCCACGTCGGCGTCCGCCGCCAGCAGGCCCTGCTTCTCGGCCTTCTGGTACATGATCTCGGCGTCGATCAGGCCGCGCAGAATTTCGAGCTTCTGCAGGACCAGTTGATCTTCGCTCGGCTTTTCACTGCCCGGTTCAAAGCGCGATTCGTACTGTTTGTCGAGTTCCTGATACGTAATCGGCCGCCCGTTGACTTCGGCGGCGACGTTGACGGGAGCCGTCGACTTGCACGCCACAAGGCCGATCAGGCACACCCCGGCGGGCAGAAGGGTACGGACACCCACAAATGGCATAACTTCACATGATACGGCACCCGGGGACCGTCCCGCGCGCGACCAGCGGCCGGATGGGGTACTATTTACTCCCTGTGTGCCGGGTATGGCCCATCACGACAATCAGCGGGACTCCCAGATGCTCCACCGCATATTCCATGCTGCCCGTGAACGCTTCTTCGACGATTTTGCCGGCCACCCGCACGACAAAGGGGCACTCCTTCTGCTCGCGCCACCGGCGGTCGTCGCCGGAGACAAAGCTCCTTGCACGTCTATCTCCATCGGCCGCCGCGTCGGATGCTTTAGTACAAAAGTCGGGAAACGCCGTCCCTGGTCCCATCGTATACTGGGCATAGGAGTTCACGTTTTGTCACCACGGCTGTTTGCGCGAATGGCGGCCCATATCCAGCTTCTCCCTGTGCTGGAGAGCGGCGAGGAGACCCTGGTCGGGGGCCAGGCGGTCATGGAGGGCGTCATGATGCGGGCGCCGCACAGTTATTGTGTCGCCGTCCGGCGCAAGAATGGCGAGATGGTCACCGACCAGATACCGGTGCCGCGTATGTCGGAGAAGTACCCGATTTACCGCTATCCGGTGTTGCGCGGAATCGGAACGCTGTGGCAGGCGATGTCTCTGGGCATCAAAGCGCTTCAGTTTTCGGCGAACGCGGCCCTGGCGGACGAAGAAGGCGAATCGGCCGAGTCGGCGAAACCGAAGGAGATTCCCGGATGGGCGATGGCCATGAATCTGTTAATCTCGTTCGGATTCTTTTTCTTCGCCTACAAGGTGGTGCCGTTGCTCGTGGTTTCCCAGCTGGAGAAGATCTATCCCGAACTTCACGGCAGGATCGCTTTCAACCTGGTGGATGGCATTCTCCGTATCCTGATTTTCATCGGATTTTTGTTCCTGATCTCTCGATGGAAGGACATTCGGCGGGTCTTCGAATATCACGGCGCCGAGCACAAGGTGGTTTTCAATTTTGAGTCCGGTAAGCCTTTGACGGTGTCGAACGCCCAGCAGTTCACCACCTGGCATCCGCGCTGCGGTACCAGCTTCCTGATCGTCGTGATGGTGGTGTCGATGATTGTCTACATGTTCCTTCCGTTCCAGACGTTCTTCGGAAAGATCATGTCGCGGCTGGTTCTGATTCCGGTCATCGCCGGGCTGAGCTACGAGATGATCCGGTTTGCCGCCAAACGGCCGGGCTCGGTCATGGCCATGCTGACGGCGCCCGGGCTGTGGCTGCAGCGGATCACCACGCAGCCCCCCAGCGACGAGCAGGCGGGCGTCGCGATCCGGGCTCTGGAAGGCGCGATGAAGCTCGAGACGGATCAAGGCGGCCAGGCCGTGATTGCCTGAACAAACATGCAATTCTCCAAGAAGCTCGAGAAGCTGGAAGAGCGCTTCGACGACCTCACCCGGCAGATCGCCGAACCCGAGATCCTCAACGACGGTGAGCGGTACCGCAAGACCGCCAAGTCCCGTTCGGACCTGGAAGAGATCGTAGGCGTCTACCGCGAGTGGAAGAAACTCGACGCCGACCACGCCTCGGCGCGCGACATGCTCCACGACAGCGATGCCGAGATGCGGCAAATGGCCTCGGAGGAGATCTCGCGGATCGAGCCGCGGAAGCAGGACCTCGAGCAGCAGTTGAAGATCCTGTTGCTGCCCGCGGACCCCAACGACGACAAGAACGTGGTGATTGAAATCCGCGCCGGGACGGGCGGTGATGAAGCCACTCTGTTCGCGGCCGAGATTTTCCGCATGTACACCCGGTACGCGGAAACGCAGCGGTGGCGCGTGGAAGTGACCTCGACGAGCGAATCCGCGGTGGGCGGGCTGAAGGAGGTCATCGCGCTGGTGAGCGGCGACAAGGTCTTCAGCAAGATGAAGTACGAGGGCGGCGTGCATCGCGTACAGCGAGTGCCGGCGACCGAGCAGCAGGGGCGCGTGCACACCTCGGCGATCACGGTGGCCGTTCTGCCCGAGGCCGATGACGTCGACATCAAGCTCGAGGCGAAAGACGTCCGGATCGATACGTTCTGTTCGTCCGGCCCGGGCGGCCAGTCGGTAAACACCACCTATTCCGCGGTCCGGCTGACGCATTTGCCGACCGGAGTCGTGGTCTCCTGCCAGGATGAGAAATCGCAGATCAAGAACCGCCAGAAAGCCGAGCGCGTCCTGAGGGCGCGGCTATACGAGATCGAACTGCAGAAGCAGCAGGCGGCGCTGGGCGCCGAGCGCAAGGCCATGGTGGGCTCGGGCGACCGCAGTGAGAAGATCCGCACCTACAACTTCCCCCAGAACCGTGTCACCGATCACCGGATCGGATTGACGCTGCATCAACTCGATCTGGTGATGGAAGGCCACCTGGAGCCGATCCTGTCGGCGTTGGTGGCGCATTACCAAACCGAGCGGCTGAAGCAGCAGAGCGAGAGCGAAGTCGCCGCTTAGATTCGAAACGGAGCCGCGTTTAGAAACTGAGCCGCGACCGTGAGGGAGCGGTGGCTCGCCGCCGCCGCCGCGGCCGCGAATTCCCTCAGACCGGCAACCCCTCTGCCGGTCGCGGCCCTGAGCGATTGACGTGACTATAGAAACCGCCCTTCGCCAGGGCATCGAACTACTGGAGGAAGCTCGCATCGCCGTGCCCAGACTAACGGCGGAAGTCCTGCTGTGCCATGCGCTCCAGCGCGAGAAGAGCTTCCTCTACGCCCACCCGGAGTACGAATTGCGAGAGGTGGAATGGCTGCATTACGGCCGATACCTCCACGAACGGATCCAGCGAAAGCCGACGCAGTACATCACCCGGAAGCAGGAGTTCTGGGGCCGGGAGTTTCGGGTCACGCCCGCCGTTCTGATCCCCCGCCCGGAAACCGAACACGTGATCGAACAGGCGCTGGCGCTCCACTCGAAACCGAAGCGGATCCTGGATATCGGCTGCGGGTCGGGTGCGATCGCGGTGACCCTGGCGCTCGAGACCGGGGCCGAGGTGTGGGCCACCGACATCTCCGCCGCGGCGCTGGCGATCGCCCGGACCAACGACGCGCGGTGGGGCGGCGGTGTCCGGTTCGTCTGCTGCGACGTAGCCACGGCCTTCGCCTCGGCCTCGTTCGACCTCGTGGTGTCAAACCCGCCGTACGTCCCTGAACCGGAAATCGCGGCGCTGTCGGCGGAGGTGCGGGACTTCGAACCCATCGTCGCCCTGGACGGGGGGCCGACCGGATTCGAACTCTACGAGCGCGTCATCGCGGAGGCGGGCCGTGTCTTGTCGGAGGGGGGGCATCTGATCATGGAACTAGGCTTCAAGAGTGCGGGGCAGGTCACTCAAATGTTGGCGCGGGAATGGCGTGACGTGGAGATCGGCCACGACTACTCCGGCATTCCCCGGGTCATTTGCGCCCGGCTGGCGCTCCCGTGAACGAAACTCCGCAGACATCAACCCTCCGAAGACTCGGCCGGATGATCCGAAGAACTATCCACAGCGCGCTTCCGGAACCAGCAACTGTGCTAACCCTGACGATAAGGAACTTGGGGTTGCGCATGCGTCCGGGACACCTTCGAGATGATCACACCACGATTCAGTAAGATTGGATTAGGTTGAATCTGTGCCGACCACTCGGTTCCTGTTCTGGAACACCAACCGCAAACTACTCACCAGCGTGATCGCGCATATTGCTGATTCGTTTGACATCGACGTCATCGTGCTCGCTGAAAGCGAAATAGATCCGCTAACTGCGCTGCGGACGCTCAACGGAGGGCGTGGGGGATTTCACTTCCCGGCCGCGATCAGCAAGAGCGTGACAATCTTCACGCGGTTCTCCCGAGACTTTATTCAACCGGTGTCCGAAGGCAACCGGTACTCGATCCGGAGGGTGGAACTGCCATCGAGGCGACCGATCTTGATCGTTGGCGTACACTTTCCTAGCAAACGACATTGGTCGACTGAGAGTCAAGCTTTTGAGTGCGCAGAGCTTGCAAGGGTAATCGCTCAGGAGGAGGACCGCGCTGGCCATCGAAGAACAGTGTTGGTGGGAGATCTGAACATGAATCCGTTTGAGCACGGGCTTGTTGCCGCCGCAGGGCTCAATTCGGTGATGTCCCGTCGCATTGCCGGCCGTCAGACGAGAACGGTGCAAGGCCGCGAATATCGTTTCTTCTACAACCCGATGTGGTGCAGATTGGGCGATGCGCGGGGCGATACCGCGGGTTCATACTTCTATGACAGCGCTGAACATGTAAACTATTATTGGAACGTATTCGACCAGGTTCTGATTCGACCGGATTTGGCGGAGCACTTCGACGTGAGCAAGCTCAAAATCATGACTTCCGTAGGCGGTCACCCATTGGTGCGTCAAGATGGCAGACCCGACAACGTGAGTTACTCGGATCACTTGCCGATCGTTTTCGAACTTGACTTCTGAGGCGGGCTCAAATGGAAACCCAATCAGACTTCTGGGGCGAGATACAACAGTCTGACGTTCGTCCTCCTGTTGCCATTCTGCGGGAACAGGCGGCTCTACTTGGAGCCAAGACCAACAACCTGATCGAAGCACGTGTGGATACGAGCCCGGATATCAATGAGCTTGGCGAAACCACCGAGAGTTTCCACTACTCGTTCAACCTGGTGGTTCCTGCTCTGGAGTTTTACAGGTACTGCCTGTTCACCATTCGGCATGGAATAGGCCTGTATCCCGTTAAGGTCGAATACCCTTACAAAGAGCTGAAGACCGAGGAAGAATTCAGAGATTGGCTGCGCCAGCGCCTGTCGTCGTCAGAGACCAAACGGATCATTGGCAACCTGTTGGTACTGGTCAACAGTTGATAATAGAATCGAGCCGTATACCCTGCGTGTCGTTGCGCACCCGGCGATGAACCATGGCCGCGCTCACACCGCCCGCTTCCGGAACCACCGCCTCAGGAACCCTGAGACCCACCTCAGGGCTGTTCGAAAAAAACCGTGTTCGGGCGGCGGTTCGTGCACCTCCACCTTGGCTTCCGCCTCGATGGCCGTGAAGAACTGCGTGGCCATCATTTTGGCCGCGCCGAGAACCATGCGCTGGCCGACGCTGGCGAGCGTCCCACCCACTTGCACGTCACCCGTGTAGCGGACGATCGTGACGCCGTCGCCCTGTTCCAGTTCGAGATCGCCGGAGCCCTTGAGAAAGCCGGGTTGGCCCTTGCCGCTGACGGTCATTCGATAGCGCGCCGGAGGGTGCATGTCTTCCAGATGAACAGCGCCCGCGAACGTTCCCTTGACAGAGCCGACCGAGGCTTTCAACGTGGCGGAGTACTGATGTTCGCCCGTTCGCTCCAATTGTTCGCAGCCCGGGATACAGCGCTGGAGAACGGCGGGGTCAATCAGGGTCTGATAGACGCGCTCGCGCCGGGCGTGCAGTTCGTGAGTGCCTTCGATCTTCATACGTGAGCAAACGGCTAAGTGTTAGTGAGCCCGGGACAGGGCCGCTTCGATCGCGCGGCGAGCATACACCACCGTCAGATGGCGGCGATACTCGGCCGAAGAGTGAATGTCGGAGTTGGCATCCACCCCGTCGGCCGCATGGGAGGCCGCGTCCGCGATGGCCGCGGCGTTCGGTATCTTGCCGGTCAGTGCCCGTTCCGTCCCCGTCGCCCGATAGACCTTAACGGCGGTGCCGGTCACGCCCACAGCTACCGACTGGCAGGCGCCGGAGGCATCGAGCACCAGGTGAACCGCCACGCCCACCAGAGCGAAACCCGAGGCGGGTTGGGGGTTTTTCAGATAAGCCTGTCCGAAGTTCCCGGAGGGGCGGGGAATGCGGATCTCGCGGAGAATCTCGCCGGGCTCGAGGGCCGAAGTCAGCATGTCGACGAAGAAGGACGCAGCGGGAATGGTGCGCTGCCCGTTCCTGCCGACCGCGACCATTTCCGCGCCGAGAGCGGCCATCGCCGCCGGCCAGTCGGCGGCAGGATCCGCGTGCACCACGCTGCCGCCAATCGTTCCGCGATTGCGGACCTGCACATCGCCGATCGAGGCTGCGGTTTCCGGAAGAAGGGGACAGATCTTGCGCAATAGCGCCGACGACTCGATCTGGTAATGAGTGGCCATGGCCCCAATCGCAATCGTGTTGCCGTCCTCGCGGACATAGGCAAGGTCCTTGATCTGACCGATGTCGATAAGGACTTGAGGCATGGCCAGACGCAACTTCATCGCCGGAATCAGGCTATGGCCGCCGGCAAGGATCTTGGCATCGTCGCCGTGCTGCGCCAGAAGGGCAACGGCCTCGTCCAGGGTCGCCGCGGCGACGTAATCGAATTGCGTCGAGATCATGCTCTTGCCTCCTGGTGGATGATTCGCCAAACGTTCTCGGGCTTCACGGGCATATCGAGGTGACGCACACCGAAGGGGGCCAGCGCGTCGACGATGGCATTGACGATGGCCGGCGTCGCGCCGATGGTGCCGGCCTCACCCACACCTTTGACGCCCATGGGGTTGACCGGCGAGGGCGTTTCGGTGCGGTCGAGTTCCAGCCACGGCGCCATGGCCGCCTTCGGCACCGCGTAATCCATCAAAGTGCCGGTGATCAATTGGCCGTTCTCGTCGTAGACCACTTCCTCGTACAGCGCCTGTCCGATCGATTGAACGATGCCGCCGTGCACCTGGCCTTCGACGATCAGGGGGTTGATGACCTTGCCGCAATCGTCGACGGCAATGTACCGGAGGAACTTCACCTTCCCGGTTTCCGGATCCACTTCCACCACCGCGATATGGGTCCCGAACGGGAATGTGAAGTTGGTCGGTTCGAAAAAGCTGGTGGCGGCCAGACCGGGCTCGACGCCCGGAGGCATGTCTTTCGCCAGGTGGGCGGCCAGCGCTACTTCCTGAATCGTGATTTCGTTCTTCGAATCCGGGGTTTGGCCGGACAGTTTGGTGAACTTGCCGGAGCTGAACTCGACGTTCGAGACCTCGGTCCGCATCAGGTGGGCGGCGATCTGCGCGGACTTGTCACGGAGTTTCTCCAGCGCGAGATACACCGCGGTGCCTCCGACAGCAATGCCGCGGCTGCCGAACGTTCCGATTCCATACTGCACGATGGCCGTGTCGCCGTGGATGACGGTTACATCGTTCAAGTCGACGCCCAGCCGATCGGCGGCGATCTGGGCGAAGGAGGTTTCCTCGCCCTGTCCGTGTGGCGAGATGCCGGTGAGGACCGTGACTTTGGCGGTGGGCTCGACGCGCACCGTCGCGCTTTCCCATCCGCCGGCCGGTAGTGCGGAACTCGGCCCCAGTGCGCAGATCTCGACGTAACTCGAAATGCCAATACCGATCAGGCGGCCCTGTTTCCGCGCGTCGCGCTGCTCGTCGCGCAGTTTCTGGTAGCCGGCCATTTCGAGCGCGCGGTCGAGTGCCGCCTGGTAATTGCCGCTGTCGTAGTTGAGACCCGTCGCCGTGTGGAAGGGGAACTCGGAGGGCGCGGGGAAGTTCTTGCGGCGAATCTCCACCGGATCCATGCCGAGCGCATCGGCGGCGAGTTGAATGCCGCGCTCCACCACATAGGTCGCCTCAGGCCGGCCCGCTCCACGATAAGCGTCGGTCGACATCTTGTTCGTGAACACCCCGGTGATGTTCATCTGGATCGCTGGGATCTTGTAGCTACCCGACAGCATCAGTCCGGTGAGCGTCGGGATTGCCGGCGTCAGCAACTGCATATACGACCCCATGTCCGCGAACACGTTGTAACGCAGTCCCATGAGCGTTCCGTCGTTGTTGACGCCGATCTCGATGAAGCCCACCTGGCCGCGGCCGTGGATGGTGGATTGCATGTTTTCGCGCCGCGTTTCCATCCATTTGACCGGCTTGGCGAGTTGGATCGAGATCCAACCAAGCAACGCCTCCTCGGCGTAGACGTTGAGCTTGGACCCGAAACCGCCTCCGACTTCAGGAGTGATGACGCGCAGTTTGTTTTCCGGGACGCCCAGCATCAGGGCCACCTGGGTTCGCATCAGGTGCGGGATCTGGGTGGAAGACCAGAGCGTCAGTTCCTGTTCGCCCGGCAGATAGCGGGCGAGCACCCCTCGGGGCTCCATCGCGATGGGCGCGAGACGCCGGTGCTCGACACGCTGTTTCAGGACTCGGTCCGATGCGGCCAGCGCGGCGTCGATGTCTCCTTCGCCCTGCGTCAGCCGGTACGCAATATTGGATCCATACTCTTCGTAGACGTAGGGCGGCCCGGCCGCGGCTTTCTCTACGTCGATCACGACCGGCATCTCGTCGTAGTCCACCTGAATCAGGTCGACCGCGTCGCGCGCAGTGTACTTGTCCGTGGCAACGACCGCCGCGATCGGCTGCCCGACGAACACGACATGATTCTGTGCCAGTACGCGGTAGTCCGGGATCTTGAGATCCGGCATGGCGCCCGCGCAAGGCACAGGGCCAACGCGGGCAATATCTTTGCCCGTATACACCGCGATCACCCCTGGAGCCGCCGCGGCGGCGCTCACATCCAGGTTGGTGATGCGGGCATGCGCATACATGGAGCGCAGAAACGCGACGTGGAGGGTGTCCGGGAGCTTGATGTCATCCACGTAGTGGCCCAATCCCTGGATCAGGCGGGGATCTTCGGTTCGTTTGACTCGTTCGCCAACGTAGTTCGCCATGGTGTCATCTCCTCCGGATCAGGCTTGCGCGCCTTTCATCTTGCGCGCGGCGCATTGGACGGCCTGCACGATATTCTGATAGCCGGTGCAGCGGCAGAGATTGCCTTCGAGCGCATGGCGGATTTCGTCCTGCGTGGGGTCCGGGTTGCGCTCGAGCAACTGGGAAGCCGCCATGATCATGCCCGGGGTGCAATAGCCGCACTGGAGTCCGTGGTGCTCCCAGAAGCCCTGCTGGACCGGATGCAGCTTGCCGGCTGACGCCATGCCCTCAATGGTGGTAACGCTCGATCCGTCGGCCTGCACGGCAAACATCGTGCAGGATTTCACTGCCTGTCCGTTCACCAGCACTGTGCAGGCGCCACAGAGAGAGGTCTCGCACCCGATGTGGGTGCCTGTCAGGTCGAGGGTGTCGCGGAGGTAGTGGACGAGCAGCAATCGGGGCTCGACTTCGCTGTGATGAGCTTTGCCGTTGACTGTAATGCTGACCGCTTTCTTCATGGAAGCTCCTGGCTCGGATTGGGGTGTTGTCCTTTGAAGTGAAACAGGGAAACTGAACTGGTATACCACCGATTCAGGCAGGGAGACAAGATCCGGCAGAATTTGTCATGTGAGGTAGGGCTCTTGAAACAAGCGCGCTTTCGCACGGCGCAACGAGCGGATGGTGATCCGAGCCTGTCGCCAAGGTCCCTCTGTGCAGGAGTCGGCAGGCCGGCTCCCACCTGGGATTGGCCTCCGCGGTCTGACTCTCCGCTATCGAGCGACGCCCGTGATGCGGCAGACCGTCAAATCCACGGCAAAGACGATCTCCCGGTCGGCCGCCTCCGCCGCATCGCACGCGGCCTCGATGTTCCGGAGTCCCTGCCGGTAAGCCTGATCGCTGAGCAGCGCGAGTTGCGAATTCGAGTCCTTCTTGAGGAACGGGTCATTAAACACGTCCCTTCCCCGCCGTGAGAAGGTGACCCGTTCGGCAAGCCGGGTCTCCACTCCCGAAAGCCCGGCTTCCCGCATCCAGGCTTCGATCTCGGGCAACGGCTGGAACCGAAGCAGATCCGTCTCCCAGGTTCCCGGGAAGTACTCGTAGAGATACCAGCGGTGCCGGAGAGCGCGCTGGTCAAGCGTGAAAATGGCCAGCGTCCCACCGGGCCGGAGGACGGTAGCGGCACCGCGCACGAAGCCCGCCGGATCCGCAAAATGATGCACGGCGTGGACCGCGTACACCAGATCGAACTGCCGCGTGGCAAACGGCATACGGCCCGCATCGGCTTGAACCCGGAACGCCGTCCGGTCCGCGCGCGACAGCATGCCGAACGAACGGTCGAGTCCGACGATCACGGCGCCTTCCCACCGGTCGAACCAGTGCCCGGTGCCGCAGCCCGCCTCCAGAACGGCGCGCGGGCCCAGGCGATCACGCAGTTCGTCGAGCGACGTGGAGATACCGTCGTAGCGGCCCTGCCGATAGCGCTCGTCGTAACGGCCGGCGAGTTGGTCGTAGTTGACGTCCGTCACCGAGACCTCATCATACCGCCCCAGGACGGCGGGCTTTTCTTCGCTACGCGCCGGTGGTACGGTTCAAAAACAGGAGAATTCCATGAAGAACCAGATGTCCGAGGTGCAGGAGTTCCTGCATCTCCGGCGGATCGCGATGGTCGGAGTCTCGCGGAACCCTCGCGACTTCAGCCGCGCTCTCTGGAATGAACTTCGCACGCGCGGCTTCGACATGGTCGCCGTCAACCCGGCGGCCGACGACATCGACGGCCAGCCCTGCTTTCCCTATGTCGCCGGGATTGAACCCGAGGTCGACGGCGTCCTGGTGATGACGAAACCTGCCGAGACACCTGCCATTCTCGAAGAGTGTGCCGCCAGGGGAGTCCGGTACGCCTGGCTGTATCGCGGTGTCGGAAAGGGCGCTGTCGACGAATGGGCCGCTGAGAAGGCCAGGGGGCTCGGCATCACGGTCATTGCCGGTGAGTGCCCGTTTATGTTCCTGCGGGAGGCCGGCTTCCCCCATCACCTCCACGGCTGGTTCCGGCGCCTGACCGGCGGTTACCCCAACTGAACGGGACGCTCCGTGGTAAGATCGCCAGCGGTCATGAGATTGCTGTCTTTCCTGGGTCTCGCCGGGCTGACGATCCCGGCCGTCCTTGCGGAACGGCCCGCGCTGGCGGTGGTGGAAAAGGTCGCCGGCGCGGTCGGATTCTATACCGCCGATGGCAAGCGGATCGCCGGCGTGAAAGTCGGGACGCACCCGCATGAGATCGTGTTTTCCGCGGACAAGCGCTACGCCTACGTCACCGACAACGGCATCCTGTGGATGACCGAAGCCGGTGAAGGCGGGAATACGATCTCGATCATCGACCTCGAGAATCGGAAGAAGGCGGGCGTGATCGACCTTGGCCGCTACCGCCGCCCGCACGGCATGGACCTCGACCCCAAGACCGGCCGGCTGCTCTCGACGATCGAAAATCCGGATGGCCTGCTGCTGATCGACCCGCTTGCGCGTAGGGTCCTCCGGAGGTACGACGTCCATGGCGAAGATCCGCACATGGTCCTGTTCGGCCCCACGGGCGAGTGGGCCTACGTGAGCAACACCGCCTCAAACAACATCGCAGCAATCCATCTGGAAAGCGGTAGGGTGACCCTGATTCCGGCCGATGCGCGGCCGCAGGGAGGAGTGCGATCGCATGACGGCAAGCGGATCTACATCACCAACTCCGACGGCAACTCGATTTCGATCATCGACCCGGCCCGGAACGAGCGTGTGGGCGCCATCAAGACCGGCAAAGGGCCCGGCCGCGTCGTCGTGACGCCCGATGGCAAGACGCTGGTGTATAACCTGCAGCCAGGGGAGGCCGTTGGTTTCGCGGATGTCGCCACGCGGAAGCAGACGGCCGAGATCCCGTTGGGCGGCAAGCCTCTCTCTCTGACGATGTCGTCCGACGGCGCGCACGCCTACGCGGGAGTTCAGGATCAGGACAAAGTATTCGTGATTTCAGTGCCTGGCCGGAAGATCGTACAAGTGATCCAGACGCCCAAGAACTCCGGGCCGGATCCCGCGCTACCCCTGCCCTAGGATTGCGTCGGGTTTTTAGCCATTCGGCTCCAGGGGGCGCGAGCTTTGGCTCGCAGCGGAACTTCAGTTCCCCCCCCCAGGTTTTGCGCCGTGGGCAGCGCGCCCCTTGCGTATGGCCTTTTCTCGGCTTGTAGCGAGCGGTCCTGGGTGCGCTCGAATGGGCTGACGTGAGGCGGTCCGTCTGGACCGCTGCCGCGCGGTGCTGGCACCACGAAAGTGTGCCGGACTGAACCAGCCACGCTTCCCTGGGACTACTCAGCTGTGTGGTGCCTGGCACCACGAAGCGTGCCGGAATGAAAGCGGCGCCCCCCCGGACGACTCAGCCGCGTGGTGCCTGGCACCACGAAAGCGTGCCGGAATGAACCAGCCGGCCCCTGGGCTACTCAGCCGTGTGGTGCCTGGCACCACGAAGCGTGCCGGAATGAAAAGCCTCGCCCCCCTGGGCTACTCAGCCGCTCGGTGCCTGGCACCACGAAGCGTGCCGGAATGAAAAGCCTCGCCCCCCTGGGCTACTCAGCCGCTCGGTGCCTGGCACCACGAGAGTGTGCCGGAATGAAAAGCCTCGCCCCCCTGGGCTACTCAGCCGCTCGGTGCCTGGCACCACGAGAGTGTGCCGGAATGAACCAGCCGGGCCCCGGGACTACTCAGCCGCTCGGTGCCTGGCACCACGAAGCGTGCCGGAATGAAAAGCCTCGCCCCCCCTGGGCTACTCAGCCACGCGGTGCCTGGCACCACGAAGGCGTGCCGGAATGAAACAGCCGGGCCCTCGGGACGACTCAGCCGCGCGGTGCCTGGCACCACAGATAGCCGGTCTCCGACCGCCCAGCGCTGGGCAAGGCCGCTGGATTCGCCCCCCCGGAGGCGCTTCGTGGAATGTAGAAACTCCAATTCCCCCCGTCCTCCTAGGCGATCCACAGATCGTGGGTCACATACTCCTCTTTGGTAAGCATCTCGATCCCGTCCGCCGTGACCACGACGTTGTCTTCCAGCCCGTACTTTTCCGTCGCGTCCCAGAACGGGAACTTTCCGCCAAGGGTGATGTAGGGCTCGACCGCGAAGACCATGCCCGGTTCGAGGACGGCCGGCGAGGCCGCGCTGATCCCTGGATGCTCGTGGATGTTCAGGCCGAGGCTATGGCCAATCGCCGACCAGCCGTTTTCCAGGCACCATGCCGAGAAGTCGCCGTAGCCTGCTTCGTTGTTGACGGCAAACGCCGCATGAAAGACATCCCGCGACGCGACGCCGGGCCCCATCGTTTCGAGCGCCCGCTCCAGCCCCCGGCAGGCCAGTTCAAAGTGGCGGCGCTGCTCCGCGGTGGGTTCCCCAATCGCGGCCATGCGCTTGAAGTCGCACCAGTAGCCTTCGTAGATGATGCCGCCGTCGAACTGGATGACATCGCCCTTTCGGAAAGCGTAATCGCTGGGCGTCGAGTCGGCCCACATCAGGCGCGGCCCTCCATACACACACATCAGGCCGGTCCGCGTCGCGCCCGCCCCAAACATCGCCTCGTGCATGACCCCCGCGATCTGGCGCTCGGTCACGCCCGCACGCAAAGCTTCGAAACCCGCTTTCACCCCGAGGCAGGAGATGCGCGCCGCCTCGCGCAACCGCTCGATCTCGGCCGGCGACTTGATCGCGCGGACGCTCCAGATCGCGTCGGTTCCGTCCACAATCTGTGCCCGCGCGACGGCCTGGCGCAGGTCGTCAAAGTGCCGCGCCCCCATACCCAAGTGCATGTTCGCCCCGAGTTCCATGCCGATGGTTCCGCCGTCCAGCCCTTTTTCCCTCAGTACCTCCGCGATCAGCGGAACCGCATTGGTCTCGTGGCTCATGTAGAACGCCTTTTGCCACTTCCAATGGCGCACCTCTTCTACCCAGGAGCACCGGGCCTGGTGCTGGAAGCCGTTGGCGAAAAGTAACACCGGAGGAATCGTTTCGTCGGCGGGCAGCAGGAGGAAGAAATAGAAGTGCTTGCACTCCCAGGCCCCCTGGTGGAATCCGGCGAAGTAGCGCAGATTCTCCTGGTTGGACAGGAGCAGCGCATCCATCCCGGCCGCCTTTATCGCCTCGCGGGCGCGCCGCCAGCGAGCCAGGTATTCCTCGCGAGGGAAATCCGGAAACAGCGCCTCTTTGGTCATGCGTCTACAATCCAAAATCCTTCTGGAAGAAGCCGATCTTCTCGAGTTCGGTTCGGAGGCTCTGCTGCTGGGCCTCGGTAGGATTGTCGATGGGGCCGCGGGCCAAACCGCAATCGTAGCCCTTCCACTTCAGCATCAGTTTGGCCGATCCCAGCACGGGATGACGGAGCAGGATCGAGATCACCTGGTTGGCATAACCCTGCATCTCGCGCGCCCGGCCGAGATCTCCCGCGCCAAAGCGCCGGTACAGTTCCAGGTAGAGCCCCGGCATCAGGTTGTAGGTCAGGCCGACGCCTCCGTGCGCTCCCATGGCGAGCGAACTGATCAGGATCTCGTCGTTGCCGGAGAGTACCGTAAAGCGGCCCTCCTGCAATTGCAGCATGCCCCACATTTCGAAAAGGTTGTAGGACGAGAACTTAATGCCGGCCAGGGTGGGAATGGCCTGCACATAGTCGGCGGCCATCGCGGGCGTCACCGTGACGTTCACCGCGCCGGGGATATTGTAGATGATCAGCGGCAAGCGACTCGTCGCGGCAATCGCGGCGTAGTGGCGGCCGATGCCGTCGCGCGAGACGCCGTAATAGAAGGGAGGCACGGACGCGATGGCGTCGGCCTTGACGCTGGCCGCGTGGGCGGCCAGGTCCACCGATTGCGGCGTCGAGACGCTGCCGACGTGAACGATCACCGGCACCCGGCCTTTGACCTGGTCGATGACTGCCGTCGCGATGCGCTTGCGCTCTTCGGCCTCGAGCACGACCCCCTCGCCGGTGCCGCCGCACAGATAGAGTCCCTGGACGCCCAACCCCACGAACTGTTCGGCAAGCCGCCGCAACATGTTCTCATCCAACTGGCCGCGGGCGTCGAACGGAGTGACCAGGGCGGGAATGATTCCTTCAAAGATCGCCATATTGTGGAGCGGACCCAGCGGTCCGCGGCCGGCCCCCAGGCCGGCCTCCTTCTACCCTTTCTTCGCGTGAGCCTTCTGCCAGGCCACTGACACCTTCACGACCACTTTGCGGATCTCGTGCTCGCCGTCCAGATCGCGGCCGGGCAGGTGCGCTTCGCCGGGAGCGAAGATGGCAAACATTCCAGGCTTCATCTGCAGGCGTCCGTAAGTCGGCGGCAGCGAGAACAGCTCGGCCTCCACTTTCTCGTCGTAAGGCTTGGTGGTCTTGAGCGAAGAAGCGCTCGCATAGCCAATCGTCTCCTGCCCGGAGATCAGGCTCTGTACGTCGATGTACCTTCGATGTGTTTCGAACTCGCCTTCGGCCTCGGGCTTTGTCTTCATCTTCATGATGAGTGCGTAGACTTCTTCGCCCTCGAGCGGATAGCGGCCCTCTTTCATCGAGGCTAGATCGGGCTTCGACAGAAACTCCATGGCGACTTCCAGGCCTTCCATACCTTTAACCGAGCGCCATTTCTTGACTTCGCCGTGGCGGATATGGATCGTGGGAGCGGATTCGAGCATAAGGGTTCCTGCGGACGCAGACCAGAACGCGGCCTGCATGAACTTTCGTCTGTCCATCTTTTTCTCCAAACCCGCCGATTGTATCACCGCGCGATATCCTGAACGGGATGACCCTCGAAATCCGGCGCGCCGTCGTTGAGGACGTGGAGATCGTCGCGGCGTTCAACGCGGCGATGGCACGGGAGACCGAGAAGCTGGAATTGAAGCCGGAAGTGCTACTGGCGGGAGTCACGGCGGTCCTTGCCGACGAAACCAAGGGCTATTACTTTGTCGCGGAGCACGACGGACGCGTGATCGGTCAAGCCATGATCACCTTTGAGTGGAGCGACTGGCGACACGCTAACTTCTGGTGGCTGCAAAGCGTCTACGTGCACCAGGAGTATCGCGAACGCGGCGTATTCACCAGCCTCTACCGGCATATCTTCGATGAGTCGAAGGCCGCCGGGGCGTGTGGCCTGCGGCTGTACGTCGAGAAAGAGAATGAGCGTGCCCGGTGCGCGTACGAACGCCTTGGCCTCCGCCGTGCGCACTACGATCTCTACGAAATTGATTTCGTGCTGGGCCGATAAGGCTCAGAGCCGACGGGCTACGTCGTTTGTCGCCCCTCGTTTCAGCGAGTTCGCGCGCGGACGTGCCGCCAACCGAACCGCGGCCGGAAGGCTGCGGACACGGCGTTCCTGGTGCCACCGTGACTTCCGACGCCCTGTCCGCAGCCTTCCCGTATCCTGGTCTGGCTGAAGCAGACAAGCGCACCGGGCGACAAACAACGTCGCCCGGTGCCACGGGGTCGCCGCTCTACAGCAACTTCGCGGCGGGCTTGGCGAAGTACGTCAGAATAAAATCCGCTCCCGCGCGCCGGATGGCCGTCAGCGTCTCCATCATGATGCGCTCCCCGTCCACCCACCCGTTGTTCGCCGCGGCCATGATCATGGAAAACTCGCCGCTCACCTGATAGGCCGCCAGCGGCACATCGAAGCGGCGTCGGGCTTCGGAGATGATGTCGAGGTACGCCAGCGCCGGCTTCACCATGATCATGTCGGCGCCTTCTTCCAGGTCCAGGGCGATCTCCTTCATGGCCTCCCTCGCGTTGGCGGGATCCATCTGGTAGCTGCGCCGGTCGCCGAACTGAGGGGCCGACTCGGCCGCTTCACGGAACGGGCCATAGAAACCGGAAGCATATTTGGCGGCATAGGCGAGGATGGGCGTCTTCAGAAACCCAGCCTGGTCCAGCGCCTGGCGGATGGCGCCCACGCGGCCGTCCATCATGTCCGAGGGGGCGACGATGTCGGCGCCCGCCCGAGCGTGGGAAACCGCCGAGGCGGCCAGCCATTCGATGGTCGCGTCGTTGTCGACATCACCGTCGACGATCCTGCCGCAGTGGCCGTGACTGGTGTACTCGCAGTTGCAGACATCGGTCATCACCAACACTTCGGGGGTCTGGCGCTTGATGGCGCGAACAGCGCGCTGGACGATTCCGTCGTCCGCATAAGCGCCGGAGGCGATTTCGTCCTTGGTTTCCGGCAAGCCGAACAGGATAATGCCCCCCAGTCCCAGCGATCGGACCTCCTGGCACTCGGCCACCAGCACGTCGACCGACATCTGATAGTTCCCCGGCATGGAGCGGATCTCCCGCTTGATGCCTTCGCCGGGACATACGAACAGGGGCAGGATGAACTGCCCGGGATGGAGACGCGTCTCCCGCACGAGCGTGCGGATGGCCTCGGTCCCGCGAAGGCGGCGCGGCCGGTGGGTTGGGAACGGCATGACACTCCGATTTTCCCTCGAAACGCCGACCCCCAGGGTGGTCCCCGTCCGAGATTTCACTTGACAAGGATAAGGCGATGATTAGAATCATCTTTATCCGCATATGCAACCGGTGGTCTGTACGCATAGACGAGTAGTGGTGCTGGCCAGGCAGGACGGAGTCGACTACGTGGAATGCCTGGATTGCCGGCGAATACTGGAATCCGATGACGTGGACACAACCGAGGAGTTGACGCCCGTCAGAGCGGAGGACAACGAAGACTGAACCCTCCTTGATACGGCTGGTGCAAAACGGTGATGCGCCGGCATTGGGCATGCCGGTTCTTCCGGGCCAATCTGGAAGCAGTGGCGGCGCGGCGAGCGACCCGTCTGAATGCCGTCGGTCTGGACGCTCCAGCGGCGGCGTTCCGCGTGCGCTAGCATAGCGGTACTCATCAACCCGCGATGCAACTCCACACCCTCGACTGGATGATCGTCCTCGCCACGATCGCCGTCTGCTTCATTCCCGCCCTGTTCTTCGCCAGGCGTTCCGGCCAGAACACCTCCGAGTTCTTTGCCTCCGGTCGGTCGGTGCCTTGGTGGCTGGCCGGACTGTCGATGGTGGCGACCACTTTCTCCAGCGACACCCCCAACCTGGTCACCAATTTTGTCCGCACCCAGGGCGTTGCCGGCAATTGGCAGTGGTGGGCGTTTGTCCTGACGGGCGTCGCCACCGTGTTTTTCTACGCACGCCTGTGGCGGCGTTCCGGCGTCCTGACCGATCTCGAGTTTTACGAGTTGCGCTATTCGGGCAAGGCGGCGACGTTCGTGCGAGGATTCCGCGCCATCTACCTCGGCCTCTTTTTCAACTGCATCATCATGGCCTCGGTGAACCTGGCGGCGTGCAAGATTGCCGGCATCCTGTTCGGCCTCAGCCGCTGGCAGACCCTCGCCGCCGTCGGCCTGTTGAATGTCGTCTTCGCCGCGCACTCGGGACTTTGGGGGGTGCTGGTGATCGACATGATCCAGTTCTTCATCAAGATGTCGGCCGTGATCGCCGCGGCCTACTTTGCGGTGAACCTGCCGCAGGTGGGCGGCCTCACGGGACTGGTGGAGAAACTCTCGCACCTGAAGGGGCCTGGAGGCTTCAACTACCTCGACCTGCTGCCCGACTTTGCGAACGGCGAACTGGCGCTGGCCGTGTTCATCATGCCGATGGCCGTCCAGTGGTGGTCGGTCTGGTATCCGGGGGCGGAACCGGGCGGCGGCAGCTTTATCGCTCAGCGCATGCTGGCCTCGAAATCGGAGCGCGACTCGCTCGGCAGTACCCTGTTCTTCAACATCGCCCACTATGTCCTCCGGCCGTGGCCGTGGATCCTGGTCGGGCTTTCCTCCATCCTCGTGTATCCGGAGTTGTCCGACATTCAGAAGGCCTTTCCGCACCTCGATCCCAGTCTGATCGGGCACGACATCGCCTATCCCGCCATGCTGAAGTTCCTTCCCACCGGTTGGATGGGGCTGATGGTGGGCGGATTGATCGCGGCCAACTCCTCGACGATTCTCACGCTGCTCAACTGGGGAGCGTCGTACTTGGTGCACGACTTCTACCGCCGCTTCGTGCGGCACGACGCCGACGAGAAGCATTACGTGTTCGTCGGCCGCCTGGCGACCATCGGCCTGTTCTTCGTGTCCTCCGCGATGGTCTTTGTCCTTGAGACCGCGCAGGACAGCTTCAACCTTCTCCTGCAGGTGGGCGCCGGTACGGGCCTGCTCTACCTGTTGCGCTGGTTCTGGTGGAGGATTACCGCTTGGTGTGAGGTGGTGGCGATGGTCAGTTCGTTTACCATCTCCCTGGCACTGGTCATCGGGCACAAGTACGGAATCGCGCTCGGGACGCATCGGGAGTTGTTGCTCACGGTGGTGGTGACGTCCATCTGTTGGATCGTGACGGCGTACGTCGGGCCCAGAACGGACCAGCGGACACTGGTGGAGTTCTACAGGAAGGTGCGCCCGTTCGGCCCGGGGTGGCGGGAGGTGCAGCAGCATGCCGGTGTGTCCGCGGCCGAGATGGCCCACGCCGCCGAACACGAGAACATCCCGCTTTCGATGCTCGGATGGGTAGCGGGCTGCACGGCCATCTGGTCGTCGCTGTTCATGGTCGGCAATTATCTCTACGGCCGCATGGAGTTCGCGCTGGCGTTGTTTGGGGTGTTTCTGGTGAGCAGTTACACACTGATCCGGGTTAGCCGGCGGTTGTGGAATTGAAGGGCGCTTGTGGCGCGAACTCTCAAGTCTGCCGCGTCGAGACGACTCGTCTCGACGCTGGCGCGCTAAAGCGCGCCGCGGCCTGAAGGCCGCCACCGTCAGGCTGAGCGCAGCAGTTCGTCCCAGGTCACTTCGCGTTTGGTTTCGTACGCCATGCGGCCCAACAGGCTGGTGAAGGTGCTGTCGGCCGCCGCTTGCGTCATGTTATGCGGCTTCTTATCGACGATGCTCTTGAAGAACACTTCAATCGCGTCGATGGTAATCTCGCGCTTGGACTCGCCTTTCTCGATCAGGCTGCGGTCCTGCAGATCGTCGGCGTTCTTCAAAGGCGCGGTCTGCGTCGGCCCGTGCCACTTGTAATACGTGCGCGAGGTCTCGAGCATTCCCTTCGAGCCGAAGAACTGCTCCTTCACGTCGCGGAACCCGGACGTATGCTTGATGCTGATCAGCCACCCTTCCAGGCCATCCGGATAGGTGTAGATGATGTCGTGGTAATCGGAAGACCAATCTCCGTAAGGCAGGGGGAAGCGCACGCCGCCGCGACCGACGGCTTTGACGGGATGCCCGTTGCCGAACCAGTTGATCGTGTCGACGCCGTGACAATCCTGCTCCACGATCGGGCTGCCGGAGTAGTCGCGGAACAGCGACCAGTGGCGCAGTTTCTGATTCTCGTCGGCGGGGTAGGGCGACTTGAACTCCGTCATCGGCTGTCCGCCGATCACCCAGTACGTCATCATGAGCGTGAGCTTGCCGATCTTGCCCTGCTGCATAATGCTCATCGCCTTGAGGTATTCGGGGCTGTGCCGCTGTTGGAATCCGAACTGAATCGTCCGGCTCGGATCCGCATTCTGCCCGGCGCGCAGCAACCGTTTGACGCCGGCGACGTCGGCGCCGCCCGGCTTCTCGCAGTACACGTGCTTCTTCGCCTGACAGGCCGCCTCGAAGTGCTCAGGATGCAGGAACACGGGCGTCGCGATCAGCACAGCGTCGATGTCGGGTTGGGCCAGGAGTTCGTGGTAGTTCCTGTACACACGGGCATTCGCTCCGCCGGGAACGAGGGTCTTGGCGAGGTCGATGCGATCGGGAAACAGATCGCAGATGGCCGTCAGCCGCGCTCGAGGATCGCGCGTCATATGGCCGCCCACGTAACGGCCGCGGCCTCCCGTGCCGATGATGCCAACGGTGACGGCGGAGTTGGCCTGTGACCCGAAAGCGATCTCCGGCGTCACCAGCAGAAGATTAGCGGCGGCGCCGGCGACGGCATCGCGGCGAGTGAACTTGTCCATATGCCCTCCTGAGATTGCGGAGAACGCAACGTCTCAGGATGCCAGAAGCCATCCCGAAACGGAAGGCTGGCAGCATCGACGAGTGATCGAAGCCAGGGATTCCTCCGTCGCTGCTCGACGTGATACACTCCCTTTGACTGACGGTGCGCCGGGTAGAACATGTCCGGCGCGGTAAGAGGGAACCCGGTGAGAGTCCGGGACTGCCCCGCAGCGGTAAGCAGGAACGAACCCCGCCTTCAAAAAGCACTGGTCCTTCACCGGACCGGGAAGCGGCGGGTAGTAGGAGTCGACATCCAGCCTGCAAGTCCGAAGACCTGCCGACAGACGCGAGCGAAAGGCTCGCGGAATCCATGCAAGGCCTTCGAGGGAGGGGCTGGATGTTCAAGACTACAATTTGGCTGGCCGGTTTCCTGGCCGCTGTTCCCGCGGGTGCCGCGGATCTTGCCGGCACCGTCAACGACCCGGCACAACAACCGATCAGCAGCGCCCGTGTCGTCGTCTCCAGCCGCGCGGGGGCGGCTCGCTTTCTCACCTTTACCAGCGACCAGGGCAGGTTCCACGTGTCCCGCCTCGCCTCTGGCGACTACTGGGTCCAGGTCTCCGCTCCGGGGTTCGGCGAATTCTCAGGCCAGGTGACGCTTGCCGCCGGTGACGTCGATCTGCCTGTCACGCTCCAGGTGAACAACGTGCGGACGGAAGTGATCGTCACCGCTTCGGCGGTGGCGCAGTCCGCCGACGAAACGGCTCGCGCGGTCGACGTGGTGGATAGCGCACAACTCCGCCTGCGCGACCGGTCATCCCTGGGCGAGGCATTGCAGGGCGTCCCCGGCCTCCGCGTCCAGCAGGTGGGCGGACCGGGATCGCTGGTTCGGATTCTCAGCCGCGGACTGCGGCCGCAGGACACGGCGGTCACCATCGATGGCCTCCGCTTCCGGGATGCCGCCACCACGCAGGGCGATGCCACGCCGTTCCTGGAGACCATGTTTCCAGCCGGTTCGGAGCGCATCGAGGTCATGCGCGGCACCGGATCGTCGCTTTATGGCAGCCACGCGCTCGGTGGGGTGGTGAACATCGTGACCGATACGGGCGGCGGCCGCCGGCGAGGATCGCTTCTCGTCGAGGGCGGAGGGTTGGGATTCACCCGCTCGTCCGCCAGTCTCTCCGGTGGGCTCGCGGCGGACCGCATCACCTACTCGGCCGCCCTCCAGCACGTCAACGTCATCAACGGGAATGACGGGCGCGATCCCTTCCGCAACTCCACCATGCAAGGCGCGGCCAATTATTTCCCCAACTCGACCACCCGCCTGGGCGGCCGCCTCTGGTGGAGCGACACCTTTGCCCTGCTGAACTCCACACCTTATTCGGCCCCAGCCAGCCTGCTGTCGGCGGCGGGAGCCATCCGGGCGATTCCGGTCTCGCTCGAGACGCAGCGCCTGATTGAAGCCGGACAGCCCTTCTCCTGGGGCGGGGCCAATTTCGTGCCCAATCTCAACGACCCGGACAGCCGCCGCGCTTCCCGTTTTCTTGCCGCCGCCGCGTTCCTCGAAAAGGAGTTTACCCCCGCGGTGCAGGTGCGAGCCACGTACCAGCGAGTCAGCACTCGCCGCGTGTTTGAGGACGGCCTGGCCGGCGTTCGTTTTCAGCCCGCCTTCCGGACCGTGACCCTCATCGATGGCGGGGTCGACACGGCCAACGTTCGCGCCAGCCTCAATTCCTCTCGATGGTCCACGACGACCTTCGGCTACGAGTGGGAGCGCGAGACGTACGACAGTCCGTACCGGGATTACAACCCCGTGGCCGCCTCTCGGCAGGACTACCGCGCCCGAGCCCATCAGCACAGCCACTCTCTCTTCGGCCACCAGCAGTTTCGATGGCTCCAGGACCGGCTGCAGCTTTCGGTCTCGGGCCGTGCGCAGGGTTTCCGGCTGTCGGCGCCCGAGTTCGCGGGGGCGGTTCCCCTTTACGCCGGCCTGACGTTCTCCAGTCCCCGTGCGGCTCGCACCGGCGACTTGGCCGTATCCTACAGCCTCCTCCGGTCGGGCACCAAACTCCGGGCACATGCCGGCAACGGATATCGCGCGCCATCGATCTACGAGCGGTTCGGCGCTTCTTTTTTTGAAGGCAGCTTTTCCGCGCTGGGGGATCCTCGCCTTCGTCCCGACCGCTCCCGCGCGTTCGAGTTCGGAATCGATCAGTATGCCGGCGGCCGCAAGCTGCGGCTGAGCGCGTCGTATTTCTATACGGACCTCCGCGAGGTGATCGCCTTTGACTCGAGCGGATTCATCACGCCGGTGACAGACCCGTTCGGAAGATCGGGCGGATACCGGAACACGTCGGGAGGCATCGCGCGGGGAGTGGAGGCTTCGGCCGAACTGGCGCTGTTCCGGGGATCCCGCATACAGTCTTCGTACACGTATACGGACTCCACGGTGCGTGTCTCGAGTGTCCGAGACAACGACTTCTTCCGCGCCACGTTCCAGTCCCCGCACCAGGCTTCCGTCATCTGGGTCCAGCACTTTGCCAGGCGTTGGGACGTCACCGCCGATTTCTGGGCAGCAGCCGCGCACGCGCAGATCTACTCCCGCCGGGCGTTTCTGTTCGACGGCGCCCGGCGGGCCGACCTGGCGCTCCATTACACGCACCCGCTGTCCGAATCCACCTCGCTGCGCGTGTACACGAAGTGGAACAACGTGTTTGACTCACAGTACCTGGAGAACGGTTTTCGGACGCCGGGCGTCTGGGGGCTGGGCGGCCTGAGCCTGCAGTTCTGAGTGTTCCCGATTCGCCTGTCCATCGTCTCGGGCGATGTCGTTGCGGCTCGCTCAATCCAAGGTGCCATTACCGCTGCCGTGACGACTCTTCGGCAGACATTTCTGTCCGTGCATCTACTGCAGATACTACATCTATTGCGTTTGCTAAACTTGAAGCGATAGTCACGGGAAGGCGGACCCGCCATGCACAGAACATTACCTCCTTCGGCGCAGGACGCGGCCCTTGCGCGCACCTGCCGTCAACTCCTTTCGCGTTATGCGAAAGGCAAGGGGCCGCTGGCCCTTCGGGTAAAGGATTCCCGCCAGGAACGCCCGATCGAGTTGCCGATTGGGGCGGTCGGGTTGCTGCTCGACATCCTGGACGCGATGGCCGCCGGGCGTGGTGTCACCATTCTTCCCGAGAATTCGGAACTCACGACCGTGCAAGCGGCGAGGGCCCTTAACGTGTCGCGCCCGTTCTTGATCAAGCTTCTCGACGAGGGCGCTTTGCCGCATCGAAAAGTCGGCAGACACCGGCGGATTCGGATCGAGGACGTGATGGCTTACAAGAAGGCCGTCGACCAAAAGCGGGAGGAGGTCCTGGATCAACTGGCGCGCGAAGCTCAAGAGCAGGATATGGGCTACGCCCGCGGATGAATGACTACTCCGCGCTGCTCGATGCCAACGTCTTGTATCCCGCCCCGATGCGAGACTTGCTCCTGCAGTTGGCGGTGATGGACCTGTTCCGAGCCAGGTGGACCGAGGAGATACACCGGGAATGGATCGAGGCGCTGCTACGGAAGGAGCCGCATCGGGACCGGGAGGCCTTGGAACGTACGCGCGACCTGATGAATAGGGCCACCGGAGACTGTCTCGTAACCGGATACGAATCGTTGCTCCCTACTCTTGAACTGCCCGACGATCACGACCGGCATGTCTTGGCCGCCGCGGTGGTGGGCCGCTGC